>JAPPQJ010000008.1:0-25172 GCA_028817015.1 Gammaproteobacteria bacterium
GCATGCGATTCGGCGGCGACGCGATTATCGACATCGTCTGCTACCGCCGCCACGGCCACAACGAAGCCGACGAGCCGGGCATCACCCAGCCGGTGATGTACGGAAAAATCAAGCCGCACCGGACGCCGCGCCACATCTACGCCGAGCGTTTAGCCGAGGCCGGCGTGGTCGATGCCGGCGAGGCGCGCAACATGATAGACGCCTACCGCCGCCAGTTGGACGACGGGCATGTGGTCGCCGGCCAGGTCATCGACCCCAACAAAGCGCGCCTGATGGTGGACTGGACGCCGTATCTCGGCACCGACTGGGACGACGGCACGGTGACCGCGGTCGATGCCGAAGCCTTGTCGCGGCTGGCGCGGAAGTTGGCCGAGACGCCGGAGGATTTCGGCGTGCATCCGCGCGTGCAAAAGGTGCTGGATGAGCGCATTCGCATGGCGCGCGGCGAGACGCCGATGGACTGGGGCTGCGCCGAGTTGCTGGCGTATGCGACCATCCTCGAAGACGGCTTCGATGTGCGCCTGTCCGGCCAGGACGCCGGGCGCGGCACCTTCGCCCACCGCCATGTCACGCTGCACGACCAGTCGCGCGCGCGCACCCACATTCCGATGCAGCACTTGCACGATGACGAGCCCGGCGGTGAAAAAAACGCCAAACGCCGCGGCAACTACCTGGTCATCAACTCGTTCCTGTCCGAGGAAGCGGTGTTAGGGTTTGAATACGGCTACGCCACCACCGAGCCGCGCGCGCTGGTGATTTGGGAGGCGCAGTTCGGCGATTTCGTCAACGGCGCGCAGGTGGTCATCGACCAATTCATCAGCAGCGGGCAGGCGAAGTGGGAGCGCGTGTGCGGCCTGACCCTGTTTCTGCCGCACGGCATGGAGGGCCAGGGCCCGGAGCACTCCTCGGCCCGCCTTGAGCGATTCCTGCAACTGTGCGCGCAAGACAACATGCAGGTGTGCGTGCCGACCACGCCGGCTCAGATGTTCCACATGCTGCGCCGCCAAATCCTGCGCCCGCTGCGCCGCCCGCTGGTGGTGATGACGCCGAAAAGCCTGCTGCGCCACAAATCCGCGGTGTCGTCGCCGGCGGAGTTGAGCGGCGGCAAGTTCCATCTGGTGCTGGGCGATACGGAGGCCGCCGCCGACCCCGGCCGCATCTCGCGCCTGATTCTGTGCAGCGGCAAGGTCTATTACGATTTGCTGGCCGAGCGCCGGCGGCGTGAAATCACCGACGCCGCCATCTTGCGCATCGAGCAACTCTATCCGTTCCCCGCCCGCGATTTGGCTGACGGGATGCGCAACTATCCGGCGGCCACTGAAGTCGTCTGGTGTCAGGAAGAGCCGCAGAACCAGGGCGCGTGGTATCCGACCCGCCACCACCTGCGCGCCGCGCTGAAGCCCGGCCAGAAGTTGCGCTATGTCGGCCGCGAGGCCTCGCCGTCGCCGGCCGTGGGCTACTACAAACTGCACCAGATTCAACAGCAGCGCCTGGTTGAGCAGGCGCTGACCGGGATCACTGACCACTGAAACCCCCGCCATGTCGATAGAAATCAAAGTCCCCGTCCTGCCCGAATCGGTCGCCGATGCGTTGCTGCTGGACTGGCACAAACAGGCCGGCGACCGTGTGCGCCGCGATGAAATCCTGGTCGAGGTCGAGACCGACAAAATCGTCCTCGAAGTGGCGGCCCCCGAAGACGGCGTGGTTACCGAAATCCTCCACCCGGCCGGGGACATCGTGAAGGAGGGCGAGGCGCTGGCCCGAATGGAGGCACGCGCGGCGGATGAAGCGGCGGGTGAGGCAGCGGATGAAACGGCGGACAAGGCGGCGGACAAAACAGCGCGCGATACAAGCGGCGACTCGCCCATGAGTCCGGCGGTGCGGCGCATGGTCGAGGAGCACGCGCTGGACATAAGCGCGATCACCGGCAGTGGCCGTGACGGTCGGGTCACCAAAGAGGATGTGTTAGCCTTCATCAGCGACCAGGTGGCCCCGGACGGCCCGTGCGCGGGCCATTCGAGCCCGGCTCCGGCCCCGCAACCGGCCGCGCCCGGCCCGCAGCCGGCGCCGCCCCAAACCCGCGAACAAACCCGCGAGCCCATGAGCCGCCTGCGCCGCACCATCGCCGAGCGCCTGGTCGAGGCGCAGCGCGGCGCGGCGCTGTTGACCACCTTCAACGAAGTGAACATGCAGCCGGTGATGGATTTGCGCGCTAAATACCGGGATGCGTTTGAGCAAACGCACGGCAGCCGCCTCGGCTTCATGTCGTTTTTCGTCAAGGCCTCGGTCGCCGCGCTGCACCGATTCCCGATGGTCAACGCCTATATCGACGGCGCCGACATCGTGCGCCACAACTACTGCGACATCGGCATCGCTGTGTCCTCTCCGCGCGGCCTGGTGGTGCCGATTCTGCGCAACTGCGAGGGGCTGAGTTTCGCCGGCATTGAGGCGCAAATTCGGGAATTCGGCGAGCGCGCCGGCGACGGCAAGATCAGCCTCGATGACTTGGCCGGCGGCACCTTCACCATCACCAACGGCGGCGTGTTCGGTTCGCTGCTGTCCACGCCCATCGTCAACCCGCCGCAAAGCGCGATCTTGGGCATGCACAAAATCGAGCAGCGCCCGGTGGCCGAAGACGGGCGGGTGGTGGTCCGCCCGATGATGTATGTCGCGCTGTCCTACGACCACCGCATCATCGACGGCCGCGAGGCGGTCGGGTTTCTGGTCGCGGTCAAGGACATGCTGGAAGACCCGGCGCGAATGCTGCTGCAACTTTAATGGACGGCGGGGGAAACCGATGTATCGGGTTGACAGAAACAACTTCTACGACCGCCAGAAGAAGTCGACCATCCAGACGCCGGCGGGCGTGAGCCGGTTTCTCTTTGCGTTGTTGCGCGACAAGATAGACCAAACGAAACCCGTGCTTGACCCGTGCGTGGGTGAAGGCTCGTTGCTCAGGCCGTTCAAGGGCGGCGGATTCAGTGTTGTCGGAGTAGATGTTGAAGACCAGGGTTTTCCAAAAACCAGGGTGCGGAATTATTTGGAGATGAGCCGGTCTGAGATGCGAAATTTGCCCGGGCTGGTCATCATGAATCCGCCGTTTAACATAGACTCCAAGACAAAACGGCATTTGCTGAACAAATACGGCGGAAGGCCGCTGCTCCCCGAGGTTTGGCTGCAGAAGGCGGTGGAATTGTTCGGCAAAAATGTGCCGATGGTGTTGTTCACCCCGTATGGACTGCGCTTGAATCAGACCATGCAATCCAAAAGATGGCGCAAGTTCGCCGACGGCACATACCCTGAAATCTGCTCCATCATCAGCCTGCCGAAAGATGTTTTCGACGGCATATTATTCCATTCGGAGATATTGATTTTCAATGTCAAAGGACTCAGGGGGCATTATTTCTACAAGGGCGACCTCCAAGCAACCGCGTTAGAGCAAAGCGCGGCATAAGCGGGAGGACAAGGCGGTGATGAATCACGAACGGATAACGCCTTTTGTTTTTTTGGCCGGGGCCGCGATTTCGCCGGGAATGATGAGGGCGATTTTGTCATGTCGAGGCTTTCAATGTTGAAAATTGATGTTTGTAAACGAGACGGTTACGCGCCTGTGTCCATGTGTTTCCGTGAAGATCGGTGGACGCGAGAAGAGACGCCCCGGATATTGAAGGAAGCGGGGCGAGATTCGATCCGCTGCCACTTGCACTGATGGCCGAATCAACCGACATGCTTTCAATGCGGTCCCATGCCTGAATCATACGATGTCATCGTCATCGGCGGCGGGCCGGGCGGCTATGTCGCGGCCATTCGTTGCGCGCAGTTGGGGCTGAAAACCGCGTGCGTCGATGAGCGCGCCGACGCCCGCGGGCGGGCGTCGCTGGGCGGCACCTGCCTGAATGTCGGCTGCATTCCGTCCAAGGCGCTGCTGGATTCGTCCGAGCAGTTTGAACGCCTCAACCACCGGTTCGCCGGCCATGGCATTCGCGTTGACAACGCCTCGATGGACATCGGCAAAATGCTGGCGCGCAAGGACAAAATAGTCGGCAAACTGACCGGCGGCATCGCCCTTTTGTTCAAGGCCAACGCGGTCGATTCCATTCTCGGGCGCGCCCAATTGCTGGAAAACCGCATGGTCGAGGTCAGCGAACCGGGCGGCGCGGTGCGCCGCCTGAGCGCCGCCCACATCATCCTGGCGCCGGGCTCGCAGCCGCTCGAACTGCCCGGCATTCCCTTCGACCACGACACCGTGGTCGACTCCACGGACGCGCTGGGGTTTGCGCAGGTGCCGGCGCGCCTGGGAGTGGTCGGCGCCGGCGTCATCGGCCTGGAACTGGGCAGCGTGTGGCGGCGGTTAGGCGCCGAAGTGGTCATGGTCGAAGCGCTGGACGACTTCCTCCCCGCCGTCGACCGCCATATCGCCCGTGAAGCGGCGCGCCAGTTCAAGCGCCAGGGCCTGGACATCCGCTTAGGCGCCACGGTGCAGAAGGTGGAAAAAGTGGAGAAGCGGAAAAAGGCGGGCGGCGCGGTGCGCATGGCCTACCGGCAAAAGGGTCGTGTGCACGAGGTCGAGTTCGAGCGCGTCATCATCGCGGTCGGCCGCGGCCCGGCCACCGACGGCTTGCTGTCGCCTTCAAGCGGTGTGGCGCTGGATGCTCGCGGCTTCATTGAGGTTGACGACCGGTTCCGCACGGCGGCCGACAACGTGTGGGCGGTCGGCGATGCGGTGCGCGGGCCGATGTTGGCGCACAAGGGCTCGGAGGAGGGCGTGGCGGTGGCCGAGCGCATCGCCGGCGGCAGCGGCCATGTGGACTTCAACACGGTGCCCTGGGTGATCTATACGGCGCCGGAAATCGCCTGGGTTGGGCGCACCGAGAAACAATTGGCCGAGCAGGGGGTGCCGGTGCGCGCCGGCACTTTCCCGTTCGCGGCCACCGGCCGGGCCCTGGCCATGGAGGAGCCGGTCGGCATGGTCAAACTCATCGCCCACGCCCACACCGACCGGCTGCTGGGCGCGCACCTGATCGGCCCCCATGTGTCCGAACTGATCGCCGAATGCGTGCTGGCGCTGGAATACCAGGCCAGCGCCGAGGATCTGGCGCGCACCATTCACGCCCATCCGACCCTGTCGGAAGCCGTGCACGAAGCCGCGCTGGCGGTGGACGGGCGCGCCATTCACAAAGCATAAGCCGCCGCTCACAGCATGGCGGCGCTTGATTTGCAACCCGGGCGGTTCCCGCTGAAGCCATGAAATTTCCCCATCACCTGTTCCGCGCCTACGACATCCGCGGCGTGGTCGAGACCGATTTAACCGCCGCGTTGGTGGAGCGGATTGGCCGCGCGCTCGGCAGCGAGGCGCAACGCCGGGGCGGCGGTGAATTCGTCATCGGGCGCGACGGCCGCGCCAGCGGGCCCCAACTGGCCGACGCACTGGCCCGCGGCGTGCTGGCCAGCGGCTGCGATGTGGCCGACATCGGCCTGGTGCCGACCCCGGTGTTGTATTTTGCCGCCAATGAATGCGGCGGCACCGGCGCGGTGGTTACCGCCAGCCACAACCCGCCGCAATACAACGGCCTCAAAATGATGATCGCCGGCGTTACCCTGTTTGGCGACGCCATCCAGTCCCTTAAACAGCGCGTCATAGACGGCCGCTTTTCGAGCGGCGCCGGCGTGCTGCATTCCCGCGAGATGCTGACCGCCTACCGCCGAAAAATCGCCGCCGATGTGCGCGTGAGGCGCCCGCTCAAGGTGGTGGTCGATTGCGGCAACGGCGCGGCCGGCGTGGTCGCGCCACAGGTGTTCCGCGACATCGGCTGTGAGGTGGTTGAGTTGTTCTGCGAAGTCGACGGCGGTTTTCCCAACCACCATCCCGACCCGGGCCGCCCGGAAAACCTGCAGGATTTAATCGCCGCGGTGGCGCGCCACCGGGCCGATTTCGGCATGGCCTTCGACGGCGACGGCGACCGCCTCGGCGTGGTTTCGGCGGACGGCAGCGTGATTTGGCCGGACCGGCTGATGCTGCTGTTCACCGAGCGCGTTTTAGCCGAACGGCCCGGCGCCGAGATCATTTTCGATGTCAAGTGCTCGCAGGTGCTGGCGCGGGCCATCACGGCCGGCGGCGGCATCGCGACCATGTGCCGCACCGGCCATTCCTTCATCAAGGACAAACTGCGCCAGACCAACGCGGCGCTGGCCGGGGAGATGAGCGGGCACATTTTCTTCAACGACCGCTGGGGGGGATTCGACGACGCCGTTTACGCCGGCGCGCGCCTGTGCGAACTGCTGGCCGCCGAGCGCCGCTCCCCCGGCGACATCTTTGCCGCGCTGCCCGACACCGTCAACACCCCGGAATTGCGCATCGACATGGCCGAGGGCGCGCACTATCAACTGGTCGATGAACTGGCCGCCAACGCGCGCTTTGAAGACGCCGTGGTCAGCGACATCGACGGCATTCGGGTGGATTTTGAATACGGCTTCGGGTTGGTGCGCGCGTCCAATACCTCGCCGGCGTTGATCCTGCGTTTCGAGGCGGGCAACCGGCGGCAACTGGAAATGATTCAGTCCCGGTTTCGCCAATTGCTGGAGTCAACCCGGCCGGGTTTGGATTTGCCGTTTTAGCGCGCTTTCGGGAAACGGCGGAACTCTCCCAAGCCGGCGGATGAGCGCTGAGGCCGCCGCATTTGGCCCGCCCAGAAGCAAGGCCGGGGGCGGCCGAAATCGGGCCGGCAAAAACCGCATCGCCCGGCAACCCATCAGGAAGTCCGAAACCAGTTCAGCGACCGGTGCAAAGACACCACCGAGCCGGCGATGAAAATGGTCGGTGCGCGGACTTCGTTGCGCTCCAGCACCGAGCGCATTTCCCCTAATGTGCTGACATGGACTTTTTGCTGCAGCGTGGTGCCCTTCTCGACCAGCGCCACCGGCAGGCTCGGCGTCAGCCCGAACGCCAGCAGTTTCTCGCAGATGATCGGCAGGCCGTTCAGGCTCATGTAGAACACCAGGGTCTGCCCGGGGGCGACCAGGGACTCCCAGTCGAGGTTGACGCTGCCGTCCTGCAACTGGCCGGTGACGAAGCGCACCGACTGCGCGTGGTCGCGATGGGTCAGCGGAATGCCGGCGTAACTGGCGCAGCCGCTGGCCGCGGTGATGCCCGGAATCACCTGGAACGGGATCCCCTGACTGGCCAGGTGCTCGATCTCCTCGCCGCCGCGGCCAAAGATGAACGGGTCGCCGCCCTTAAGCCGCGCCACCCGCCTTCCCTGGCGCGCGTAGCGGCTCAGCATCCGGTTGATGTTGTGTTGCGGCACCGAATGATCGGCGCGCCGCTTGCCGACATAGATGCGCTCGGTGTCGGCGCCCAACATCTCCAGAATCTGCGCAGCGACCAGGCGGTCATACAGCACCACATCGGCCTGTTGCAGCAGCCGGAAAGCGCGCAGCGTGAGGAGATCCGGGTCGCCGGGGCCGGCGCCGATTAGATAGACTTCGCCGAGCGCCTGGCTGGCGCGCGGAGATTCCAGCGCCTGAGTCAGCAGCCGCGCCGCCTCGGCGGGCTTTCCGGAAAACACGCTTTCGGCGACCACTCCCTGCAGGATGTTTTCCCAGAAGCGGATGCGCTCGGCGGTGTTCGGGATCCTGGCTTGCGCCTGTTTGCGAAAACGCCCGACCAGGCGCGCCAGTTCGCCGTAGCCGCTCGGCACCAGCGAATGGATGCGCTCGCCCAGCAGCCGGGTCAGGGTCGGCGAGGCGGCGCCGCTGGCCACGGTGATGGTAATCGGGTCGCGGTCGATGGTCAGCGGGAAGACCACATCACAGCGCCGCGCATCATCGGCCACATTGACCGCGATTCCGCGCCGTCCGGCTTCGGCGGCCACCCGCCGATTGACCTCGCGGTCGTCGGTGGCCGCCACCACCAGCGCATATTGAGGGCCGACATCCCCCGGCGCAAAGGGCCGAAGCGCCACCGTCCCGCCGGCCGCCTCGACCCGGTTTTTGAGGTCGTCACCGGCGGCGGAGGCGATCACATCCACGCGCCCGCCGGCCTCGATGACCCGCGCCGCGCGCTTGGCGGCAACGGGGCCGCCGCCGATAACCAGGCAACTGCGTCCGGTGAAATTGTGGTGCAGCGGCAGATACTTCATGCCGCTATGCTACTACATCAAAGGCGCACCCCGCCGCTGAAGCCGGTCCGGGGGCGGTTGGCGTCAGGGCGATGCGGGGAACATCAAGGGGAAATTGCAGCGCCGCCCCAGAGGTGGGAAAAGCGTTTGCAGTGGATCACCAGCGAGCGATATTCGCCCAGGTTGATATGCGCCGGAATTTCGTATTCCTGCGCGCCGCGCGGCGCCTTGAGCGGGGCGATTTCCACCGAACTGGGCGCGACCGTGCGGTCGGTCAGCGCCTCGAGCGGGCGCGAAGACAAGTAGACCTTCAAGTCCGGGCCGCGGCGGGTTTTGAAGTCCCGGTCGAATTCAATATAGCGTTTGCCGTCGCGCGCGACGATTTTCCAGCGGCCGTGGATGTCGTAACTCTTGTTGACCCAGGTGCCGCCGGCCAGCATCTCCATCGCGCCCTTTGCGATGTCGCGGCTGACCGCCGGGGTGATGGTCTCGATGACGGTTTCGGGAATGCTCGGCGGCGGCGCAGGCGAGGTTTGGGCGACGGCGCGGGAGGGTGCAGAGACAAGCAGCGCGATGCCGAGCACGCCGCCCAGCAGGAAAAGGTTTGGCTGGTTCATGATCGGTTCGCCGGTTTTGGGGAACGGTAAAAACGCGCGCCGTCTTTTCAGTTGCGCCGGTTTCGCGCGCCAAGTGGTTGGAAAAAGACGGCGGGAAAAAGAAAGCCATGCAGTGGTGACCCCGCAAACAGCATTTAGTTCCGGTGGCCACAAGCGTTGACCCGGCGCCCCCGCTGTCACTGGCCAAAAACCTCGTCCAGCAGCGCTGTCATATCTTGCCACGACTGCCGGTCGGCGTCGGCGTCATAGGCCAGCGGCAGGTTGAACCTGGTGCCGTTTTCGGTGGCCCCGGGATTGGTGAATCCGTGCAGCGCGCCGGGGTAGGCGATGAACCGGTAATCGGCCCCGGCGGCCGACATCTCGGCCTTGAAGGCGTCCACATCGCTGTCCGGCACCAGCGCATCGGCGGCGCCGTGGCAGACTAAAATGCGCGCCTTGACGCCGCCCGGCGCCGGAGTGTGAAAACTGCCCAGCGCGCCGTGAAAACTGACCACCGCCGCCAACTCGAGGCCCACGCGCGCGGCGTGCAACACCACCGCGCCGCCGAAGCAATAGCCGATAGCGGCGATCCTGCCGGCATCGGTGTCATCGCGCGCGGCCAGCAGATCATATGCCGCGCGCAGGCGCGCCTGCCCGGTTTCCAGGTCACCGAGCACCGCATTCATCAGCGCCCCGGCGCCGTCCGGCGTATGCGCGGTTTGCCCGTTGCCATACATGTCCACGGCCAGCGCGGTGTAACCGCGCTCCGCGAGTTGCTCGGCGCGCCCCCGAATGTAATCGTTGCAACCCCACCACTCGTGCACCACCAGCACCCCCGGGCGCGGCGTCGGCGTGTGCGGGTCGCCGCTTAGATAGCCTTGCAGGTTGGTGTCGCCGCTACGGTAGCGAATCGTTTCGGATTGTACGGGCATGGTTCTCTCCAACGGAAAGCGAAGAAACGCAAATGAGCCGCCCCCGGCAGGCACTGCAACCGGCGGATGATCCCGATTGTGCCCGGCAGCGGGGGGTGATGTCCATAGCCGGGCCGACATACCGTATTTGCATCGGCGACCGGCATGCGCCGGGTAAGCGGGGAGTCTGCGATGGCGCCGGTTACGACAGCGACCGCCAGTGGCGGCCCGGAATAGCCGCCAGCAGCGTTTGGGTGTAGGGATGCCGGGGGGCGTTAAAAACCTCCGACACCGGGCCATGCTCCACCACGCCGCCATCCTTCATCACTAATACGCGGTCACAGACCTGGGACGCGACCCGCAGATCATGGGTGACGAACAGCAGCGTCAGGCCCGTCCGGTTGCGTATGTCATCAAGCAATTTCAACACTTCCGACTGCACCGAAACATCCAGCGCCGACACCGCCTCATCAGCGACCAGAATGTCCGGCGACAGCATCAGCGCGCGGGCAATGCATATTCGTTGGCGCTGCCCGCCGGAAAATTGATTGGGGTAACGGTTCAGCGCGTTTTCGTCGAGTTGTACCGTCCTCAGCAATTGCCGGGCGCGCGCCAGTGCCTGCGGCCCGGGAACGCCAAAGTTAGCCGGGCCCTGCAGCAGTGTGTCGCGTATCGTCTTTCTGGGATTCAGCGAACTGTACGGATCCTGGAAAACAATTTGAATGGCGCGGCGATGGCGAACAAGGGAATCCCCGCGCAGGGCCATAAAATCAACGCCGTTTATCTTAAGTGTCCCGGCATCCGTTTCCAGCAGGCGCATAAGACACCGCGCCAGAGTGGTTTTCCCCGAGCCCGACTCACCCACTATCGCGAGCGCCTCGCTTTTTTTGAGATGGAAACTCACATCTTTGACCGCGGCGACGGTGTAGAGGCGCCTTGTCAAACCCCTGCGAGTGTAAAAGGTTTTGCCGATGCCGTCGGCTTTCAGCACGGTCCCGGCGCCGGGGGCAAGCGCCTTCTTTTCGGCTCTCATGCGTGGAATTGCGGCAATCAATTTGCGCGTATATGCGTGGCGCGGGGTGTTGAGCACCTGCCCGGCGGTTCCGGTCTCGACAATTGCCCCTTTCTCCATCACCACGATTCGTTCGGCGATTTCGGCGACCACGCCGAAATCATGGGTGACGAAAATAATCGCGGTATCGTTGTTTTCGCGCAGGTCCCGAAAAATGTCCAGAATGCGGGCCTGGGTGGTCACATCCAGCGAAGTGGTCGGTTCGTCGGCGATCAAAAGAGCCGGCTGCAGGGCCATGGCCATGGCGATCATCACTCGCTGGCGCTGGCCGCCGGACAATTGATGCGGATAAGCCCCAAGCAGGCGCGCCGGGTCGGGAAGCCGCACCATTTCCAGCAATTCAAGGATTGAAGCGGCGCGCTGAGGCGGCCCCTTTGGGTCGCCGGGTTTTGGGCGCCGGGAATACATTTCCCGCAATTGATTGCCGATGGTGAAGGAAGGATTGAGCGCGGTCATCGGCTCTTGAAAAATCATGCTGACGGCGTTTCCGCGCAGGGCGCGCACATCCGCCATGGACAGGTTAAGAATGTTGCGGCCGCGAAAGAAAATCGCGCCGCTTTCAAGGCGCATCATTTTCGGCAGCAGCCGCATGACGGCATACGCGGTAACGGATTTTCCCGAACCGGATTCGCCCACGATACAAAGCGTCTCCCCGGGGTATACATCCAAACTGATGTTGCGCACGGCGTAGGCGCGCTCACCGCTGGCGGGCAGGGCGATGCTCACATCCCTGACGCTTAAGACGGGCGCGCTATTCATGCCCGCAGTCCGTTCCGGAAATGCGGCCATCCTCGGTAACCGTATCCCCCCACAGCGAATAAACTTCCGTGCATCCGGTGTTAATGCCGTGCTGGCGCAGCACCGCCGAAGGGCAGCCGAATGTATACGGGTAAAAGTGCCGCTCGGTCAATTCCACCGCGTAGCGCCGTTTCAGCGCGGCCACTATTTCTTCGGGCAAACGAAAATCCGCCACGACCCGGGTATGCCGGCTGGTGTCAAAACGCGGGGCATGGAAGGCCTCTTCCAGCGTGGCGCCAAAGCGCAGCATGCGCCACAGGATTTGCGCCACCGCCGGTAAAATCTTTCGGCCTCCGGCGGCGCCGATTCCAATCATGAGGTCCGCGTCACGGCGGGCGGCGATCACCGGGCACATGTTGTTCAACGGCCGCTTGCCCGGGCGCAGAGAGTTGGGCGAGCGGGTGGCCGGGTCGAACCACAAGATGCCGTTGTTGAGCAGTATTCCGGTTTGCCCGGACAACAGTTTGGATCCGAACACGGAGAGCAGTGTCTGCGTGACGACCACCATGTTGCCGTGCCGGTCAACCACGTTGAAATGCGTGGTGCAACCGGGCCGGCGGGCTTCGCCGCTGTCCCCCATGGTGGCCAGGCGGCGACTAAAACTAATGTTAAGCGCGTCGATTAGACCGGCCACGTCGCCGGCGCCGGGAGCGCCCGATTGGCTGCACGATGCGCCTTCCAGCATGTTGAACACATCGACCAGGCTGGCGCCGCCTCCCAACTCCGAGGCGATGTAAATATCGTGATCCAGGCGCGTGACCGGTTGCACCGCGTGCACTATCGGCCGGTAAGCGCGCATATCCTCCAGCGAGAGTTTGCCGCCGGCCTTTTGCACGTCCTCAACCAGTTCATCCGCGGTCTCGCCGCTGTAGAATTCATCGGCGCCCCGGTCGGCGATGCGGCGCAGGGTGCGCGCCAGTTCCGGCATGGGCCGGGTGGCCGCCCGCCCGCCGGTCCACGCGACATTGGGGGGCAGGCCGTCGGTCAGGAACATCGCCGCGGTTTCAGGGAAGCGCCGCAACTCACCGGCCGCGCCGCCGATGAATAAACCCGCATAACTGTCCAGTAGCACGCCGCGCGCGGCTTCATGCGCAGCCGGCATGACCAAATCCCGCCACGGCAATGTGCCATGCCGCCCATGCGCCGCGCCCATCCCGCGCACGGTCGTGGGCACGCATACCGAGGGGGCGCCGATCAGGTTGCGGTCTTGCTCGACTTTTGGCCAATTAAACATCGGCTCGAAGCGCTCTTCCCGGTGGTCCTGGCGCAGCGGATAGTCGTCGGGATTCAGGGACAAGGGCGATACCGTGCCAAAATCAACGGATTCCACGGAATCGCTCTTTGCCGAGTAAATCAGCATCGCTCCGCAACCCCCCACACCGCTCATCCACGGTTCACAGACCCCAAGCATGAACGAGGTGGCGACCGCGGCATCGACCGCGTTTCCGCCCCGCGCCAGCACCCGCGCACCGGCCGCCGAGGCGCTTCTGTGGTTTGCCGTGACCAGGCCGTTTTTACTGCTGACTCCGGGTTTGGATATGGCGATGCTGCGGCTGTAGTTGTTTCGGCTGCTGTCGGTCATGTCAAATTTTCGGGGGCGGTCACATCGCGAATTCCATCGCCGACAAGGTTGATGCTCAGCACCAGCAGAAACAATGCGCAGCCTGGAATGGCGATCAGCCAGCCCTCAAAGAACAGCAAATCTTTGCCTTCCGACACCATCAGCCCCCAGGATGGCGTGGGCGGTTGAACGCCCAGCCCGAGAAAAGACAGCGCCGCTTCAAGCAGGATGGCGTGAGCGATTTCCAGCGTCCAGACCACTATCAGATGGTTCGCCAGGTTGGGCAAAATATCCTTGGCGATAATGCCCGTCCGCGAACTGCCAAGCGCCACGGATGAGGCGATAAACTCTTTTTCCTTGAGTTGTTTCGTGAGCGTGCGCGTTACCACCGCATAGCGGTCCCACAGCAGGCATCCCAGCAACACCACAATGACAAGAAAGGTCCCGCTGAACAGCGCGACAACCGCGAGGGCGACCAGAATGACCGGCAACGACAAGCGCAAATTAATCAAAAACGTTATCGCCGCGTCAACGCGGCCGCCGAAGTATCCGGCGCTGACTCCCAGGGCGACTCCAAGCAAACCGGCGATGGTGGCCGAAACGAAACCGATGAAAAGCGAGGCCCTGGCTCCGTAAAGCAGGCGCGTCCAGTAATCCCGGCCCAGCGCATCGGTGCCCAGGAAGTGCTCCCAGGTGCCCCGTTCATACCAAACCGGAGGGATGTGGCGGTTCGCCAGGTCTTGAGTGTAGGGATCGTATGCGCTCAGTAGCGGGGCAAAAACCGCCCCGATAAAGATTAACCCCAGTATGCCACCGCTGACAACAAGGCCGTGGTGGGACAAAAAACCGCGGAACGATTTTCCCGGCGCGCCGGCGTGAGAAGTGAAACCGCCCATTTTTTTTATTCCAAACGGATACTGGGGTCAAGCCAGGCGTTCAAGACATCCGCGCAAAAAGTCAGCGCCACATACAACATTGACAAAGTCAGGATGATGGCTTGAACCGGAGGAAAGTCGTTGCGTGAGATGGACTCCCACGCGAGGTGGCCAAGTCCGTGGATGGAAAAAATCGATTCGACCACCACTGAGCCGCCGAGCATAAACCCCAGTTGCACCGCCGCAAGACTGACCACCGGGGCAATGGCGTTGCGCAGCGCATGTTTGAATAAAATCACCGCCGGGTGCAGCCCTTTGGCGTGAGCGGTGCGAATGTAATCCGAAGCCAGCACATCCAGCATGCTGGTGCGCGTAAGGCGCATCATGGCGGGGGTGGCGTAGTAGCCCAGCGTGATCGCGGGCATGATGAAGTTTTTCAGGCTTTCCGTGCCGGAAGGCGGCAGCCAGCGGAGTTTGACGCTGAACAACAGGATCAGCATCAGCCCGAACCAAAACCCCGGCAGCGCCTGACCGAGAACCGATATCATCAGGCTCAGCCGGTCCACCAGGCTGTTCGGCTTAACCGCCGCCGCCACGCCCAGCGGCACCGCCAGCGCCATCGCAAACAGCATGGCCAGCCCCCCGAGCAGCAGGGTGGTCGGAAACCTGTCGGTAATCAACTCACCGACCGGCGCTCTTAGATAGTAGCTCCGCCCAAAATCGCCGCGCAGGGCATTCGCCATCCAGGCGCCGTATTGCGCGTAAATGGGGTCGTCAAAGCGGTAGAATTTCCGCACCGCATTGATGTCCGCGTCGGTTGCGGATTCTCCGGCGATGGTTATGGCCGGGTCCCCGGCCATATAGATCATCGAAAAACTCAGCATCGAAACCACAAGCATGACGCCCGCGGCCAACGCCAGGCGGCCAATCACATATCGCGTCATCGGCGGTTGCGGGAAATCGGTTCGCCGACGCGGCCGTCACGCGGCCGGTCAATTCCAGTATGACTGGTAGAATCGAGGATACTCATCATAGTCAGGGGTGAAGTTCAGGTCCTTGCTGAACACATAGTTGACATTGTATGTCCAGGTGGGAACCCAGTAGGCTTGTTCGGCGATTCGCCGCAGGGCTTTACTGTAGGCCGCCTTGCGAACCTCAAGATCGGTGTTGTTGTCCCCCTCCGCCAGCCATTGCCTGACTTGCCGGTCGTGGGCGTAGTCGTCCGGATTGTCGCTGAAAAACACGCTGGTGACGGCGGACACATCGTTGACGGAATAAGAACCCCATGTCGTGTGCTGCAAGGCCACCTTGCCGGCGCGCCTTTTTTCCCGCAACGCGGGCCATTTGATATACACCAGGTTGGCGTCGATGCCGACCTCCTGCAGGTCGCTCAAAATGGCCTCCACATACGGGCGGTCGCGATTAGCGTGCAAATCGACCCGGAAGCCGTCGGGATACCCGGCCTCGTCGAGCAAACGCCTGGCCTTGTCGGGATTGTATTCATACTTCCGGACGCTTTGCTCGCAACCGATTTGGGTCGGAAAGCAGGCGGAGTGAATGACCGTGGAGCGCCCTTTGACCAGGTGCTTTACGATGGCTTCGCGATTGATCGCGTGCGCCACCGCCTGACGCACTTTGCGCTTGGTGAACGGGGTGTCTCCGGAGCGCCCGACCGCGTCCATCACGACGAAGCCGATGCGCATGGTGCTTTCGTTGACCACTTGCAATTGCGGGTTGTTTTGGAGTTTTTCGGCCTGGTCCGCGGGCACATTCCACATCCAGTCAATGCGCCCGGTCAACACTTCGGCGAGCAGCGTGTTTTTGTCGCTGAAGTTGGAGACCACGATATTGCCGATAGCCGGGGCGCCTTTACTGCCGCCGAAGTACTCGCGGTTGGCGCGAAAGGTGATTTTCTTTCCTATGTCCACATCGGTGACGGCGTAAGGCCCGGTGCCGACGGGGGCGCGCCCGAACAGATCGGGCCCGGCCTCCGCATGATACTCGTTGGGGTAAATCACCAGCAAATTCGAAAGCATCTCGAGCGCCGCCGGAAACGGCTTTTTGGCGATGATGCGCACCGTGTTCGAGTCCACTTTTTCGGCGACTTTAATCCAGTCCACAAAACGGCGCGCCTTGACTCCGTTTTCCGGGTTGGAGATCCAGTTCATCGTATAGACCACATCGTCGGCGTCAAACTTTTCGCCGTTGTGAAACTTGACGCCCCGTTTCAACTTGAACTCAAGCGTTTGATTGTCGATAAAAGCCCATTCATCGGCCAGGCCCGGTTGGTATTGCCCGGTCTTCGGGTTGCGCCACAAAAGCGCGTCCCAAATCAAATGCGCCATTACCACGCCCTCTCGAGTGGCGTTGAAATATACATCCAGGGTGTCGCTTTCCCGCGTGAAACCGATGCGCAGCGTGTCATCGTTTTTGCCCGCCCAGGCGGAGTGCAGCGCCCCGCAGCCCAGCAACGCTGCAACCAAAATCATCTTTTTCGCGTACATGATGGCCTCCTGTGGAAAAGATGGGTTAATATGAAATCCAGTCGTGGCAGAGGTGATGTGATGTCGCTATTCGATAATTTTTATCTTATAATGACATTTCCGGGATGCTATCGCGTACATCGCAATTTGTCAAATTTGCGCATTTTCTCAAAGAGGCCACCCCGTGCCGAACAAAACCGACTCCCGTTTTGTGGGCTCCCTGAACAAGGCTTTTCTGGTGCTTAACGCGATCCAGCACTCGGAACGCGGTCTTAGCCTGGGGAAAATTCAGGAAAGCACCGCGCTCGATATCAGCACCGTGCAACGCTGCGTCTTCACCCTGGTTCAACTCGGCTTTCTGGTAAAGGATACGCACCCGGTGCGCGCCTACCGGCTGGCTTCGCGGTTTTTGGACCTCAGTTACGGCGCGCTAAGGCAAGACCCGATGATCCGCGTCGCCGCCGCCCACATAGACGAAACGCAGACTCATTGCCCTTTCACCATCTGGTTCTCGGTTCTGGACGCCGATGAATTGCTCTACACGCTGCGAAAAAAGGGCGAGAGTTATATGAAGTCGCTGTTCGCGGGCCGCCGGGTGCCGCTGTACTGCACCGCAGGGGGCAGGGCGGTCATGTCGCACCTTGCCGATGAACGGATACGGGAAATTCTAAAAAGAACCCGCCTTACCGCTTACACTCCCTATACTTTGACCACGGAAAAGGAGATCCTGAAAGCCGTGGAACAGGCCAAACGGCAAGGCTATGCGGTGGCTTGCCAGGAAATCCGGGTCGGGGAGATCGTCGCCGGCAGCGCGGTGCTCAATCACGACAAAGCCCCCATAGGCGCCGTCCATGTATCGGCGGCCACCCGCAAAGTCAGCCCCGATACGGCAAAAGCCACCGTTGCGCCGGTGGCCGTGAACGTCGCCGAATTAATCTCAGCCGACCTTGCAAATTACCGCATCTGAAGGGCCGGAAAGCGAGCCGGCCGCTTGCCGTTGAACAGGTTCAGCGGCCCGCGATAGACTGCCCCGGAAGCGGGCGATTCACATGACTCGAAAACTCATTTCAAGCGGCTCCGAATTTGAATCGAAGATCGGTTATTCGCGGGCCGTGGTGGACGGCGATTATGTGTTTGTCGCCGGCACCACCGGTTACGATTACCGGGCGATGACGATTTCCGACAGCGTGGTCGAGCAGGCCGAGCAATGTTTCAAGAATATCGGCGAGGCCCTGGCACAAGCCGGCAGCGGTTTTGACCGGGTGGTGCGCGTGCGCTACATCTTCACCGAGCGGCGCGACCATGCGGCGTGCTGGCCGGTTTTCAGGAAATACCTGGGCGCGGCACGCCCGGCTGCGACCATGTTTATCGCCGGGTTGGCGGATGAAAAGATGAAAATCGAAATTGAGGTGACGGCGCGGGCGGGCTGACCAGGACATTTCCCTCTCCCTACGGGCGGGGATTAGAGACGCAACCGCCTATCCAACTGCAGGCTTGCCGCATCGGCGGATTTGACATGACAACAGCGACTGCGGTTTTTCACAACGACTCCCGCGCCGGTGGTCTTGCCGGCACCGCAAACAGGCATTGGGTTCCGGGTCGATGAAAAATGGTGTTGCTGGAACTCCTTGTCCGGGTTCGGGACCGGGGCAGGCTTTTCTATCGCCCCGAATGACGGATTGGGGTTGCGCCGCCGCCCCTACCGTTCGTCCTGCTCCCGGTCCGCCGCGAAGGTTTCCTCGATATTGTCGCGGGCCGTGCGGGCGATTGAAATCACCGCCTTCTCGTCGTGGCGAACCTTCACCTGCTGGTGCAGCGTGTCCATGTCGAATTGCCGGAAGCGCTCGCTTAAGCGCTTTGCGTGCGGCGCGCTAAAGCCGAATTCCATCAGCGCGTCGGTGCCCAGTTCCAGCGCCGCCGCGAAGGTTTCGCGGGCGAAGCCGTCCACGCCGTTGTCGATGAGGTGCATGGCGTGGCCGCGGTCGAAGGCGCGCGCGAAGATTTTCAGGCCGGGGAATTCCTTGCGGATTAAATCGACCGCCTGGTTGACGGTTTCCTTGTCGGCCATCGACAGCACAATTAACCTGGCCTGCGCGGCGCCGGCCGAGCGCAGCACATCCAGGCGCAGGGCGTCGCCGTAGTAGGATTTGTAGCCGAAGCGGCGCACCCGCTCGAGTTGTTCGGGGTTGTTGTCGATTAAGGTCGGGGTGATTCTGCCGGCCATCAACATGCGCCCGATGACCTGCCCGAATCTGCCGAAGCCGACGATGATGACCGGGTTCTGGTTGTCGGTGATGTCGTCCATGCGCGGCTCGGCGGCCGGGAACAACCGCGGTTCCAGCCACCGCTCATTGGCGATGAGAACAAGCGGCGTGCACGCCATGGACAGCCCCACCGCCAGGGTCAACAAGTCGGCGACCGCCGCCTCCATGGCCCCCGCGGCCACCGCGAAACCGAACAACACGAAGCCGAACTCGCCGCCCTGCGCGAGGGTCAGCGAGAACACCCCCCGCTGGCGCGCGTCCAGTCCGCTTATGCGCGCGATGGCGTATAACACCGCCGCTTTAAGCGCCACCAGCGCGGCGGTCAAGGCGATAATCGGCAGCGGGTTTTCCAGCAACAGGCCAAAGTCCACCGCCATGCCGACCGAGATGAAGAACAGCCCGAGCAGCAGGCCCTTGAACGGCTCAATGTCCGATTCCAGCGCGTGGCGGTATTCGGAGTCGGCCAACAGCACGCCGGCCAAAAACGCGCCCAGCGCCATGGACAAGCCGAGGTAATCCATGAGAATGGCGAAGCCGCCGACCACCAGCAACGACAGCGCGGTGAACACCTCGCGCACGCCGGTGGCGGCGACGAACGCGAAGATACGGCGCAGGAAAAACCGGCCGATGACGAGCACGCCCAACACCACGGCGATAATCACCGGCGTGGATGCACCGCCGGCGGCGGCCGCGGCCTCGAAGCCCAACAGCGGAATCAGCGCGATAATCGGCACCACCGCGATGTCCTGAAACAGCAGGACGGAGAAACCGGCTGCTCCGGCCGGCGTGGAGAGGAGGTTTTTTTCCTTCAACAATTGCAGGCCGAGGGCGGTGGACGACAGCGCCAGCCCCAGCGCCGCCACCACCGCGGTTTGCCACCTTGCCCCGAGCCACAAGCCGACGCCGAAAATCAGCGCGGCGGTGACCAGCACCTGGCTGCCGCCGACGCCGAGAATCGGCCGGCGCATGGCCCAGAGTTTGCGCGGCTCCAGTTCCAGGCCGATGAGGAACAGCAGCAGCACCACGCCGATTTCCGAAAAATGCAGCAGGTCGCCGACATTGTTAATCAGCCCCAGCCCCCACGGCCCGATGCAGATGCCGGCCGCCAGGTAGCCCAGCACCGAGCCGAGGCCGCGGCGCGCAAACAGCGGCACGGCGATGACCGTGGCGGACAAAAACACCACTAAATTGAACAGAAAGCCGTGACTATCCATGCGAAGCGGCCGCGCGCGCGGCGGTGGCGCGCATCACCGGCGCATCCGTAGCGCGGCGGCGCGGCGCCGGACTCAATCGCGGGCGGAGGTTCACAGTAACTGCTGCAGCGCGCCGTCCAACGCCGCGTGGCGAAAGCGGTAGTCGGCGGCTGTCATCCGGGCCGGCGCGGCGCGCTGCCCGCCCAGCAGCAGGCACGCGGCTTCGCCAAGCGCCGCATGGATGACGGGCGCGGGGGCGAACAACACCGCCGGGCGGTGCACCGTCGCCGCCAGGCGCGCGGTAAAGTCGGCGTTGCGCACCGGCTCGGGCGCGCACAGGTTGTAGGCGCCGTGATGCGCGTCCTCGAACAGCAACTTGACCGTCATCGCGACCTGGTCGTCGATGTGAATCCAACTCATCCACTGCGAGCCGTCGCCGAGGCGCGCGCCCAACCCCAATCTGAACGGCGGCAGCATCCGCGCCAACATGCCGCCGGCGCGGCTCAACACCAGGCCGGTGCGCAACAGGCAGACGCGCACGCCCAGGTCTTCGGCGCGGCGCGCGGCCTGCTCCCAGGCGTCGCACAGGCGCGCGCCGAAGTCGTCTCCGGCCGGGGCGCTCTCGGTCACTTCGAGGTCGCCGCTGTCACCGTAGAAGCCGACCGCGGAGCCGCTAAGCAACGCCCCGGGCCGGGTCCCGGCGGCGGCGATTTTTTCCACCAGCGCCTCGGTTAAAGCGACGCGGCTGTCCCACAGCGTGCGCTTGCGCCGCGCGCTCCAGCGGCCGCCGACGATGGGCGCGCCGGCTAAGTTGATGACCGCGTCGTATCTATCGCCGGGCCGCCACTGGTCCAATGAGTGAATAGCGCGCACCGCCCCGCAGCGCTCCCCGACCGTGGCCGGGCGGCGGCTGAGCACGGTGATTTCGCAACCGCGCTCGAGCAGCGCCCGGCACAGCGCCCGGCCAATCAACCCGGTGCCGCCGGTAAGCAGGATGTTCACGCCGCCTCCTCCGTGCCCGGCGCCAGTTTAATCGCCCCCTGGTCGTGCAGTTGCCGCAGTTCACGGTCGCCGTAGCCGATTTCCCGCAGCACCTCGCCGGTGTGCTCAGCCAGGGCCGGCGGCGGGCGATTGAGCGCCGGGCCGCTGCCGGGCTCGGCGTATTGGAACGCGGCCACCGGGAATGCCGGTGCCGCCGCATCATCAGCGCCCGCGCCCGGCACGCGCTGCAGCACCGCCCGGCTTTGCAACCGGCGGTCGGCCAACGCCCGGTCCAGCGCGCGCACCCTGGCCGCCGGCACGCGGTGGCGGTTGAACTCCGCTTCCCAGTGGTCGGCGGGCCGCGCTATCAGGAGGCCGGCGATGCGCCGGCGGTCGCGCTGGAAACGCTCGGCCATGGCGGCCGGGGTCAGTTTTTCCACGGCCCGGCCGCGTCCGGGGTCGCCCAACACCGTCCACATGTCGCGCGCCTGCCGCCCGGTATACGCGCCCAACATCAGTTGCCCGTCGGCGGTCGGGTAGCAGCAATACCCGGCGTTGCTTGCGTGGTCGTTGCCGGTGACCGGCGGCAGTCGCCCGGCCGCCTGCAAATACATCACATGCGAACTCATCATCATCACCGCCGCGTCCAACATCGCCACATCGATGCGCTGCCCGCGGCCGGTGGCGGTGCGCCGGTACAGGGCCGCGGCGATGGCGAACGCGGCCTGGATGCCTGAGCCGTAGTCGAGCACCGGCGGCCCGACTTTAAGCGGCGAGGTGCCGGCGTCGCCGGTGGCCGCCATCAGGCCGGAATACGCCTGGATGACGTTGTCGTAGGCGGTGCGCCCAGCCAGCGGGCCGTGCTGGCCAAAGCCGGTCAGCGAGCAGTAGATGATGTCCGGGCGCAACTTCTTCACCGCCGCGTAGTCGAAGCCGAGTTCGGCCAATGCGCCGCTGCGGTAGTTTTCCACCAGCACATCGGCGGTGGCCAGCAGGCGGCGCAGGATGCGCGCGCCGGCGGCCGATTTCAGGTCGATGCACACCGAGCGTTTGTTGGCGTTGTGGGCGGTGAAGTCGCTGGCCAGGCCCGCGGCAATGGTTGCCCCGGCGCCGGAGGCGCGAGACATGTCGGGGCGTCCCGGCGGCTCGACCTTAATCACATCGGCGCCCATGACCGCCAGTTGGTAGGTGCAGAACGGCCCGGCGATGACATGCGTCAAGTCGAGGATTCGGATGTCGGAGAAAGGCTGCATGCCGTTGCCGAGGGTGATGGGCGGTTGCCGCGGGTGTGGTGAAGCGGAATCTTACCCGCTGGCGCGGCGGATTTGTCGAGAATTTCCGGCGCGGTGTATACTGCTATACTGCATGCAACCCGCCGCCCTCGCGCCATGAACGATACGCCCGATACGCTCCACACCCGCACCGAGACCGATTCTTTCGGCGCCATCGAGGTGCCGGCCGACAGACTCTGGGGTGCGCAGACGCAGCGCTCGCTCGGCAATTTTAAGATTGGCGAGGAACGCATGCCGCGCGAGATGATCCGCGCATTGGCCATGGTCAAGCGATGCGCGGCGCGCGTCAACATGGCGCAGGGGTTGCTCGACGAGACCCTCGGCGCCGCCATCGTGCAAGCCGCGGAAGCGGTCATCGGCGGCCGATACGACGACCATTTCCCGTTAGTGGTGTGGCAGACCGGCTCCGGCACGCAGTCCAACATGAACGCCAATGAGGTCATCGCCAATCTCGCCATTCGGCAACTCGGCGGCGTGCTCGGCTCCAAGTCGCCGGTGCATCCGAATGACCATTGCAACTTGAGCCAGTCGTCCAACGACACCTTCCCGACCGCCATGCACATCGCGGCCGTCGAGCAACTTCACCATGCGCTGATTCCGAAATTGCGACGCTTGCACGCCGCACTCGGCGCCAAGGCGAAAGCATGGGCCGACCTGGTGAAAATCGGCCGCACGCATTTGCAGGACGCCACGCCGCTGACTTTGGGTCAGGAGTTTTCCGGCTACGCCGCGCAGGTGCAGTTCGCGCATCAGCGCATCGAAGGCAGCCTGAAGCGGCTCCACCCGTTAGCGCAGGGCGGCACCGCGGTCGGCACCGGGGTCAATTCCAAACTCGGATTCGCGGAAGACTTCGCCTCGGAAGTCGCGGCGTTCACCGGCCTGCCGTTCACTTCCGCCGCCAATAAATTCGAGGCGCTGGCCGGCCACGACGCGCTGGTGGAAATGTCCGGTGTGTTGAACACCATCGCCGCCGGCCTGAACAAAATCGCCAACGACATCCGCCTGCTCGGCTCCGGCCCGCGCTCCGGCCTCGGCGAATTGCGCCTGCCGGAAAACGAACCCGGCTCGTCCATCATGCCGGGCAAGGTCAACCCCACGCAGTGCGAGGCGTTGGCCATGGTATGCGCGCAGGTCATCGGCAACCACATGGCGGTCACCGTGGCCGGCGCGCAGGGGCATCTGGAGCTCAATGTGTTCAAGCCGGTCATCGCCCACAATGTCCTTCAATCCATCCGCCTGCTCGGCGATGCGGCGGTCAGTTTCACCGACCACTGCGTGGCCGGCATCGAGCCAAACCGCGCACGCATCGCCGAACTGCTGGACAACTCGCTGATGTTAGTCACCGCCCTGGCCCCGGAAATCGGCTACGACAACGCCGCCGCCATCGCCAAACGCGCGCATGCCAACGGCACCACATTGCGCGCCGAGGCGGTCGAGGGCGGCTTCGTCACCGCCGAGGTGTTCGACCGGGTGGTGCGCCCGGAAAAGATGACCGGGCCGGGGGAATGAAACTCACCCCCGCCCGGCCGGTTTCCCTCTCCCGGAGGGCCGGGGAGAGGGGCGCAGCAAAGAAAAAGACGCGAGACGCCCGCTTAACGGACTGCGATCTGACGGGTGAGTGGACTGCGGGTGTGGCGGCAGGGGGCTGGAATTACTTGCGCCAATGGGTAACAATCGGTAGTCATCGGCAATCGACTGACATTTACGGAGGCATCGCATGAGTTGGCAGAACAAAATTCTCAAGGTCAACCTGACCCTCGGCAAAATCTCCACCGAGCCGCTGAACGCGGAGTGGGCGAACGATTACCTCGGCGGGCGGGGCCTCGGCAGCAAATACCTGTGGGAGGAGATGGACCCGGCGGCCGACCCGATGTCGCCGGACAACGCGCTGATTTTCGTCACCGGCCCGCTGACCGGCACCATGGCGTCCACCAGCGGCCGATACGCGGTCATCACCAAGGGCCCGCTGACCGGCGCCATCGCCTGCTCCAACTCCGGCGGCAAGTTCGGCGCCGAACTGAAATACGCCGGCTACGACCTGCTCATCGTCAAGGGGCGCGCGCCTGAGCCGGTGTATCTGTCGATTCGCGACGACGAAGTCGAGTTGTTGCCGGCCGGCGAGATTTGGGGGCAGTCGGTGTGGCAGGCGGATGAATGGATTCGCAAACAACAGCAGGATGCGCAGGTGAAAATCGCCGCCATCGGCGTGGCCGGCGAGCGCGGCGTGAAGTTTGCGTGCGTGGTCAACGACCTGCACCGCGCCGCCGGACGCTCCGGAGTCGGCGCGGTGATGGGCAGCAAAAACTTGAAGGCCATTGCGGCGCGCGGCAGCGTCGGCGTGCGCGCGGATAATGCTTCGGCGTTTATGCAAGCGGCCGGCGAAGCCAACGCCGAATTGCACGGCAGCGGCGAGCGGCGCGGGCTGATGCGCTACGGCACATTGGCGATGATCGACAACATGCAGGAATTCGGCGGCCTGCCGACCGAGAATTTCCGCAAAGTCAGTTTCGGCGGCGTCGGCAACATCAACCCCAGGGCGGTCACGCTGAAAAACCGCAACGGCCACACCAACCTGGTCACCAACGCCGCATGCTTCGGCTGCACCATCGGCTGTGGGCGCATCGCCCGAATCGACCCGCAGCATTTCAGCGTCGCCGGGCGCAGCGAGTATTGGGGGGCCTCCGGCGGGCTGGAATACGAGACCGCGTTCGCCTTCGGGCCGGTCATCGGCGTCGATGATTTGGACGCGCTGACCTTCGCCGGCTTCATGATGAACGAGCACGGCATGGACCCGATTTCATTCGGCGTCACATTAGCGGCGGCCATGGAGTTGTATGAGTTGGGCGTCATCGACAAGGCGCAGACCGACGGCGTGGAACTGAATTTCGGCAGCGCCGAGGCGTTGGTGGTGATGTCGGAGAAGACCGGCAAATACCAGGGCTTTGGCCGCGAGTTGGGCCTGGGCTCCAAACGCCTGTGCGAAAAATACGGCCGCCCGGAACTGGCCATGGTGGCCAAGGGCCAGGAAT
>JAPPQJ010000008.1:25237-28056 GCA_028817015.1 Gammaproteobacteria bacterium
GGGCTACGCCACCAGCAACCGCGGCGCCTGCCACTTGAAGCACGACTGTTTCGAGGTCGATATGGCCGATGCCGGCACCAGCGGCAAGGCCGAGACCTGCCGCGTTTCGCAGGACTTCGTGGCCATGGTCGACTCCACCGGCCTGTGCCTGTTCACCACCGGCGTGTGGGGCAGCGGCGACTATTGCAAGATGATTGACGCCGCCTGCCCCGGCGACTGGTCGGAGGAGCGCCTGCGCCAGACCGGCGAGCGCATCTGGAATTTGGAGCGCCTGTTCAACCTGAAGGCCGGGCTGACCCGCGCCGACGACACCCTGCCGCCGCGCATGCTTAAAGACCCGGTGCCGGGCGGCTTCGCCAAAGGCGGCGTGGTGGAATTGGATGTGTTGTTGCCGCAGTATTACAAGTTGCGCGGCTGGGATGAAACCGGCGTGCCGACCGCCGAGACGCTGAAAGGATTGGGGTTGAACTAAACGCCGGCGACATCATTGCGTGTAGAACGCGAAATCCAGCGGCTTTTTTCCTGCGCCGCCCCTCCAGTCGATAAACCGCGGGTTTGCCGATGGGGGTGCCTCCCCCGGCATCGGCGGATTTGACATGACAGTCGTCCAGGGGCGGCGAATCGGGCGGAGTCTGTGCGCTTCGGGGCTTCGCCATCCGTGGGCGGCGGGCAACGACCGCCGGCGGTGTCAGCCCGCCGAGTCTCCGCTGGTCACGCTTTCGCTGATGCCGACAGTGCTGAACCCGGCGTCGACATAAGTGATTTCGCCGGTGATGCCCGAGGCCAAATCGGAGCACAGAAAGGCGGCGGCGTTGCCGACTTCGTCGATGGTGACGGCGCGGCCAAGCGGCGCGACTTTCTCGAAATGCGCGACCATTTTCTTGAAATTGGCGATGCCGGCCGCCGCCAAGGTGCGAATGGGGCCGGCCGAGATGCCGTTGACGCGGATGCCGCGCCCGCCCAGTGACTGCGCCATATAGCGCACATTGGCCTCCAGGCTGGCTTTGGCCAGGCCCATCACATTGTAGTTCGGCATGGCGCGCAGCGAGCCGATGTAGGTCAGGGTCAGCAGCGCGGCGCCGGGGCGCAACAGCGGCAGCGCGGCGCGCGCCAGCGCGGCAAAACTATACGAACTGATTTCGTGCGCGACCGCGAATCCCTCGCGGCTGACCGCGTCGATGAACCGCCCCTGCAACTCCTCGCGCGGCGCGAAGGCGATGGAATGCACCAGCGCGTCCACGCCGTCCCATATTTCCCCCAAGTCGTCGAACAACTTCGCAATCTGCGCATCAGAGGCGACATCGCAAGGCAGCACCAAGTCGTCGCCGACGCCGAGGCCGGCGGCCAAGCCGGACACCCGCTGTTTCATCTTGTCGTTCGGATAGGTGAACGCCAACTGCGCGCCCTGGCGGTGCATCGCCTGCGCGATGCCCCAGGCGATGGAGCGGTTGCTGGCCACGCCGGTAATCAGCGCTTTTTTGCCGTCTAAAAATCCCATGGAAATCCCCCGTCGGATGCTTCTGCTACACTGTGCTGCTTCATTCCCGGAAAGATAATTTACGCTGGCGGCCCGGTCAAAATCAACATGTCAACCCATTCGGTGTCGGTGCGCTATGCGCCCGGATACGCGCGTTGCCGCCGGCAACTCGCCGTGCAACTGGATGCGCTGTTGGCGGCGGCCGGCGCGGCCAACACCGCAGCGCCCGCCGAATTCCACATCGAGTTCGACCGCCACGGGGCCGCGCTGCGCTGCGCGGCGCTGCCCTGTCACGCGCCGTATCAAGTGTCCCTGAACCGCGCTCGGGCCGGGCCGGGCGCCGCCGACCCGCTGCGCAAGGCCATCGGCGCGCGCGCCGCCACGGTCATCGACGCCACCGCCGGCTGGGGCACCGACGCGGCCCGCCTGGCCGGCTGGGGATACCGCGTCACCGCCGTGGAGAAACATCCGTTGGTCGCGGCCCTGCTGCTGCACGCGCATGCACAATGCCGGGATGCGGATTTGCGCGCCCGCCTGAAAGTCGTGCACGGCGACAGCGCCGCATATCTCGGCGCCGTGGCCTGCGCGCCGGATGTGGTCTATCTGGACCCGATGTATCCGCCGAATCCGAAATCCGCGGCGGCCAAAAAACCGCTGGCCCTGCTGCGCCGGCTGGCCGGGCCGCCCGGCGACAACCGGGCGTTGTTCGAGGCGGCGCTGGCCTGCGCGCGCCGCCGCGTGGTGGTCAAACGTCCGCACCGCGCGCCGCCGCTTGATGACCGCCGGGTCGGCGAAATCGCCGGCAAGTTGGTGAGATTCGACATCTACAAGCCGGCGGCGGCGTAACCGGGCGGGGGCCCGTCCTCACCGGTAGTTATAAACCCCGCCGCCGTCAAACATGCTGTTGCCATTAACCGACCCCTCGGGAATCGGCCGTTGCACCACATCCCAGTGCTCCACAATTTTGCCGTCCTCCAGACGGAAAATATCCACCGTCGCCCCCGACCCCGGCGCCCAGTCGTTGCCGCGGTCCCCGGCGTTGATGGTGTAGTGGGTCTGGGCCATCACGAAGTCGCCGTCGGCGAACACGCGCTTGACGTCGGCGTGCAGTTCCGGGAATTGCTGAAACCAGCCGGCGGCCAGTTCTTTCAGCGCGTCGCGGCCGTTGCCCTCGGTCGGGTTGTGCGCAATCCAGTCGGCCACCATCACTTCATCCAGCGCGTTCATGTCGCGCTGGTTGATGAACTCCTGCATGTAGCGCAGCACCACCGCGCGATTGCGTTCCTCGGTGGCCGCCGAGGACAGGTGATTTCGCTCCACCCACACGCCGCCCGCGAAGCAG
>JAPPQJ010000060.1 GCA_028817015.1 Gammaproteobacteria bacterium
CCGCCGCTGCGGGCCGGTTGGTGCAGATGGGTCACATGAGCGTGTCGTTTCCGGGTGCCACCGTGAAGAACTTCACCGCGGTGTGTCCGACCGGCTACCTGGTCGCGCGTGGCATCGCCCTGTATGTGCTGCCGCCCAAGAGCCCAAGCGGGGCGGCTGCATAGAACGGGCCCACCGCACGCTGCGCGAAGAGTTCTATGGCCGATATCGCCGCGAATGGAACCTGCACACCCTGAACCCGGCCCTGGACGTCTGCCAACACCGCTACCGCCCGCACGCGGCCAACGCCAAAACTTCCAAACCCCCATGGCGTATTATCAGTCCCTCGCCGGGGCCGCCTGAGTCTCATCTGTATGGAATTCGTACAGCCGCTTGACATTCCCGCTGGAGTCGGTATTGTCTCGCTTGCATGAATTAAAGGGAGACTGCATTAGCCGGGTTGCCTGCTGAATACAATAGACGTAGAGATTGGCGGATTGATGCCCGCTGGCTCGAATAGGCGGGGCTTTCACTGTTCCCTTTGATTGATGCAACGGCCCGGCGCCGTTGCGCCGGATGATTTCGTCTGTCAACCGGAGAAAGTCCGATGAAACTTCGCCTTGCGCTGGCCCTGTGCGCCGCCGTACTGATGGCGCCGTTGCATGCGCAGACCACGCCAGCCCAAATCCAGGTTGATTTGCTGGAAAATCAAATTGACGCCGCCATGAAGGCCAAAGACCACACCAGGGCCGCCGACCTGTTCGACCAATACGACCGACTCGGCGTAGCCATGCCGCCGCCGCTGCAACTGCTGCGGGCGGTGGCCTACTTCCGCTTGAAACGGTATTGGAACGCAGAAAAAGAACTGCAGGCGTATCTCCAGCGCGTCGAGCGCAACTCGCCCGACTACCGGTTGGCGCTCGACATGCTGAGGCAAGTAACGCCGCTGGCGTCACCCGAAACATTTAGCGACTGTGATGTCTGCCCTGAGATGGTGGTGGTGCCGGCGGGTTCGTTCATGATGGGTTCGCCATCGTCGGAGGAAGGTAGATATGACGATGAGGGTCCGGTGCATCAGGTGAACATTGCCCGGCCTTTTGCGGCGGGTGTCCGCGAGGTGACATTTGCGGAGTGGGATGCGTGCGTGGCGGACGGCGGATGCTACGGCTACAGTCCGGGCGATGAAGGCTGGGGCCGGGGCAAGCGCCCGGTCATCAATGTGATTTGGGAAGAAGCGCGGGGATATGTGCGCTGGCTGTCGGCTGAGACGGGAAAGGAGTATCGTTTGCTGAGCGAGTCGGAGTGGGAGTATGCGGCGCGAGCGGGGACGACAACGCCGTTTCACTATGGTTCGACGATATCAACGGGGCAGGCGAACTATAATGGAAATTATACATATGGTTCTGGCGCCAAAGGCGAGTATCGGGGGAGGACGGTGCCGGTGGGTTCGTTCCCGGCGAATCAATTTGGCTTGCATGATGTGCATGGCAATGTATGGGAATGGACGCAGGACTGCTGGAATCACAATTATCAGGGTGCGCCGACTGACGGGAGTGCGTGGGAGTCGGGAGATTGCAGTCGGCGCGTGCTGCGCGGCGGTTCCTGGAACCTCGATCCGAGGGATCTCCGCTCCGCCGACCGCGACCGGTTCGCCACCGGGGTCCGCAGCATCGGCGTAGGCGGCTTCCGAGTTGCCCGGACGCTCACCCCATGAATCATTTCATCTTTACCTCTTTAAGGGGGGCCAGGGGGCGCAGCCCCTGGTCGGCGCCGAAACCGCCGCCCTGTTGCGTCGGCACGGCCCCCGCTAATGCCCACCCCTTCAACCACTCATTGAGGAAACACGCCATGACCCTTCGCCGTATCCTGTCCGCCGCTTGCGCCATGCTGTTAGCCACCACCGCCGCCGCGCAAAGCGCCTTCGACCGCGCCGATCCAGGCTATCAGCCGCCCGCCGCTTCCCAGGACGCCAGTCACTGCATCAGTTGGGACAAGAAACCGAGCAGGTTCTTTGGCGGCCGCCTGACTAACGAATGCGCGCAGCCGGTCTCGGTGCATTTTCACTTTCACCCGCCGGGCACCAACCGTCCGCCGCTCGGCGTTGGCGCGCCGTACACCTATCAACGGCACAGGCCGGGGGCAGTCACTATTCAGGCCAACAGTGGGAAACAACTGGGTGCGCATTACCCCAACGATGAATACGAATTCGATGATGCCTTCGACGGCGCCATGCGCGGCTCAATTATCCTCTCGTGGGCGGCGTGCTTTGGTGAATACAACTTTGCGAAGTATGATGGCGGGGACGGGTATCATTGCCAGAACAAACAACGCCGGCAACAGAACGCCGCCGCGCAAAGCGCTTTCGACCGTGCAGACCCCGGTTTGCAGTCGCCCGACGCAACCGCCGCGCAAAGCGCTTTCGACCGCGCCGGCGAGCGAGACCTGACCGGCGAGATGGCGGAATGGAAGGCTGCCGAAAGACGGCGCATTGCGCGTGAAAAGGCCGAAAGGGAAGAACGCGAGCGCATCGCGCGCATAGAAGCCGAAAGGGAAGCCGAAAGACAGCGCCTTGCCGCCGAAAGGGAATGGAAACGCCGGGAACAGGAGCGCATCGCGCGCATAGAAGCCGAAAGGGAATGGCAACGCGAACAAGACAGCGGCAATGCATTCACGCGCGGCCTTGAAGCCTTCACGCGCGGCCTTGGCGGCGGTTACTCGCTTGATAACACGCTCAGACAAGTGCAGGACATAACGCGCAGAGCGCATGAGGAAAACGACCGCAGAGCGCGGGAGAATGGCCCCGCAAACGCGCGCGCACTTTATGGGTGTCCGCAGTGTGACCTTCGGGGTCGGCAACTGGGATACTAAATACGGAGAAAGAGTGGGTTGTGGTCCTCAATAGCCAACCCCCGTACAACGCCACCTCGCCCGGATGTTCACCCGATGAATCGTTTTCACTTCTTCCCAAGTCCATGGACGCAAGTTCATGGCATTTTTCAATCCAACCTGCCCGAGGAAGGCAAGACTATGAAATCCATCAAAGCAGCCATCGCCGCCACCCTGCTGGTGTTCAGTTTCGCCATGCCGGCACAGGGGCAAATGCCGTATGACCCAGATGTGCGAGAACGCATGCGATGCATGAACGAATGCGAAGAGACGCGAAAATCACTTCGTCTTGCGGCAGCCGCGCTTCGATTAGCCGGTAGAGAGCGTGAAGCCAAAGAACTGGAAGACCAAGCAGATGAGATGAACTGCATAGAAAGTTGCAGGATTGGTCCATTACAGTAACCACAACCCGGCGGGGGGCAACCCTCGCCCCTTTCCCAACCGCCCGCCCCGCCGGGCGGTTTTTTATTTCCCCCGTCGCCCACCACCGCCGAATGGCGGCGTCGGCATCGGTGTTGATAGGTTGCGGAAAATGCCGCCGCAGGATTCGCGGGCGCGTTGCCGGGCGCGCGCGAATGTCGCCGCCGTCTCGGGCTACTCGCTCAACTTTTTAATCATTTGCGCCGCAAGGCATGGGTTAATTTCCCGGTGCCGGGGGACGGCCTGATAGACGCCGCTTATCGGGTTGCGATACCAGTCATGCTTTGCGCCGCGCCGCCGCAGACCGGGCAGGTTCCCGGATGTGATTTCATGGTGAATATCCCGCAAATGCGCCTGCAGGTCGGCCAACGATTCGCCTTGCGTAACCTATTCGGGGCAGTCGTCCAGGCAGCCAGGATAAGTGCCGGCGACCGGGTCGTCGCTTTGCCAGCAGGTATCAGGCAGGGATTGGGGCATGGGGTTTCAACCGGAATTGGCTTGTGAGCGGGGAATAACGGGTGCGCGGCGGGTGTCAAACCGCCCCCGGCCGGTTTTACGGCCAGGTTAAAGACGAATACGCTCCTATCATGCGGCATGCCTGTTGTTGGATAATTCGCGTATGAACCCCGATTTGGATTTGGCCGATGCCATCGACCGCTTTCTGCCGCAGACGCAGTGCGCCGAATGCGGCGAACCGTCGTGCCGCGCATACGCCGAGGCTGTGGCTGCGGGCGATGCCGGCATCGACCGTTGCCCGCCCGGCGGCGCGGCGACTGTCGGGGCGCTTGGTCGCTTGCTCGTCCGGGCGCCGGCGGCGGTCGACTCGCCGGATTCGCCGGCCCCCCGCCCGCCGTTGCGGTTGGCGTTGATCCGCGAAGAAGCGTGCATCGGCTGCAAACTCTGCATCGCCGCCTGCCCGGTGGACTGCATCATCGGCGCGGCCAAACTCATGCACACGGTCATCGCCGCGCAGTGCAGCGGCTGCCGGTTGTGTCTGGCGGTGTGCCCGACCGACTGCATTGAGATGGCCGCTCCGCCGCCCGGTTACGCCACCGGCGCGCCGAGTATGTGGCCGGAGTTCAGCCATGCGCAGGTGGGCGAATTCCGCCGCCGCGCGCAGGCGAAACGCCAACGCGAAGCGGACCAGCAAACGCGGCGCGAACAGCGGGCGATGAAGCGCCGGCGCGATGCCATGCGCGAGGAAATCCGCGCCGCGGTTGAGCGCGTCCGCCAACGCCAATCCGCGGCCGCGCGGCAATGGGTCAGCCCGCCGGGGGAATCGCCGGGGAATGCACCGTCCAAACCGCCGCGCAACCGGCCGCCCAACGCGCCGTCAATTTCGCCGCAACATTCACCATCGAAACCCCCGACTCCCTCGCCATGAACCCCCGCACCATTCGCGCGATGTTCAAGCGCCTGCGCGCCGTTGACCCCGCGCCGACCACGGAACTGCGCTACGAATCCACATTTGAGCTCCTGATTGCGGTCATCCTGTCGGCGCAGGCCACCGATGTGTCGGTCAACCTGGCCACCGCGAAACTCTACCCCGTCGCCAACACCCCGCAGGCCCTGCTTGACCTCGGCAAGGCCAGACTCAAGCGCCACATCAAAACCATCGGCCTGTACAACACCAAGGCCGACAACATCCTGAAAACCTGCCGCCTCATTCTCGACCGCCACGGCGGCCAGGTGCCGGACACCCGCGAGCAACTCGAAGCGCTGCCCGGCGTCGGCCGCAAGACCGCCAATGTCATCTTAAACACCGCCTTCGGCCAGCCGCTCATCGCCGTTGACACGCATGTGTTCCGCGTCTCCAACCGCACACGAATCGCCCCCGGCAAGGATGCATTAGCGGTGGAGCGCGCACTGCACAAAGCGGTGCCGGACGAGTTCAAACAGCACGCCCACCACTGGCTCATCCTGCTCGGCCGCCACACCTGCACCGCGCGCAAACCCAAATGCCCCGAGTGCCCGCTGCGCGATTTGTGCCCTTGCGCCGATTCATTCGGTGGCTCGTCCGCCTGAGTCGCGGCGAGGCCGGTTGGGGGCGGCCGGCTATGAATTTCGACACCCTGCAAGCGGCTGGAAACTAACAGGAGCCGGGGCCTTGACCTTCTCCGACATGAAATGGCGCAGGGCCCACCCGCATTCGGCCGCCCGGCATGAGGGGTCGACGCGCGCCTTAAGCGTGGCCCTGAAGGTCGTCATTGCGGTGATCTTCGGCGGTTTTCTCGCGGTGCCGGGGATTGTGGTCGAGAGTTATCCCGGTTGACCCGGCCGCCGCGCCCGCCCCATCGCCGATGACCATGCGGTGCAGTGGCACGAAGTTGCGGTCGCGGTCAAAGCGCTTTAAGACCACCGACCGCCCGGCGCTGCCCAGTCGTTGCCGCAGGGGCGGGCCGGTGATGAGGCGGTGGAGGGCGGCGGTGAGGGCGCGGTGGTCGTCGGGTGCGACTAACAGGCCGTTGCCGCCGTGTTCGATGAGTTCGGGGATGCCGGACAATTCGGTGGCGACCACCGCGAGGCCGCAGCCTTGCGCTTCCACCAGCACATTCGGCAGGCCGTCGCGGTCGCCGTCGGCGGTGATGCGGCAATTCAGCGCGAAGAAGTCGGCGCATTGGCAGCATGCCAACACCGCGCTTTGCGCCTGCGCGCCGCGCCATGTGACGCGCTCGCCGATGCCGAGTTCAGCGGCCTGGCGTTTCAAGTCCGCCAGCAGGGGGCCGCCGCCGATGTGGGTGAATTCCCAGTGCAAGTCCGGCGGCAAATCAGCCAGTGCGGCCAGCAAGCCGTCATAGCCTTTCTTCGCCACCGCGCGGCCGACGCTTAAGATTTGCACCGGGTTGGCGGCGTCCGCGCCGTCTCGGTTTGAGTAAGCCGTCGCCGCGGCGGCGAACCGCGACACATCGAGGCCATGGTAGTTCAGCGCCACCTTGGCCGGGTCGGCCGCCAACGCCCGCAGGTGGTCGAAGTTGGCGCGTGTGCAAGTGGTCAGCCAGCGGCAGTCGCCCAGTTTTTCGCGTTTTTCCCAGTCCGGGATGGTCCAGATATCCTTGGCGTGGGCCGAGCAACTCCACGGCAAGTCCAGCAGCGCGGCGGCGTAGCGGGCCACCGACGCCGGGGTGTGCAGGAAATGCGCATACAGCAGGTCGACGCCGGCGGGCAATTCCGCGGCCAATACCATGGCCTGGCCAAAGCGGCGGATGCGGTTGGCGTTCAGGTCGCGCCGCAGGTCGCGCCGCCAGACTTGCCGTGCCCGGCGGTAGTGCGGCCGGCGGCGCGCTTTCCACCAGGCGCGCAGCACGCGCAGGGGCTGGCGATACAGGTATTCCGGGAGATACACCACCGGCGCGCTGATCGCTTCGTGCACCGGATGGATTTGCCGCTCGGTGGGCAGGCGCAAAGAGAACAGGGTGACGGCCACGCCGGAGCGCTCCAGCGCGTGAATCTCCTCGGCGATGAAGGTTTCCGACAGCCGCGGATACCCCTTCAGAATCACTGCAACGGATCGAGTCATGGCGCCTGTGATTGTAGCCGAGGCGGGCGGTGCCCGGCGCATGGTAGAGTCGAAACATGAACCTAAGACGCCGGCTGGCACTGGCTTACTACCGGATAAGCGGCGGTTTCCCCGCGCACCTTGACGGCAAGCGCTACAGGCTTGTGCCCGAAGACCGCAAGTTCTGGCGCAAGGTGGCGCGAAATGAGTGGGAGCGCGCCACCTTCACCTTCCTCGAGCGCTGCTTGAGCGTCGATTCGGTGTGCCTGGATATCGGCGCGTGGATCGGGCCGACGGCGCTGTTTGCGGCGCAGCGCTGCCGCACGGTGTATTGCATTGAGCCCGACCCGGTCGCCTATGAGCGCCTGCTGGCCAACATCCGCATCAACCATGTCGGCAATGTGCTGCCGTTCCACGGCGCGCTTTGCGGCCACAACGCCCGCGTGCAAATCGCAAACGAACGGGGTTTCGGCAACAGCATGACACGGGTCCGGGCAGCGCCCGCCGGCGGCACCGCGGTGCTGGGAGTGGGGCTTTCGTCTTTCATCGACTGGTGGGGCATCGACCGCATCGACCTGCTGAAAATAGACATTGAAGGCGCCGAATTCGACCTCGTGCCCTCGATCATCGACCTCCTGCCCCGCTTCAAACCGGCCATCCACCTGTCGCTGCACGCGCCACTGTTGCCACCAGACCAGCGCCACGACAAGCTGGCGACGGTCACCGACCTGGCGGGGCGCTACGCCTTTTGTTACGACAAACACCTGAAACCCGTCGAGCCTCAGGAAATCCCGGGGGAGCGCTTTGCAGACCGCTTCAACACCGTGGCGATGACCGACCGGGCGCTTTAGACCCCCAAAACGCCGCGTGTAACCGCCTCCCTCATGGCGAAGATCGGGCCGATTGCTGTGTCGCGGCTTCAGCCGCCGATGACCCAAAGGGGCATGGCCCGTTGGGGGGTGTTTTGCGCATGATGTCAGCGGGATTTGACGGACCTTTTCATGCCGGTGATGAAAAACCGCTGTTATGCGGGCAAAGCCCCTGGCCTCCTGCCGCGCCACCTCGCCGGGCGGCTTTTGGCCAACCCCCACAAACTCCATCCGCTGACCGGAACCCGTGCGCCCCCCACTGCGCGGCCCTTGATGTCGTGGCGGGATTCATCGGCATGCGGGCTGTGGTCCTGCAACGGCGAACACCCGCTCCGGGGTCTGGATTGCTTGGCCCTTTGCCGGGCCTGCCGGCGCCATCCTCTGTTGCCCGGGACGGGAGCGCCTGATAACCGCTTGCACACCCGGTGATTCAGCATACAATAGCAATCTTGCATAGCGCTTGGCGCCGGGCTGAGCGGCTGCCCGGATCAACACAAACCGCCCCATGACCCAGCCCCTGATCTCGCTTCGTGACCTGTGGGTTCGCTTCGCCATCCACGGCACCACGCTGGATGCGGTGCGCGGCGTGTCGTTCGACATGATGCCGGGGGCGACCGTGGCCCTGGTCGGCGAATCCGGCTCCGGCAAGTCGGTGATTGCGCGCGCCATCATGGGCCTTTTGCCGGAAAACGCCACCATCACCGCCGGGCAAATCCTGTTCAGCAACCCGCAAAAGGGCATCGACGCGGTGGACACGGTGGCCCTGGACCCCAACGGGCGCACCATGCGGGATTTGCGCGGCGGCAGCATTTCGCTGATTTTCCAGGAGCCGATGGTGTCGCTGTCGGCGCTGCACTCCATCGGCGACCAAATCAGCGAAGCGTTGTTTCTGCACCGCGATGTGGGGCGCGCCGAGGGCCTGGAACTGACCCGCGAGATGTTGGAAATCGTCGGCTTCCCGCGCCCGCGCCAGGCGCTCAAACTCTATCCGTTTGAGCTCTCCGGCGGCATGCGCCAGCGCGCCATGATTGCGATGGCGCTGATTTGCCACCCCGCGCTTTTGATTGCCGACGAGCCGACCACCGCGCTGGATGTCACCATTCAAGCGCAAATCC
>JAPPQJ010000098.1:0-702 GCA_028817015.1 Gammaproteobacteria bacterium
CGGCTCCGGCGGCTCCAACCGCATCCGCAGCGCGCTGCTGCAAGTCATCAGCAACCTGGTGGATTTCCGCATGCAGGCAAAGGCCGCGGTCGCCGCCCCGCGCCTGCATGTCGAAGGCGATCAGTTGCGCATGGAGGCCGGCTTTCCGCCTGAGGCGATGCGCAAGATGGCGCGCGACTTCCCCGACCACCGCGTGTTCGACGAACCGCATATGTTCTTCGGCGGCGTCCACCTCGCGCAAGTGACCCGCCACGGCAAGTTGTCCGCCGTCGGCGACGCCCGACGAGACGGCGCGGGGGTCGCGGTTTAGGGAGGATTACCGGGCCGACTGGCGCGAGTTGTGCTCCATGAATTCATGCGTTTTATCCGCATGGATCTCCCTTTTCCGGCGCTTCGGACTTTTGTGCGGCGGGCGGGCCGTCTTATGTTTTGTCCCGGTCAGCGTCCTCCGCCGGCCTTGCCCTGCCGTGGATTTCCCGCGCGTCAGGCCGGTTCCAATACCGGTTCGGATTGTCCTTGTCGTCCAAATACCGCGAGCGGCTGCCCCAGAGTTCCTGCACATGGACGGTCGGCTCCTCCTGTACATGATGATCGAAAATCACCGCAAACGCGCGCCGCAGCAACTTCTCATCCGCGGGAATGGAAAAAACCACCTCCACCGCGTCGGTGGTCTGGATGGTGTCTTCGGCGCCGGCGTGCGAG
>JAPPQJ010000098.1:733-8333 GCA_028817015.1 Gammaproteobacteria bacterium
ACTCGCGCCCCAAAGCCGCCGCCAACTGCTCCAGCCCGCCGCGCGGCGTCTGCACCGTGACCCGCCACTCGCGCTCCAGATACGCGGCCTCAAAATCCATCCCGTCCAGTCGGTTATCCGTCATGTTGAACGCCCCCCCAGTCGATTCCCAACGCCGCGCGCAAAAACGCCGCCCCTTGCGGCGTCACCGACAAACGACGGTCGCCGGCGCCGGTGACGCAATAGCCGCGCGCGCGCATGAATGACAGCATGCCTCGCCCGAATGCGCCGGCCAAGTGCGGCGCGCGATGCGAATGGTCCATGCACGATACGCTGAACAGCCGGCCCGCGTCTTTCCTCGCGCCACCGCCCGGGGCCGCGGGCAAATGCGCGTCGACTCCGTATCGCGCGCACCACTTGCGCCCGCGCTCGGTGAGCGCAAAGCCATGCCGCTGTTTTACGCCGGCGTCTTCGATGCAACCGCGCCGCAACAGCGCGCGCGTGATGACGATGCCCAGTTCGCCAGCCGGATGCTTGTAGCAGGTGCGGGCGCGAATGAGTTCGGGTGGCAACTTTTGCATCATTGCCTCGCGGTCAAGAGTGTAACGATTAAGCGCCTTGCCGCTGCCGCAAATGCTGCACGACAAGGTGGCAAGTGGTGGCGGCGAGCATCACCGCGCCGCCGATGACGGTGTTTGCGCCGGGGTTTTCGGCGAACAACAGCCACGCCCAGATGGGCGCGATGGGGATCTCCGACAGACCGACCAACGCGGCGGTGGTGGCGGTCACATGCTGCACGCCGAGCAGATAGACGCCGAAGCCCAGCCCCAAATTCACCAGGCCATACAGACTCAGCCAGAAGTAGTCCGGCGGCGAGGTGCCGATGAATGAACTGAACGGCAGCATCACCAGCGCGCCGAGGAAGCCGGAAAAATAAGTGGCCTTAATCGCATCGGCGCCGGGGAAATACTTGGCGGCGACGGTGAGCGACGCCATGAAAAAAGTCATCGCAAACGCCAGGGCGATGCCGAGCAAATCATCCAGCCGTTGCGCGCCGCCAATCATCACCGCCACGCCGACCGCGCATAAAACGCAGGAAGCGAGCGCAACCCGGTCGGCCCTTTCCTTCAACGCGACCAACGCCAGCAGAAAAGTCACCAGCGGCATGCTGCCGTAGACGAAAGACACATTGGCGATGGTGGTGTGGAAGAACGACGAGATGAAACAAATCATCCCGGCTGTCGAGAGCGCGCCGATCACCATCTCGCCGCGCGACAGTCGAATCGCCTCGCGCTTTAATGCCCGCCCGCCGCGCTTGCGCCGCATGCACAGATAAATCCCCAGCACGCAAAACCCGCCGATGAGCGAGCGCCAGAACAGCGTGGTCGGAATGTCGGTGGTCACCACCCGCGTGAACAACCCGGCGGTGCTCCACGAAAGCGCGGCGATGAAGACGAGCGATACGCCGATTAATGGCGAGGGCACTGTTGCGGTCTCCCGTATTGATTCGGCAAAAAATTGCCAGTCTCGCGCAGGCGCGCGCGTAAAACCATGACATTAATCATGTTTCCGTCTTTTGGGGCGACCAGGGGTCGGCGATACCCTTCGCGCCGGCGTTCATAACCGAGCCTCATCCACGGGATTTGCGGCGAATCAAGGCGGCGGCGAATGCGAACAGATGTTTCATTCCAGTCGCCGACCGCCCCGCTACTTGGGATGCAGCAACCGCGGGTTGGTGAGGATGGAGAGGATGTCGGCGGTCAGGTTCAGCAACACATAAGTGGCGGCGAACACCAAACTGCACGCCTGCACCACCGGCAAGTCGCGCCGCTGCACCGAGTCGACCAGCAACTGGCCGAGGCCGGGATAGACGAACACCACCTCGACCACCACCACACCGACGATGAGATACGCCAGGTTGATGACGATGACATTGATAATCGGCGCCCAGGCGTTGGGCAGCGCGTGGCCTTTCAGCGCCGCCATTTCGATATACGGGCTGGCTAACAGGTTGATAATCGCCGCCCGGGTCATGCGCATCATGTGCGCCACCACCACCAGAGTCAGCGTGGCGGCCGGCAGCACGCAGGCGTAGATGCGCTCGAGGAGCAAAGTGTCCGGGCCGACATTGGCGAGGCTGGGGAACCAGCCCAGTTGCACCGCAAACACCAGGATGAGAATGTAGGCGACGAAGAACTCCGGCGTGGAAATCGACGACAGCGTGATGACATTCACCGCCCGGTCGTAGAAACTGTTGCGGTATAACGCCGCCAGGATGCCGAGGGTCAGCGCCAGCGGCACCGACACCAGCGCCGCCAGCACGGCCAGAAACAGCGTGTTGGCGAAGCGCCAGCCGAGCAAGTCCGAGATTTCCCGGTTATTGGCGATGGACACGCCGAAGTCGCCTTGCAGGATGCCGCCCAACCAGGTGAAGTAGCGGATGTAGCCCGGTTGGTCAAGGCCCATGCGGATGCGCAGCGCCGCCACCGTCTCCGGCGTCGCCGACTGGCCGAGCATGGCCTGCGCCGCATCGCCCGGCAGCAGACTGACGCCTAAGAAAATAATCAGCGACACCACGACCAGAGTAAGCAGGCCGAGCGACAGCCGCTGCGCCAACATGTTGAGAATGTCTTTCACGACGGTCTGCTCCTGGCCGCCACGCAAACGGTTGCGCAAACCGCGGTGTGTTTTTGCTCGGCTGGTTTCATTTCCATCCCCGGTTTAACCGAAGCCGCCCGCGCAATCCGCATTAGCGGCGCCTCCAATCCCGCTTCCCCGCAGTATAACCGAAAACCCGCGACCATAAACGGCCGGTTTGGCCGTTTATGCCGGCAAACCGCGGTCAAAGCGAAATTCGGGGTAGAGCGCGCCGCCGATGCGCCGGCCGGGTTTGAGGCCGATTTCGGCCATGACCCGGGAATGATCCGGGTCCATGCCTTCCTTGCGAAAACACACCCGCACATCGTCGCCCAGCCACTGGGTGTTGAACACCTTGAGGCCGCGCCCCGGCGACAGGTTGCCGGAGCCGCCGTGAATGGTGCGGCCGTTGAACGCCACGCAATCTCCGGGCGCCATGTCCCAACTGACCAGCGGATACCTGTCGCGGTTGCCCTCGATGTCCGGGAACGCTTCGCCGTCCTCGGCCGCATCGCGCTGGTCGCGCGCATCGCCGGTCAGCGCACCGAAGTTGGTCTGCCGCAATCTCCCCTTCCAGCGGTGCGAGCCGCGCACGAATTCAAGCGCGCTTTTTTTCTCCACCGCCACCAGCGGCATCCAGATCGAACAGGTGTCGAAACCCTCGACCGACCAGTACGGCTCGTCCTGATGAAACGGCGTGCGAAACTGAGTGCCGGGGCTGCGCACAAAAATCGCATCGAAAAAGAAATTGACCCGCGTCGCGCCCAGCAGTTGCGCGGCGATTCCGGCAATCGGCGAGCGCTCGACAAAGTCGCGGTATTCGGCGATGCCGCGCCACGCCTGGCTGTCGTAAAAGCACACCCGGCCGTCGGCGTCCCGGTTCCAGACGCGCCCGCGCGCGGTCGGCGCGGCGATGTTTTTCTCGACCCCGGCGCGCAAATTGGCGATCCACGCCGCATCGATCACCTGTGGCAGCATGGCCACGCCGTGCTCGGAAAAATCGCGCACCGCCCGCTTTGAGACGCGCACGGAAAACGCATCGGTGTTCATTGTCATTTCGCAACCCCCCAACCAGCAACACCGGGAAAACCCGACCGGCTGCCCGGCCACCGGCATATTACCCCCTCACCCGCCGCCCGGCAACGCCATCCCTTGTATCCGCTTCAACGCCTCCGCCACCGCCGCCATCTCGGTCTCGGTGCCGACAGTGAAACGAATGCAATCGGCCAGATCGTAGGCCGCCATCGCGCGCCCGTAGATGCCCCGGTCTTGCAGCGCCGCGCCGGTCGCCTGTGCCGCGCCCCGGCCGGCGAAGCGCACCAGCACATAACTGCCCTGGCTGGGATACGCGGTCAGCCCCAGCGCGCCCAAGTCATCGCAAAAGCGCCGCCGCAGCGCGTCATTTTGCGCGCGAAGGCCGGTCACTCGCTGCCGCTCCTCGGGGGCCAGCGCCGCCAGCGCCGCCGCCTGCGACGGCCCGGTGATGTTGTTCGGCAACCTCACGCGGTTCAGCACCTCGGCCACCGCCGCCGGGCAATACGCCCAGCCGACCCGCGCCGCGGCCAGGCCGTGAATCTTCGAGAAAGTGCGCAACATCACCGTGTTCTCGCCGTCCTCCACCACGGCCGCGCCGGGCTCGTAGTCGGCGGCGGTCACATATTCCGCATACGCCGCATCCAGCACCAGCAGGATGTCGTCGCGCAACCCGCGGCGCAACGCGCGCACCGCATCGGCGGCCAGCATCCGGCCGGTCGGATTGCCGGGGTTATCGACGCACACCATGCGGGTGCGCGGGGTGACCGCATCCAGCAACGCCTCGATGTCGATGCCCAAGTCCGGGCCGGCCGGTGCGCGCACCGGCGTAGCGCCCGCGATGCGCGCGGCGGTGTCGAAGTACAGATACGCGAATTGGCCGGTCAGGATTTCATCGCCGCCGCCGGCGTAGGCGCACGCCAGCAGCGCCACCAATTCCCCTGAACCGTTGCCGCAGACGATGCGCGCGGCGTCCAGCCCGTGCACTTCGGCGATGCGCGCGCGCAACCGGCCGCAGCCGCCGTCCGGGTAGCGGTTGGCATCGGCGGCGGCGCGGGCGAACGCCGCGACCACGCGCTCGGACGGCCGCGCCGCGCGCTCGTTCTGGTTGAGGCGGATGGGCGTGCCGGTGGACTCGGTTGCCGCGCGCGCCGATGCCACCGGATAGGGCGCGAGGTCGACAATGGCCGGGCGCGGGGTTGGCGTTTTCATTTACGCGGACTCCGCGAACTCAGCGGACTGGGCGGATTTGTCGCATGCGGCCGGTGCAAGGCGCGCGGATAACCGCCCGAAACCGGCCGGCGCGGCCACGGTCGGCGCGCACGCAAGCCGGTTCAACCGCTTCACCGCCGCGTATAACAACGCCTGATTGCTGGTCACCACCGGCTTGTCCAGCCCGGCCTCCAGCGCGTCGATGGCCTCCACCGCGCGCATGTCGGTGCACGACAGCAGCACCGCCTGCGCGTCCGCGTGGCCGGCGCGCATGCCGAGGTCGAAGACTTCGCTTGGAGTCAACGCACCTTGCTGGTAGTTGCCGAGGTCGGCGCCGACTTCGGCCACCTCCACCACTTCAATGCCGCACGATTGCAGATAGGCCGCGGCCTCGCGGTTCAGGCCGGCGGTATACGGCGAGGCGAGGCCGACCCGGGTTGCGCCCAAATCGCGCAACGCCTCGACCACCGCGCCGGCGGCGGTCACGGCGGGGACTCCGGAGCGCGCCTCGATTTGCGCGCTTAATTCGCGGTCGAAGTCGGGGCCGTGGGCGAGGGTTGCGGAAGTGCAGCCGTAGAGAATCACATCCACGCGGCAGGCCGACAGCGAGTCCACGATGTCATCCAGCGAGGCCTGCGCGAGTTGCCGCATCTGGTCGCCGTCCGGGACCGCGTCCAGGTCGTAGCCGCCGACCCGCGCGAAGTGCAGCGACACGCCGCGCGGCCGCAACAGCGCCAAATCGGGCTCGAGGTTGGAGTTGGATACCGGCACCACCACGCCGATGCGCGCGCGGCCCCGGGAGTCGGCATCGATGAGCGGCCGCGCGGTTGCCGGCGTTTTGGTTGCGGTGGCACCGGCCGCCAACTTCCGCCGCAACCGCTCGGTGCGCGCCGCATCGACCGCGCCATCGGCGCCCAATTCCACGCCGTAGTCGCGCCGCGCCGCGTCCACGCTCACCAACTCATCGGCGACATCCTCGGCCACCGCCTGCGGGTCGCGCGCCAGCGGGTCGCCGTAGCCGCCACCGCCGGGGGTCAGCGCGAGCAGGGTCTCGCCGCCGGGAATCTCGTGCCGGCCCTTGCCGCCCAACTTCGCGCCGGAGGCCAGCGACAACTGGCCCGCCGCGCCGGGCGCGCCGCCGTCGCGGCCGCGCGCCGGGTTGTGAATGCGGTCAACGGTGCCGAACAGGAGAATCGGCGCCTGTTCGCTGCTGCACAATTCGATGACCTGGCCCAAGCCGCCGCGCCGCCGGCCGGGGCCGCCGGAGTCGGCGCGCAACTCGCGCCGGGCGATGTGAAGCGGCGCGACATTTTCGGTGATTTCCACCATGGAACCCATGACCCCGCTGGGGAAGCCGGTGGCGGACAGACCGTCCGCGCCCGGCCGCGCGCCGGTGCCGCCGTTGTGCACCAGTTCCACCGAGAACCGACTGCCGCGGCCCACCGCGTTGCGCATGGGCAAATCCCACAATGTGGACGCGCCTTCGGCCGGCACGCCATCGGGCATGGCATGCGCCAGACAGCCGAGCGCGAGGTCCGGCAGCAGTTGGCCGATGATGTGGCGCGAGTTGACCGGGGCCGGCTTGCGGGCGTTGACGATGCTGCCCGGCGGCGCGGTCACCTCGATGGGCGCAAGGGCGCCTGAGTTGTTGGGAATGTCCGGCGCGACCGCGCACTTAATGCCGAAAGCGGCGTAGGCGGCCGCGTAGTTCAGCGGCACATTGATGCCGTGGCGCGACGGCCCGGAGGAGCCGGCCAGGTCGAGGCGGATGCGCGCGCGGTCGATGGTGAGCGCGGCGCGAAGCAGCACCTCGAAGTCGTAGCCGTCGGTGCGCATCTCGTTTTTATACACGCCGTTTGGCAACGCGGCGATGCGCGCGCGGGTGGCTTGTTCGGATGCGCTGACGATGGCGTCCGCCACCGCCTTTAAGTCGCGCAGGCCGAAATCGCCGAGCGCGTCGCTCAGCCGCCGCGCGCCGACTTCGCAGCACGCCACCAACGCATACAAATCGCCTTCCGATTCTTCCGGGATGCGCGAGTTGGCTTTCAGCAATGCCGGCAGGGCGGCGTCCATGCGCCCGCGGTCAACCAGGCGAATGGGCGGGATATACAGGCCTTCGTCGAAGACATCGGCGCCGTCCGGGCCCATGCACTGGCCGCCGATGTCAACCAGGTGACTGGTGCAGGAGAGGAAGCCGATGAGTCGGCCATCAGCGGAGTCGTCGTCGCCGGCAAAACACGGCTGCACCAGCACGAAATCATTCAAGTGGCCGGCGCCGAGCCACGGGTCGTTGGTCAGGTAGATGTCGCCGCGCCGCATGGCCGCGGGCGGGAAGTAGTCGAAGAAGTTGGCCACCGCCATGGCCATGGTGTTGACATGCCCCGGCGTGCCGGTGACCGCCTGCGCCAACATCCGCCCGCGGGCGTCGAACACCCCGGCCGATAAATCGCCGCTCTCGCGCACAATGGGGCTGAACGCGGTGCGCATCAGCGCGCCCGCCATCTCGTCGGCGACCGCCTGCAGGCGGTTCCAGACAAGCGCGGAGTCGAGGTCGGCGGCGGGCATGGCTGTGGCGGGATTGCCGGGCGTCCGGGCGTCAAGAATGCACCGCCTTCACCGCCCGCCTTTGCGGCGGTTGCATTCCTTGCAAAGCATCTGGCAGTTTTCCGGCTCGGTCTTGCCGCCCTCGCGCCACGGCGTGATGTGGTCGCCTTCCATGTCGTCGATGCCGAATTGTTTT
>JAPPQJ010000098.1:8367-8734 GCA_028817015.1 Gammaproteobacteria bacterium
GCGGATGTTGAGGTGGTGCTCGCCGCCGGTGAGGAGGTAAGCGTAGATGCCGGATTTCTTTTTGATGTCGTCGTCCTGCATCAGCCGGGCGATTTCGGTTTCCAATTTTTTCGAGTCGAGTTTTTTATCCTTGAACTCGGCATAAAACGCGCCCCAGCCCAGCCCTTTCATTTCTTTTCGGTGGGTGGGAAACACTTTTTGCACCCACGCAATCACCGCACGAAAATGATTCCACAAGGGTTCGGCATTCTTGTCATGCTGATGTTTGCCCATATAAGTTTCGATTTCCGATTTGCCGCCGGCCAGCCATCGAATCGCCGTTTCCAGATATTCCTGGCGAATGGAACTGCCCTTCAGGTAGTCGCCG
>JAPPQJ010000036.1:0-3525 GCA_028817015.1 Gammaproteobacteria bacterium
ATCGAAACGCTCGTCGGGGTTCTCGGAGATGCCGGCCTCGTCGTTGGAGATGGCCACCACCGCCGCGCCGTATTTCTTCGCCAGCGGCAGCACCGACTCCAGGCGCTCCTCCTCGCCGGTCACCGAGTTCAGCAGCGCCTTGCCCTGATACACCGCGAGGCCGGCCTCGAGCGCGGCGACAATCGACGAATCGATGGACAGCGGCACCTCGGTGACCGACTGCACCAACTTAACCGACTCGGCCAGGATGCCCGGCTCGTCGGCCAATGGAATGCCGGCGTTGACATCGAGCATGTCGGCGCCGGCCGCGACCTGGGCGATGGCGTCGGCCTCGACGCGGCTGTAGTCGCCGGCTTTCATTTCCGCGGCCAGAATTTTGCGCCCGGTCGGGTTGATGCGCTCGCCGATAATCGCGAACGGCCTGCCGAAGCCGATTTTAAGTTCGCGGGTGGCGGAACTGATCAGTGTGTCGGTCATGATGCAATACCTGTAACCGTGAAAAGTTGACGAGTTTCCGCCCCGCACCGGGTCCGGGGCATGCTTGTTTGCGCCGAAATGGCGGGAGCAGAAACATCAATGACGGCCCGGCCGGTAAGTGGCGCCCGGGAGTCGAATCCGACTTCTTTTCCGACCTTAAGTGTGCTCATCTTTCATCCTCTTTAGCATGTCGAGGTAATCCGGAAGAATGGTTTTGTGCAGGTCGCTTGCGCCAAACTTCACAAATGCGTTCGGTGCAACGCCGTGAACAAACGCCATGCATGCAACCTTGAGTGATCGCCCGGCGAAGAACCATGCGAGTCTGCGGTGCTGGTTGTAGGTGATGCCGTGGTCTTGCAAATGCGCCTTAAGCGAATTCATCGCGATTTTCCCCCTGTTGTCCGCGGTTTATATCGGCGCCGGCGTGACGGTCGCGCGCGCCGAGCACGCCCGAGGCCGCGACCATTTCCGCCACCTTGTGTTCCTGGCGGTAGGCCATGATATGCACGCCGGCCACGCCTTCGATCTCCTTCAATTGCTGCATCAACTCGACGCAGATGGCCGCGCCTTCGGCCTTCTGGTCGCGCGCGCCCCGCAAACGGTTAATCACCGTTTCGGGAATGTGAACGCCCGGGACATTGTTGCGAATCCAGACGGCCGCGCGGGCCGAGGCCAGCGGCCCGACCCCGGCCAGGATGAATACCCGCCGGTGCAGGCCCTTGTCGCGCACGCGCCGCATATATTCCGCGAACACCGGCAGGTCGAAGCAGTATTGAGTCTGCACAAAACCGGCCCCGGCGGCGACTTTCTTGCGCAAACGCTCGACGCGGAAATCGCGCGGCTCGGCGAACGGATTGGCGGCGGCGCCGAGGAACATGCGCGGCGCGCGGCTGAGTTTGCGCCCGCTCATGAATTGCCCGCGGTCGCGCATGGTGCGCGCGGTTTCCAGCAGCGACATGCAATCCAAATCGAACACCGGTTTGGCGTCCGGGTGGTCGCCGGCCTGCACGCCGTCTCCGGTCAGGCACAAAATGTTGGCCACGCCCATGGCCGCGGCGCCCAGAATGTCGCCCTGAATGGCGATGCGGTTGCGGTCGCGGCAGGAGATTTGCATGATGGTCGAGTAGCCGGCGCGGGTCAGCAGCGCGCACACGCCGACGCTGGACATGTGGCAGTTGGCGCCCGAACCGTCGGTGGCGTTGATGGCGTCCACGCAGCCGTCGAACCGCTTCGCCCGGCGATAAACCTCGTCGGCGTCGGCCGAATCCGGCGGCGCCAGTTCGGCGGTGACCGCGAAGTGGCCATTGCGCAATACGCGCTCCAATGGCCCGGTTGCGGTGTGATGCCCGCGGATGGGCTGCACGGATGCGGGCGCCGGAGGGCTCGATGCGGTCACTGCCCGGCCTCTTGTTGTTGCCGGTGCCGGTGTTGCGTTTGCGCCTCGCGCAACCACGCCGATTTGCCTTGACTGGACCAGTCGACCGGCGCTTGCACGCTCATGATTTTGCCGCCGCCGCGCATGGCCAGCCGGCCCTTGTGCGCTTCAACCCACACGCACGGCATGTCCGGCTCAACCTCGCAGTTGCCGTCGGCGCGCACCCCGCCGCACGGCCCGTTGCGCAGTTGTTTGGGGCAGTTCATCGGGCACGACATGCCGGTCGATGAGAGCACGCAATGGCCGCACATCCTGCAGTCGAACAGGAGGCCCTTCAAGTTGCGCTCGACGAATGCCACCGGCCGCTCGATGCGCCGGTAGCCCAGCGTTTGCCACAACGGATGCAGCGCCACCATGACGCGCTCGAAATGGGCGTAGAGCCATTCCAGTTTGCGGGCGTGGCGCACCGACCATTTCCTGCGCGCATACATGACGCTGAAGCGAAACGGCGCTTAAGCCGCGTCCGGCTCGTCGCCTTTATTGCGGATCAATTTCAGCAACCGCGCGGCGTCGTATTCGCGCTCATAACGCGCGGCGGCGGCTTCGGCCTCGGCCTGCAGGTCGTTGCTGCAAACCACGCTGACGCGCCGCCAGTCGGCCAGATAGGCGTCCGAACTGCCCTTGCCGGCGCGCATGGCGGCGCGGTCGATGGCTTCGGAAAAGCGCTCCGACAGTTTGACCTTGACGCTGTGGCGTTTTTCTTTGGCGATGATTTGCGCGGGGATGTCGCGCCACAAGACGGTGATTAATTTGGCCATGGCATCGCTCAGGCGGGTTCGGCGGTGGTGGATTGGCGACCCCCGGCCGCGCCGGCCAGCGCCGCTTGCAGGGAGTGGTCGCCGGTGAACACGCGCTGGTAGTCGAGGCCGAGGTAGTCGGCGGCGTCGCGCGCCGCCTGGTCGGTTGCCGGGTCGTCGCGCTGCGCCAGGTAAACCAACTTGCGGTAGTTGCCGAAGTAGTCGCCGGCCAGTTGCGGGAAGCGGTCGAGGCCCAGGCCGGCGATGATTAAGCGGCGAAAGTGGCGGGCCAAGAAATCGGTCAGGTAGAAGGTGCCGGGCTCGGCATTGTGCAGCCCGGCGAAGCGCGCGGGGCCGGCGAAAAGTTCATAGCAATGCGCGCCGGGCAGGCGCTCGACGCCTTCCTCGGCCAGCATTTTATCCAGTTGCCCGCCGGTGCCGCAGTCGGCGTAGGCGGCGAACATGCGCCGGTAACGCCCGCGGTTTTCGCGGATTTTATCGCGCACCGCCGGCGCGATGCGCTGCGGCGTGTTGTGCAGTTCGGCGGGCAGGCACTGGATGTCGAGGTGCGCCCAGCCGCCCGCCTCGCGCACGCGCACCAACTCATGCGCCAATGCGCCGCAGGCGATGATGAGCACGCGCTCGGTGGACACGGGATCTCCGGTGCGGGGGTGGGCGGCTTGGGCGGCGCGCCGCTAAGCCGCGCGCTTCTCGGCGATTTTGGCGGTGGCGATTTCCACCGCCACCGCGGCGTCGCGGCAGTAGGCGTCGGCGCCGATGGCTTCCGAGAACTCTTCGTTCAGCGGCGCGCCGCCGACCAGCACGATGTAGTCGTTGCGGATGCCCTTCTCGACCATGGTGTCGATGACCACCTTC
>JAPPQJ010000036.1:3741-4657 GCA_028817015.1 Gammaproteobacteria bacterium
TTCCGGCACGAACAAAATGCCGTCGCGGAAGTCGATGCCGACGATGCGCATGCCCTCGACTAACGCCTCGTCCAGCACCCGGGTGGCCGGCCAGCCGCGGGTCAGCAGAATTTGCGTGCCCTCCATGATTTCCTCGCGCAAGCCGTCATACAGGTCGTCGTGCATTTGCTCGACCAGTTCGTCGTCCGGCAGGGTGCTTAGATCCAGGTCTTCCCCGCTGTTGTCATCCGCCATCGCAAACCCCCGTCGCGTGTCAGTTGTGATGGTGCCGCCGGCAGCCGCCGGGCTGAACCGAGCCAGCACAATATACAAATCACGCGCGCGCCGCTTCTAACCCTGATGCGACATTGCCTATCGCTTGCGCGACAATTTTATCCGTAACCTTGGAAAATCCCCCGCCGAGGGTGCCGATTGGCGCCGGCCGCGCTAACGCGCCACGCGCTGCATGATTTTGTGGATTGGCGGTTTGCCCTGCTTGATTTCCGCGGCGCTGAGCCCCTGCACCTCGTGGGGGAAGACCAGCCACCGGTCGGTCTCATGCAGGTAATAGTCCGGCAGGCGCTCGGTGGTGTTGTTGGCGGGCTTGAACCAGGGGGTGGCGACTTTGATGCGGGACGGCGTGTTGCGCCGGGTGCGGGCGCTGAGTTGCTCGAGCACGGCGCTGATGCTGCGCCCCGTATCGTATACATCATCGACGATCAGCAGCGCGTTTTCGGCGTTCAGGTTGCGCACCAGGTAGCCCAGGCCGTGTACCCGAACCGTTTCCCCGCGCTCGCCGATGCTCCGGTAGGACGAGGTGCGCACGCTGATGTGGTCGGTGGGGATGTCGAAATATTCAAGCATTTCCTGGATGGCGATGCCCACCGGCGAGCCGCCGCGCCAGATGCCGACGATGAAATCCGGGCGGAAGCCGCTG
>JAPPQJ010000036.1:4756-27444 GCA_028817015.1 Gammaproteobacteria bacterium
ACTTGAACCGGCACGATGTTGCCATCGAGGGATTTTAAGTCCCTTGCGTCTACCCATTCCGCCACCCGGGCGCGCGTTGCTGATCAATGTGCCTTTAATCCGTTGAGTCCGTTGAGATCGTGAACCGCGGGAGCAAATGAAACTGCAGGGTAAATGGAGGCTGAGCCCGGAATCGAACCGAGGTACACGGCTTTGCAGGCCGCTGCATAACCACTCTGCCACTCAGCCGCTCAGCAGGCCATCCACCCCGCCGACATGTTTCGACTATCCGCAAAGCGCGAATCATACCACCATTGCCGGCGGGCGGTGCGATTTTCCCGCATCTCTCCTGGTGGCGGTCGAAATGGCCGCCAGGCCGCCGCACCGCCCGGCGGCGCATTGCGCCACAGCGCCGTCGCCGGGGCGGTGGTCGGGTATACTCGATAAACGCTTTCAGCGGGCAATACCGGCCACCCGGCCGGGCGCACCGACCCTGCCCCGCTGCTCAAACACAGCCGATTCTAAGTGCCGCGCAACCCCCCATCACCGAAAACTCCGCCTCCCGCCACCGCCTCCACCACCTGGCCGACCCTCGCCATCCTCGCCTCGACCGTGCTGTGGGGAACCTGGTGGATCCCGTTGCGCAAACTCGACGCGCTCGGTTTCGGCAGCATCTGGTCAACCGGGGCCGGGTTGATGATCCCGCTGCTGGCGATGTTGCCGGTGGTGGTTGTGCACCGCCGCCGCATCGCCCGGGCCGGGCGGCCGCTGCTGTTAGGGGCGTTTTTCTTCGCCTGCGCGCTGGCCATGTATGCCGAGGGCATGCTGCGCGGGCAGGTGGCGCGGGTCATTTTGCTGTTCTACCTGACCCCGGTGTGGAGCACGCTGCTGGCGCGCTTCATGCTGGGGCAGCCGATCACCCCGCGCCGCATCCTGACCCTGGTGTTCGGGCTGTCGGGGATGTTGGTGATCCTCGAAGTCGATAACGCCAGCCCGCTGCCGCGCGATGTCGGCGAATGGCTCGGCCTGGCGTCCGGCGTCGCCTGGGGTCTGGCGATGGTATATACGCGGCGCACCCGGGCCCACCCGGTGGCCGACAAGGTCGCATTGCAATTCATTTTTCTGGTTGTGATTTTCGCCGCATTGACCGCGATTCCGGGCGGGCGGCAATGGTCGGCCGCCGGCCTTGAAGCGGACTTTTCGCCGTGGTTGTGGCTGTGGCTGCCGGGCTTCGCCTTGGTCTGGAACCTGCCGGTGGTGTGGCTGACCTTCTACGGCGGCGGGCGTATCGAGCCGGGGCGCGTGGCCATTTTGCTGATGATGGAGGTCGCCATCGGCATCGTCACCGCGTCGCTGTTCACCGATGAGCCGTTCGGCCTGCGCGAGTTGCTCGGCGCGGTGCTGATCATCGCCGCCGGTTTGACCGAGTTCGTGCGGGTTGCGCCGATACCGCGCCCGCCGCAGCGCGACCCCGGCTAATGGGCGCCGCTGAAATTCCGTCCGATGGACTGTAGCGTGTTAACCATGTTGACCAGGCCGTTGGCGCGGGTTGAAGACAGGTGCTCGCGCAGGCCGATGGCGTCTATGAAATAAAGTTGCGCGTTGGCGATGTCTTCGGGCTTCTGGCCGGCCAGCACGCGGATCAGAAGGGCGATGATGCCCTTGGTGATGATGGCGTCGCTGTCGGCGGTGAAGCGCACGGTGCCGTCGTTCATCTCGGCGTGCAGCCACACCCGGCTCTGGCAGCCGCGAATCAGGTGCCGGTCGGTCTTATACGCGGAGTCTATGACCGGCAGTTTGCGGCCCAGGTCGATGAGGTATTCGTATTTGTCCATCCACTGGTCGAAGAGGTTGAATTCCTCGATGATGGAATCCTGGATTTGATCGATGCTCATGCCGGCGGCGTGGAATCGGGCCGGCCCATCAAGCCAGCATCGCCGCGGCGCGCTCCACTCCCGCCGCCAGCGCATCCACATCGGCGCGGTTGTTATACAGCGCAAACGACGCGCGCACCGTCCCCGGCGTGCGGTAGAAATCCATCAACGGCTGCGCGCAGTGGTGGCCGGTTCGAACCGCGATGCCCTGCTGGTCGAGGAGCGCGCCGACATCGAACGGATGCGCGCCGGCCAGCAGAAACGAAATCACGCAGGCCTTGTGCGCGGAGGTGCCGATAACGCTCAGGCCGTCTATGGCGGTGAGGCGGGCGGTGGCGTAGGCGAGCAAATCCTGCTCGTGCGCGGCCAGCGCGCCGGCGTCGAGACGCGCAAACCAGGCCAGCGCCTCGCCCAGGCCGATGCCGCCGACTATGTTCGGCGTGCCGGCCTCGAACTTGTGCGGCAACCCGGCGAAAGTGGTGCGCTCGAAGGTGACGCGCTCGATCATCTCGCCGCCGCCCTGATACGGCGGCATCGCGTCCAGCCATTTCTCCTTGCCGTACAGCGCCCCGACCCCGGTGGGGCCGAACACCTTGTGCCCGGAAAAGGCGTAGAAATCGACATCGAGGGCGCGCACATCGATGCGCATATGCGGCGCCGCCTGGGCGCCGTCCAACAACACCAGCGCCCCGTGGTCGTGCGCCAACCGGATCACCCGGCGCACCGGGTTAATGGTCCCCAGCACATTGGACACATGGGTGACGGCCACCAGTCTGGTGCGCTCCGACAGTTGCGCTTCCAGGGCCTCCATGCGCAATTCGCCGGACCGGGTAATCGGCAATTCTTTGACCGTTGCCCCCCGTTGTTCGCAGATCAACTGCCACGGCACGATGTTGGAATGGTGTTCCATGGTCGAGACGATCACCTCGTCGCCCGGGCGCAGATTGGCGCCCCCCCAGGAACACGCCACCAGGTTGATGCCGGCGGTGGTGCCGCTGGTGAACAGCACTTCGTGCGCGTGTTCGGCGTTCAGGTGAGCGCGCACGATTTCGCGGGCATCCTCGTAGGCGTCGGTCGCCTGCTGGCTTAAATGGTGAACGCCGCGGTGGACGTTGGCGTTGCACCGGCGGTAGTAATGCTCGATGGCGTCGATCACGCATTGCGGTTTCTGCGCGGTGGCGCCGTTGTCGAGATAGACCAGCGGGTTGCCTTTGATGCGCCGCGACAGCACCGGGAACTGAGCGCGAATGGCGTCTATGTCCAGAGTCGGCGCCGGCGGCGGGGCGCACTCCATCGCAGCGGCGGTCGGGGCGGCGGTGTTTTGCTCGGGGCGGTTCATCTCATCATGGGCCAATAAAATCGTGCCGGTTGCATCCATCGCGCCGCCAGGTGCAAGACGCGGCCGGCGCGCGAAGGCCCGCCAGTTTACCGCAAATGCCGGGTTTTGGGTTATGTTTCGCGCTATGTTCAAAATCCCCGCCCGAACCCCGAAATTAAATGCCACAACCCACCCGTAGCGGCGGCAAAGTGCTGGCGGATGCCCTGGTCGCCAACAAAGTCGGGCATATCTTCTGCGTCCCCGGCGAAAGTTATCTGCCGGTGCTGGACGCGCTGTATGATTACCGTCGCCAAGTGGAGGTGATCGTGTGCCGCCAGGAAGGCGGGGCCGCGTATATGGCCGAGGCGTACGGCAAGTTGAGGGGTTGCCCCGGCGTCTGTTTCGTGTCGCGCGGGCCCGGGGCCAGCAACGCCATGATCGGGGTCCACACCGCGTTTCAGGACTCCACGCCGTTGTTGCTGTTCATCGGCCAAATTCCGCGCGCTGAACGGGGGCGCGAGGCGTTTCAGGAACTGGACTATACGCGCATTTACCCCGGCGTGGCCAAGCAGGTGTTGCGCATCGACCGGGCCGCCGACATCCCGCCGCGCTTGTTCGAGGCCTGGATGACGGCGATCTCCGACCGCCCCGGCCCGGTCGTGGTCGAATTGCCCGAAGATATGCTGAACGATCAAGTGGCGGTGGAAGATTGCGCCGCGCCAACCCGCCCGGCGGCCCGGCCCCCGAATGCCGAGGCCATCGCCCGCTTCGACGACCTGCTGCGCCAATCCCAGCGCCCGGTCATCATCTGCGGCGGCGCGGCGTGGACTGCGGAAACCAACCGCGCGCTGGCCGAATTCTCCGAAAAACACGCCGTCCCGGTGGCGTGCGCATTCCGCCGCCAGGACATGTTCGACAACACCCACCCCTATTACATCGGCGAACTCGGCATCGCGCCCCATCCCGAATTGCTCGGTTTGGTGCAACAGTCGGATTTGGTGATTGCGCTGGCGGCGCGACTCGGCGAGATGACCACCACCGGCTACACGCTGTTCGAGGTGCCGGCGTTCGATACAAGCGGCGCGCGCAAACTGGTGCATGTCTTTCCGTCGGCGGCGGAGTTGAATTCGGTGTTCCGCGCCGATTTGGGGCTGGATTGCGACGCCGAAACCTTCCTGCGCGCGGTGCAATCGCTGGGCGGGCCCGACCATTCCACCCGGCCCGCCGCCGCCCGCCGCGCCCGCATCGAGCGCGCCCGGAACGCCTATCTGGGGGTTATGCAACAACCCGGAAACCGGGGCGCGAAGTTGCGCCTCGACCGCATCATGGCGTTTTTGCGCGCCCGCCTGCCGGCCGACAGCATCATCGCCAGCGGCGCCGGCAACTACACCATCTGGGCGCAGCGCAACTATCAGTTCAGCCGCCCCAACACCCAGTTGGCGTGCACCAACGGCTCGATGGGCTACGGCGTCCCCGCCGCCATCGCCGGCAAACTCGCGCGCCCGCAATCCACGGTGGTGTCGTTTTCCGGAGACGGCTGTTTTCTAATGAACGGCCAGGAGCTGGCCACCGCGGTAAGATACCGCCTGAACATCATTTTCCTGGTCATCAACAATCGCTGCTACGGCACCATTCGCAGCCACCAGCAGCGGCGCTTCCCCGGCCGGCCCATGGCCACCTCGCTGGTCAACCCGGATTTTGCCGCGCTGGCCCGCGCCTATGGCGCCTTCGGCGCGCGCGTTGCCCGCACCGATGAATTTGCGCACACCTTTGAGCAGGCGCTCAACGCCGGGCGTCCCGCGCTTATCGAACTGCCCGTCGATGATTCCGAATCCGGCCAATGAAACGCCGCCCATCCACCTGACCCATGCGGAGGAAATGAACATGTTAGAAAACAAAGTCGCCGTCATCACCGGCGCCGCGCGCGGCATCGGCCTGGCCTGCGCCGGGCGCTTCGTCGCCGAAGGCGCGGCGGTGGTGCTCTCCGACATCGACCGCCAAGCCGGCGAACGGGCCGCCGAGGGGTTGCGCGCTCAAGGCGGCAATGCGCTCTACCGCGGCTGCGATGTAACCGACCCGGCGGCGGTGCGCTCGCTGATGGATTTCGCCGCCGGGCATTTCGGGCGCATCGACACCGTGATCGCCAATGCCGGCATCGTCCACACCGCCGACCCGCTCGAGTTGGCGGTGGAGGATTTCGACCGCGTGCTGGGGGTCAACCTGCGCGGCGTATTCCTCACCGGCCAGAGCGCGGCGCGGCGGATGGTCGCTCAGGACGCCGATGCGCACGGCTGCAAAGGCGTGATCATCAACATGTCGTCGATCAACGCGGTGGTGGCCATTCCCGCCATCGCGCCGTATGTGGTGGCCAAGGGCGGGGTCAACCAGTGGACCAAGTGCCTGGCGTTGCGCCTGGCCGGCGAGGGCGTGCGCGTCAACGCCATCGGCCCCGGCTCGATCAACACCGAGATGTTTCACGCCATCGCCGACAACCCGCAGAAGCTGCGCGAAGTGCTGTCGCGCACGCCGATGCAACGCCCCGGCGAACCGGACGAAGTGGCCAAGGTCGCGGTGTTCTTGGCCGGCGACTATTCCAGTTATCTGACCGGCCAGACCATCTACCCGGACGGCGGGCGCCTGGGGCTGAACTATGTGGTGCCGGTGAAGGATCAATGAAGCGCGCCCGTTGCATGCGCCCAGTCAGGGGCGAGGAGGTATAATGCGGCGATGACCGAACCGGTTGGCGAAACCCTCGACCCCGACCTCCTGGGCCGCTGGCGCGGCCGCCGCCGCGAGTTGACCGACACCATCCGCGCCCAGCCGGTGGCGCTGATGCGCGCGACTCTCGACCAGCCATCGTGCGCGCCGCAGCCCGGCGACCCGCTGCCGTATATGTGGCACTGGCTGTTCTTCCTCGAGGCCGCGCCGCCTGGCAAACTGGGCCGCGACGGGCATCCGTTGCGCGGCGATTTTCTGCCGCCGGTGGCCCTGCCACGGCGCATGTGGGCCGGCGGCCGCCTGGAATTCATCGAGCCGCTGACCATCGGCGAGACCATCCGCCGGCGATCCACCGTAACCGACATTACCCGCAAAACCGGGCGCAGCGGCGAACTGTGCTTTGTCACCGTGCGCCATGAGTTTTTCAGCGACCGGAAACCGAAACTCAAGATGAGCGAGGAGCACGACATCGTCTATCGCCAGGCCCCCGGCCCGGATGCGCCGGCCCCGCCGCCGCCGGCCTCCGAGGCCGCTAAGTCCGCTAAGGCCGCTAAGGCCGCCGAAGCCGCCGAGGCCGACGCCACCGCGCGCATCAACCCCACCCCCGTGATGTTGTTCCGCTATTCCGCACTCACCTTCAACAGCCACCGCATTCACTACGACCTGGATTACTGCCGCCGGGTCGAGGGCTTCCCCGGCCTGGTGGTTCACGGCTCGCTGACCGCCACCTTGCTGGCCGGTCTGGCCGCCGAACAGGGCGGCGGGGCGGCGCTCAAAGGCTTTGAATTTCGCGCCATCAGCCCGCTGTATGCGGGTCAACCGCTCACCCTCTCGGTGAAAAGGCAAGACCGGCAACTGCGGCTGTGGGCGGCAAACAGCCGCGGCCAGGTGGCTATGACCGCGGCCGTTTCGCTTGGCCTCTAACGGCGCTCACCGGCACTGCGCGGGAGGTTGATCGGGCTGCCGGCGGCATTCGCCCGAGGGGAGAAGCCAAAGCATGGGCACAACAGGCGGCCGGTGCCGCCTTCGGTCCCAATAGCGCGCTACGCGGGAACGGGTTGGTGGTTGGCCGGCCCACAAAGGGATGAATGCCTGGTGGGGCGTGCAGGATTCGAACCTGCGACCACCTGATTAAAAGTCAGATGCTCTACCGACTGAGCTAACGCCCCTGTGTGCGGCACGGCAAATCGGGGAAGGCGGATTATGTGGAATTGGGCCGCCGCGGTCAATGCGCCGTCGGTCGCCGGTCCGGGAAAGCGGCGCCGACTTGCGGCCCGGCGGCTACTGGATGGTCTGTTCGATGCGGCGCAACCGCATTTGAGCCGGTACCGCCACCTTGTGATCGGGAAAGCGCTCCAGGATGTTGCGAAAAATTTCCGCGGCCTCCTCGTAGGCGCCGATGTCATACTCTATTTGACCGATCTTAAGCAGCGCTTCGGGCACCCTCGGGCTGTCGGGATAACGGGCCGTCACCATTCTAAAACCGTCCAGGGCGTCCTCGTATTCGCGGTTCACATATTGCGCTTCGGACTTCCAGTAGTGTGCATCGTCGGCCAACTGACCGTTGGGCCAGGTGTCGGCCAAACGCTGGAACACATTAATGGCGTCCTGATACTTGCTTTGTTTAAGCAAACTTAAAGCCTGGTCATAGACTTGTTGTTCCTGCACCGACACCGTTTCCCGTTGTTCCGGCACCGGCGCCGTTTGGGATGGGTCCGGGGCGGTGTCGGCGGAGGGGTCCGGTATCGGTGCGGTGACCGTGGTGTCGCCGCCGGGGTCGGGCACGGGAATAACTATCGCTATATCGGCGGGTGCGGCGGGCACGGCGGGCGGACTGGCGCCGGCGCCGTCATCGGCGGCGGGGTCGGGGTTGAGCGTGGTGGCGGGAGCGGAAGCGGGCGCATTGTTGGCGGGCACCGCCGGCTGCGACAACAACAGGCGTACATCCCGCTCCAACTTGAGGATGCGGCGGTCGAAGTCCTGAAACAGGTTCTGCTGGCGCCATTGGATGGTTTCCCGGTCGAATTCAATTTTCTCGACCGCATTCAGCAGTTTTTTAAGTTCCTCTTTTAAGTCGGTCAGTTGCTCCAGCGCTTCCAGAGTTTCCGGGCTCGCCGGAGCCGGCTGCGCCACGGGAGCGGCGGGGGGCGCGGTCGGGGCCGCCGGTTGCGCCGGGGGCTGCTCAGCGGGCGGTGGATACAGCGGCGTGCAACCGCCGAGCACCGTCGATAGCGGCAAGGCCAACAGCCCCCACAGCCACTGGCGCGCCCGCCGGCGCGCTGTGGTTTTGGCGTTTTCAGTTGGGTTTTCGCTCATCGCGGTTGGCCTGTTGCCGCCTTGCCGAGGCTGTCATCGAAGCCGTATCATCGAAGCCCTATGATAGCACCGGGCGGCCTTAAAAGCCGCCTGTTAGTAGAGAAACTCGACCCGGCGGTTCAGACTCCAGGCGCTTTCATCGTGGCCAAGCGCGACTGGCCGCTCTTCGCCGTAGGAAATGGTCTGAATGCGCTCGGCGCCGACCCCCAGCGCCTGCATCAGATTGGCCACGGATTGGGTGCGGTCTTCGGCCAGGGCCAGGTTGTATTCCCGCGTGCCTCGCTCGTCGGCGTGCCCCTCGAGGATGATCTGAACATCCGGGGCGCTCTGCAGATACCGGGCATGGGCCTCCACCACGGCTTCCGCTTCGGTGCTCAACAAACTGCTGTCGTATGCAAAATAGACCACCCGCTGATTGAGCAGGTCGCTGTCGTCTCCGTCGCCGCTGCTTGCGCTGGCGGACTGGCCGAGGTTTTGCGCGTCCGTGCCAGGGTCATCGCCCAGGCCGGTGGTGCTGGCATCCTCGCCGGCGCCGGCCACGCCCTCGACCACTTCCACTTCTATGTTGGACTCATCGACCGCCGCCTTGCGCCCGCCGCACCCGGCCACCGCCAGGCCGGCGAGGAATACGATCAAATAAGTTAATTTACGCATGGCAATATCCTCTTACAGTTGGTTGAATGGCGACCACGCCGGCTCCCGAACCGAGCCGTTTTGGAATTTAATGACCTGCCGCACCCGGCCATCGGGTGAAACCGCGGCCAGCACATGGGCGCCGCCGGACTGGGTGGCATACATGATCATTTCCCCGTTGGGCGCGAAAGTCGGCGATTCATCCTGATGGGTGCGGGTCAGTTCATTGACGGTGCGGTCTTTGGCCGAGTATAACGCAACTCGGTAGCCGTTGCCCTGGTTGGTAATCAGAGCGATGGATTTTCCATCATGGGAATAATTGGCCCCGGCGTTGTATTTGCCGTGGAATGTGACCCGTTGCGGGGCCCCCCCGGTGGCGGCAACCCGGTAGATCTGCGGTGTGACGGAGCGCCCCGAAGTGAAGGCGATGGTGCCGCCATCCGGCGACCAGGCCGGCTCGGTGTCGATTGCGGGGTGGCGGGTCAGGCGGCGCAGGCTGCGGTCCGCCAGTTGGTAGATGTAGATGTCCGGGTTGCCGTCCTTGGACAGCGTCAGCGCCAGTTGGCGGCCGTCCGGCGACCATGCGGGCGCGCCGTTGATGCCGTCGTGACCGGCCACCAGTTCGCGCTCGCCGCTGCGCAATTCCTGGATATACACCTCCGAGCGGTTTTTCTCGAATGAAACATAGGCCAGTTGGCGGCCGTCCGGCGACCACGCGGGCGACAGGATGGGCTGCGGCGATTCAAGGATGGTTCTGGCGCCGTAGCCGTCGGCATCGGCGACCTGCAGCAAAAAGCGCTCCTTCGGCGCCGCCCCCTGCACGGTCACATAGGCGATGCGGGTGTCGAAAGCGCCGCGCTTGCCGGTGAGCGCCTGATAGATGAGGTCGCTGATCTGGTGGGCGACTTTGCGCAGCCGGGGCGCCGGCCCCACGAACCGCTGGCCGGCCAGTTGTTTTTCGCGGAACACATCGATTAGTTGGAAGCGCACCTCGAAGCGGTCGTCATCGGTCCGGATGACGCGCCCGACCACCAGCACCTCGGCCTTGAGCAGCCGCCAGTCTTTGAAGTTGACCGACTGCAGGTCGTGGGGCCGGCTGAGAAAATCGCCGCGCGGCACCAACTGGAATTTGCCGCTGCCGCCCAAGTCGTCGCCGATGACCGCCGCCGGCAGGTTGGCGGTGGCGGCGCTGACCCCCTCCAACCGAAACGGCACCACGGCGATTGAAATGGCCGCCTCGACGCTTTTGGTGACCTCGATGGTCAGAACCGCCGCCGCCGGCGCCGAAGCCCCTGAAAGCCACACCGCCAGCAAGCCCGCGCCGGCGCGCCGCAAGCGCCAACTACCGGTCGTCGGGGTTGAACTTGAAGTTGAATTCCTTGATGAATTCATAATATTTCGGGTTGTCCGGGAATGGCAGCGGCGACGCCTTCTGCACCGCGATGACCGCCGACTCGTCAAACAACGAGTCACCGCTGGGCTCGATGACTTTGGCGAAAGTCACCCTTCCGTCGGGGGCGACTCTAACCCGAATGACGGCGTTAAGGCCAGATTTGTTGTTGGGCGGGCGCCGCCAGCGCTCCTCGACCGCCGTGGCGATGCGGTCTTTCAGCGCACCGAGCGCGTTGGCGGCTTCGTTGCGGGTTTTGGTTCGCTGCTCGTCTTCAAGCCGATTTTGCAACTGCTGTTCGGCGAGCCGGCGGCGCGCTTCCTCATCTTTGCGCTTTTTCTCGGCTTCGAGTTTTTCCCTGCGCTCCCGTTCGGCTTTGAGCCGCTTTTCCTCCTCGATTTTCTTTCGCTGCGCCTCTTCCGCCTGGCGCTTTTTTTCAGCCTCGAGTTCTTTCCTGCGCTCCTCTTCGGCTTTGCGTTTTTCTTCCGCCTGGCGTTCTTTCTCGGCCTCGAGTTCTTTCTGGCGCTCCGCTTCCGCCTGGCGTTCTTTCTCGGCCTCGAGTTTTTTCCGCCGCTCCGCTTCCTTGCGCTCCTGCTCGGCCGCCAGTTGGGCCTGTTCGCGCTCGCGCTGTTGGCGTTGTTGCGCTTCGCGCTCCAGTTCGGCCAGTTTTTCCTGCGCCTGTTCCTGCCGGCGTTTCAATTCCTCGAGGTTGGCGGCCGCCTGTTGCTCTTCTCTTCGGCGCTGCGCCTCGGCCGCTTTGTCCTTTTCGATTTGCTCGAGAATGTCCCGTTCGGACACCACCACCGCCTGAATCGGCGCGGCGCCGCCGCGCTCGATTTCATCCACCCAGTTGAAACTGTATAGCAGCAACGCGATCAGCGCCCCGTGAACGGCCACGGTGAACAACAACGCTTTTGAGACAAGGGCAAACCGTATCAGCTGGTTCCGCATCAGGACTCCGGCGTTTCGGTCACCAGCCCCACCGATTCGACCCCGGCGGCTTGCAGCAATACCATCGCCTGCACCACATCCGCGTAGGCGGCCGCGCCGTCGCCGCGCACCAGAAAGGGCGTCCCGGGATTGCGCCGCAACACCGCCCGGGCTTTCAGTTCGATTTCCCCGGGCGAGGCGGCCTGCTCCCGGTCGTCGTTCAAATAGTAGTTGCCGGCGGCGTCAACCGTCACCACAAAAGGCTCGTTGTTTTCTTCCGCCATCAACTCGGCCCGGGCCTTGGGAAGGTCTATCTTAACCCCCTGGCTGAGCAGCGGCGCGGTGACCATGAAGATGATCAGCAGCACCAGCATCACATCGATGTAGGGAACCACATTGATCTCCCCCATCAGGCGCTTTTTGCGGCCCATGCTGCGAATGGGGCGGCTGTGGCTCATGGCGCGCTTCTGGCCGGGTCCTGGCGGTTGACGATGCTTAAGAATTCCTCCATGAACACTTCGTAGCGGTTGGTCAGGCGCTCTGCGGTGTGGGCGAAACTGTTATAGGCGATGACCGCCGGGATGGCCGCAAACAGGCCCATGGCGGTGGCGATCAGCGCCTCGGAAATGCCCGGCGCCACCGATGCGATGGTCACCTGCTGCAGCACGCCGACCGAGCGGAATGAATTCATAATGCCCCAGACCGTGCCGAACAGCCCGATATACGGGCTGGTCGAGCCGACCGTGGCCAGGAACGACAAATGGGTCTCCAGGTGGTCCACCTCGCGGCTTAGCGCCACCCGCATCGAGCGGTGCACGCCGTCCACCGCGTCGGCGCGGCTGACGCCGGGTTTGCTGCGCAGGCGGTTGTATTCGCGGTAGCCGGCGATGAAGATGTTGACGATGCCCTCGGGGTCCTGCCCGGGCCCGCCTGGCGCGCTTTGCCCGCCTTGCCCGGCCTGGCCGCTCCAGTCGCGGTAGATGTGGTTCATCTCGCCGCCGGACCAGAATTGATCTTCGAAGGCGTCGGCGATTCGGGTCAGGCGCTTGTAACTGGTGCGCTTGCGGTCGATCATGAACCACGACACCACCGAGGCCAGCAGCAGCAGCAGCATCACCAGTTGCACCAGAAAACTGGCGTTCAGGATCAAGCCGATGATGGACAGGCTGTCCTGCTCCACGGTCAATTCAATCGGCATCGGCTCGTCGGTAAATCGCGGCTGCGGGCGTTGGCGCTATGTTCGGGCGCGCCGGCCCGGTCGCTGCGCGACCAGCGGTTGATGGCATCGGCCAGTTCAGCCGGCATCCGGCACGGCTTAAATGTATCACTGTTTACCAGGCCCAGCCGGATCTCCCCGTCCACCAGAAGGCCGCCGCCGCGCCGAACCGTCTGGCGAAATTTGATTGAAGCGTGTTGCAGTCGCATGATTTCCAGCGTCACTTCCAGTTCATCGTCCAGGCGCCCGGCCGCGCGGTATTTAAGGCGCGCCTCGGTGACCGTAAACAACACGCGGTGGCGCCGCTCAAGGCCGGTCAGCGAAAAACCCAACTTCCGCAGCCAGGCGTTTCTGGCCCGCTCCATGTAGGCCAGGTAATTGGCGTAGTATACAACGCCGCCGGCATCGGTATCCTCGTAGTTGATGTGCAGGGGAAGGGCGAAATTTCGGCCCCCGGCCGGTGGCCGCCGGCCGGCGCCGCTACCCATGTTCCGGGTCTTCCGGGAACAGTTTGCGCTGGCGGCCGGCGACCTGCTCGGGCGGGTTGAGACCGAGGCGCTGCCACGCCAGGCGGGTGGCCATGCGCCCGCGCGAAGTGCGCATGAGGAAGCCCTGCTGAATGAGATACGGCTCGATGACATCCTCGATGGTGCCGCGCTCCTCGCCGATGGCCGCGGCGATGTTGTCGATGCCCACCGGCCCGCCGTCGAATTTCTCCATAATCGCCCGCAACAGGTGGTGGTCGAGCAGGTCCAGGCCGAAGCGGTCCACATTGAGCATGTCCAGCGCGCGGTTGGCGGTTTCCTCGCTGAGGCGGCCGTTGGCCCGGACCTCGGCATAGTCGCGCACGCGGCGCAGCAGGCGGTTGGCGATTCGCGGCGTGCCGCGCGACCGGGCCGCGACCGCTGCCACGCCATCGGCGTCAAACTCGAAGCCTAACAACCGCGCCGAGCGCTCGACGATTTGCGCCAGTTCTTCGGCGCTGTAAAACTGCAAGCGCTGCACGATGCCGAAGCGGTCGCGCAGCGGCGAGGTCAACAGCCCGGCGCGCGTGGTGGCCCCGACCAGTGTGAACGGCGGCAGGTTTAATTTGATGGAGCGCGCCGCCGGGCCCTCGCCGATGATGATGTCCAGTTGGTAGTCCTCCATGGCCGGATACAGGATTTCCTCGATGGCCGGGTTGAGGCGGTGGATTTCGTCGATAAACAACACATCGCCGCGCTCCAGGTTGGTGAGGATGGCGGCCAGGTCGCCGGCCTTTTCCAGCACCGGGCCCGAGGTCTGGCGCAGCCGCGCGTCCATCTCGTTGGCCAGGATGTGCGCCAGCGTGGTCTTGCCGAGCCCCGGCGGGCCGAATACCAGCGCGTGGTCCAGCACCTCGGCGCGGTTTCTCGCCGCCTCGATGAAAATCCCGAGTTGCTCTCGGGTGCCGGGCTGGCCGATGAACTCGGCCAAATGCCGGGGGCGCAGGCTGCGCTCCAGAGTCTGCTCATCCCTGGAGTCGGGGCCGCTGCCGGGCGCCAGCAGGGGATTGGGCTCGTTCATGACCGGCTCAGGTATTGCAGCGCATTGCGAATTAAATCGTCGCGCTCGCCGCTCTTCGCCTCGACCGCGCGCACCGCTTTGGTCGCCTCCGCCGCTTTGTAGCCGAGCGCAATCAGCGCGCCGACCGCATCCTGCACCGGGCTTTGCGAAGCCGCGGGGTGGGCCGGGTCATCGCGCTCGCCGGCCGGGCCGGGCGTGCTGATGCGGTCGCGCATGTCAAGGATCATGCGCTCGGCGGTTTTCGCGCCGATGCCGGGCACGCGGGTCAGGGTGGCCACATCGGAGTGGTGTATGCAGGCGATGAACTGCTCGGTGCTCAGGGTGGAAAGAATCGCCAGCGCCACGCGCGGCCCCACGCCGTTGACTTTCAGCAGACTGCGAAACAACTCGCGCTGCGGTCGGTCGGAGAAGCCGAACAGCAACTGCGCATCTTCGCGCACCAGATGGTGGACAAACAGCGAAACCGCCTGGCCGGCCTCGGGCAGCGCATAGAAGGTGGTCATCGGCGCTTCCAGTTCATAGCCGACGCCGCCCACATCCACCAGCAGAAACGGCGGGTGTTTGTGCACCAGTTGGCCGCTGATGGCGCCTATCATCGGAGTCCGCCCAATCGGAAGTTGCCGGGAAATTATGAAGCGCGGTTAAGGCCGAATTTCGCCTCAACCTGCACGGCGTGAATATGACAGATTGCGCAGGCCAGCGCATCCGCCTCATCAACGCCCGGCGGCGCCCGCAGGCCGAGCAGCGCGCGCACCATGTGCTGCACCTGCTCCTTGTTCGCGTTGCCGACGCCGACCACCGCGCGTTTAATCTGCCGCGCGCTGTATTCCACCACCTTGCAGCCGCCGATGACCGCCGAACAGGTCGCGCTGCCGCTGGCCTGCCCCAACACCAGCGCCGACTTGGCGTTGTGGGCGACGAACACCCGCTCGATGGCCGCCACCTGCGGGCGGTGTTCGGCGATGACGCTTTGCACGCCCCGGTAAATCGTGGCCAGGCGCACGGTCAACTCCTCGTTGCTCATGCGGATGCACCGGCACGCCACCAGGCGCAGGCCGTCGGCGGTGGCCTCGACCACGCCCAAGCCGGTGTTGCGGGAACCCGGGTCGATGCCCAACACCCGCATCAGTCGCCTTCCACGAAAACCGCGTTGGTGAACACGTTCTGAACGTCGTCGAGTTGCTCCAGCGTGTCGATGAGTTTGGCGGACTGTTCGGCCGCTTCGCCGCGCACTTCGATGTGCGACGCCGGGCGTTGAATCAATTCCGACATCTGCGGCGTCAGCCCGGCCTCGACAAAAGCCCGTTCGACGCGCAGGTAGTCCTGTTTGGAGGTGACCACCTCGATGATGCCGTCTGCGCTGTCGATGTCGTCGGCCCCGGCCTCCAGCGCGATTTCCATGATGCGCTCCTCGTCGGCGCCCTGGCTTTCGGCGAACACGATGCTGCCGACCGCCTCGAACAAATAGGCCACCGAGCCGTCGGTGCCCAGGTTGCCGCCGTGTTTGGAGAAGGCGTGGCGCACCTCGCTGACCGCGCGGTTGCGGTTGTCGGTGGTGCATTCCACCAGCACCGCCATGCCGTTCGGTCCATACCCTTCATAACGGATTTCCTCGATGGCGGCGCCGCCCGCCTCGCCGGTGCCGCGCTTAATGGCCCGGGTGATGGTGTCGCGCGGCATGTTGGCCGTCAGCGCCTTGTCCACCGCCGAGCGCAGCCGCGGGTTGGCGTCCGCGTCGCCGCCGCCGAGGCGCGCCGCCACGGTAATCTCCGCAATCAGTTTGGTAAACACCTTGCCGCGCCGCGCATCCTGCGCGGCCTTGCGGAATCGGATGTTGGCCCATTTGCTGTGGCCGGCCATGGTGGCTCCGGGAATGTCTGTGGGGGTTGGCGAGACATTATACCCCAGAGTAGCAGAGATTTGGCGACCCCGACTTGATTGAGAGATTACCCTGTGATATACCGACTTTTCGATTTTGAGTGTGCTGAAGCAAAACTCAAGTATTCACTTTAACTACCGCTGGACATATTAATAGATGAGCATCACCGTTCCCGCAGCAAAAAGTATGCAAGGAAACTTGGTGTTGTATTCGACATCAATAAAAGTCAAAAACCTGGTGGAACCGGGCTTTTACTCAATTGAAAAACTGGACCCGGATAACAAAACCGAAACCGGATACCAGCGAGTTTTGAATACGGCCAGAGCCAGGAAGCTGGCGGACTATATTTTGAAAGGGCAAGAAAATAAGGACGCTTTTTTGCCGACTTCTATCTTGCTGGCGACAGACAAAGATATCCACTTAAATGAATCAGAAAATACAATCACTATCTCGAAAGAAACGGAGCCATTCAGCGTGGTGGATGGCCAGCATAGACTTGAGGGTTTGCGCATGGCGGCAGAGAAAAACCATGACATTCTCGATTTCCAAGTGCCGGTAAATATTGCAACCAAACTGGATAAAATTTCTCAGATGTGTCATTTTCTAATTGTCAATACAACGCAAAAAAGCGTCGATAAAGGCGTAGAACAAAGAATTTATGCGCGATTAACAGAAATGGTGGTGACTGAACATATACCAAGTCTGCCAAAATGGATTCAAACAATTATCAATCGAGGGGAAATTGACAAAGCGTTAAAGATCGTCGATTATCTGAATACAGAAGAAAATTCTCCGTGGAATGGAAAAATTCAGATAGCGGATCACATAAAGAAAGGAACAACCATAAAGCAAGGATCGTTTGTGACATTACTTAAGAGGAATTTTCTGGTTGCGAATAATCCGCTGTTAGCCTTGGGAGACTCTGAAATAGAAAAGAAGATTTTCCTAAATTATTGGAAAGCCATTTGTGACTTGCTTGACGATAATTCGGATACCGTTTTGTATAAATACAACGGCGTCGATCTTTTTTGCAAATTCTCGATACCATTTTTCCATAAATTAATGGCTGCAGACCCCAACGCTTTTCAAGTCGATAGAATGAAGGGGGAACTTGAAAGGTGTTTTGAATCAATGGAGGGAGATTATGCAGGCGTTGGCTATCCAGAATGGTGGCATAAAGGGGGCATAGCGGGAGGGATGAATGCCAGCGCGCTCACTAAGGTTGTTCAGGCTATGGCTCATGCATTGAACAGGCGAAACATGACTTCAGGAGAGATTACAATATGAAAGTATTTGAACTCGCCCCTCGACCGCGGGGAAAACGTCCATTTCGATCAAACCAGCATCTTAATATACCGGAGCAAAGCGGGTGCTATGTTCTCAGCGCTTTCGATGAAACAATCATTTATATCGGTTTATCAAATTCCTTATCCCGGCGATTCGATCAACATCTTGATAATCCTGAAAAAACCGGGCCAACTCCGCTTGGAAGGGCGATCTGGTTTCATTGGTTGGTTTGCAAAAATACTGAGCAGGTTGAAAGAACATGGCTCAATATGCATGAAATCAGCGAGGGGGAATTGCCGTGCTTGAATAAAAATCATTCGCCGCTGCCCATGTAAATTATTGTTTGCAATCATTACCTCTCGAACGATCATGACATCGGGATGATTGCTGGCCATAGCCGACGGGTCGAATTGCATGCCTTGTTTCATCTCGTTTCCTCGCGCACTTTCGCAACCCGCAACCCCAACTCCTGCAACTGCCCCGCATCCACCTCCCCCGGCGCCTCGGTCAGCAGGCACGACGCGCTTTGGGTTTTGGGGAAGGCGATGACATCGCGAATCGAGTCGACGCCGGCTAACATGGCGGCGATGCGGTCGATGCCGAAGGCGATGCCGCCGTGCGGCGGGGCGCCGTATTTCAGGCCGTCGAGCAGGAAGCCGAATTGCGCCTGCGCCTGTTGCGGATCGATGCCGAGCGCGGCGAGGACGCGCTGCTGCAGGTCGGCCTGGTGGATGCGAATCGAGCCGCCGCCGATTTCCACGCCGTTCAACACCAAATCGTAGGCGCGCGACAGCACCCGGCCGGGCTCGCTTTCCAGCCACTGGATGTCCTGTTCGCGCGGGGCGGTGAACGGGTGGTGCTGGGCTTCGAAGCGCTTGGCTTCGTCGTTCCACGCCAACAGCGGGAAGTCCACCACCCACAGCGGTTTCCAGCCCGCTTCGACCATCTGCAAATCGCCGGCGATTTCCACGCGCAGCGCGCCGAGGGCGGCGTGCACCACGGCCGCGCGGTCGGCGCCGAAGAAAATTAAATCGCCGCCGCCCGCGCCGCTGCGCTCGAGGATTTGCGCGAGCACTTCGTCGGGCAGGAATTTCAGAATCGGCGACTGCAGGCCGTCGCGCCCGGCGCCGGCGTCGCCCACTTTGATATACGCCAGGCCTTTGGCGCCGAAGCGCGACACGAATTCGGTGTAGTGGTCGATTTGCGCTCGCGTCAAGGTGCCGCCGCCCGGCACGCGCAACGCCGCCACGCGCCCCGCCGGGTCGTTGGCCGGGCCTGAGAACACCTTGAATTCCACCGCCTTCATCAGATCGGTCATCTCGGTCAATTCCAGCGGCACGCGCAAATCCGGGCGGTCGCTGCCGTATCTGGCTAACGCCTCGGCGCAGGTCATGCGCGGCAACTCCGCCGGCAGGTCAACGCCGGCCGCCTGCTTGAAAACTTCGCGCAGCATGTCTTCCATCAACTGCATTACCTCCGCCTCATCGACGAACGACATCTCGACATCCAACTGGGTGAATTCGGGCTGGCGGTCGGCGCGCAGGTCTTCGTCGCGGAAGCAACGGGCGATTTGATAATAGCGCTCAAACCCGCCCACCATCAGCAGTTGCTTGAACAGTTGCGGCGACTGCGGCAGCGCGAAAAAGGCGCCAGGATGGGTGCGGCTGGGCACTAAATAATCGCGCGCGCCCTCGGGGGTGGAGCGGGTCAGAATCGGCGTCTCAATGTCGATAAAATCGCACGCATCGAGGAACCGCCGGATTTCGCCGATGATGCGGTGGCGCAGGCGTAGCGCGGCCTGCATGGGCGCGCGGCGCAGGTCCAGGAAGCGGTATTTCAGGCGAATCGCTTCGCTGATTTCGTCCTCGTCCATCTGAAACGGCAGCGGCGCGGCGCGGTTCAGCAACTCGATGCGCAGCGCGACCACTTCGATTTCCCCGGTCGGCAGGTCGGGGTTGACGGTGCCTTCGGGGCGCTCGCGCACCGTGCCTTCCACGCTCAGCACGAACTCGCTGCGCGCTTTGTCGGCCACCGCAAACGGCCCCGGCGCATCCGGGTCGGCGACCACCTGCACCAGGCCGCTGCGGTCGCGCAGGTCGATGAAAATCACCCCGCCGTGGTCGCGGCGGTTCAGCACCCAGCCGGCTAAGGAAACGCTCTGGCCGATGTCGGTGCGGCTCAACTGGCCGCTTAGGCGGGTGCGCATGGGGATGATCGGTTGGTTGTGGCGGCGGCCGGGCGGCTGTAGCGGCAAGGCCCGGGCCGGCGGCGGTCGGTGCTCACGCGCTTTTTTTCATGGTCTCGGCGGAGGAGGCTGATTTTTTGGACGCCTTCTTTGTGCCGGCGCTTTTGTCGCCGCTTTTGTCATTGGATGCGGCGGTCTGCTCCGCGCCTTTGGAGCCGGCGCCTTCGGACTCGCCGCCGCTGTCCTTGTCCTGCGGCGCGCCGCTGTTTTTGAAGTCGGTCGCATACCAGCCCGCCCCCTTGAGCCGAAAGGCCGACTTGGAGACCAGTTTTTTCAACCGCGCCTCGCCGCACTCCGGGCAATACAGCAGCGGCGCGTCCGAGATCTTTTGCAGCGCTTCCAGTTGGTGCCCGCAGGCATCGCATCGGTATTCATAAAACGGCATGGTCGGGGCCCCAACTCCCAAACGGCAGTGCGAAAATTCAAGGCGGTAGTCTATGCCAAAACCGCCGCCATCGCAAACTGTAAAGCGCGGTTGCGCGGGCAAACCTTCCGGGCCGGCCGGTTTAGCCCGTTTCCGGGTCGTGACCGTCGCCGACCCAGTCCAGCCCGGTATCGCGGATGTTCACCGGTTTTCCCTCCTTGTCGACGCAGTGGTGGCCGAAAACGACCGCCTCGAAGATCGCCCCGTGTTCGCGCATCAGGGTGTTTTCAAACAGGATGCTGCGATGCACCTTGACGTTGCTTTGCAGGTGGCAGCCGTGCGAAATCCAGGTTGGGCCGAGGATTTCGCAGCCGGCTTCGATGCGCGAGTTGGCCCCGATGTATACCGGTCCTTCGATCAGCACATCATCCCAGTCCACTTTGACATTCAGCCCGGTCCACACGCGCGGCAGAACTTCCAGGCCGGGTATGCCGACGCCCCTCAAGGTGCCGCGCATGAGTTGCTGGTTGGCGTTCCAGTAATCTTTGACGCGGCCGATGTCAACCCAGTGAAAAGGGGCTTCGATGGCGTGGAACGGAAGGTCTTGCTCGATCAATTTGGGCAGCAGTTGCGAGCCGATGTCGTATACCTGGCCGGACGGGATTTGCTCCAGAATCTCCGGCTCGAAAAAGCAGATGCCGGTGTTGACCAGGGTGGATTTGGCCTCCTCGACCGGCGGTTTTTCCTGAAAGGAAGTGACCTGGCCGTGGCGGTCGCATAACACCACCCCGTAGTCCGGCAGTCTTTCCCTGGGCACGCGGTTGACCACCACGCTGGCTTTGGCGCCCGATTGCCAGTGCTTGCGCAACACCGCCGACAAATCAAGGTCGAAGATGGCGTCGCCGCAAACCACCAGAAAGGTGTCGTCGAAAAACCCGCCGAATTCGTGTATGCGCTTGATCCCGCCGGCCGAGCCGAGCGGCATGCCGATGACCTTTCCCTTTTCGATGCGGCCCTCAAAGGAATAGCCGATGTTCACGCCCCAGCGCTGGCCGTTGCCGAAATAGTTTTCGATGGAACGGGGCAGGTGGCTGACATTGACCATGATGTCCTTGAACTGGTGGGCGGCGAGTTGTTCGACCAGATATTCCATGACCGGTTTGCCCAGCAGCGGGATCATCGGCTTGGGCAGTTCATGGGTCAACGGCTGCAACCGGGTTCCCTTGCCGGCCGCCAGGATCATGGCTTTCATGGGTGGATGCGCGCGGAGATTAGTTTAAGGAGTGGCCCATGGGCAGGCAGGGTCGAGGCGGATAATGGGTTGTTGCCGGCCCATTGCCCCGGTGCGTTTGGGCCGGTCGAATACGGCGGGCTTGCCCCGGCGTCACGCCCTGAATCCGGATTCACCGAGTCCGGCCTCGCCAAGCGGTGAAATTTGGACAAAATATACGGATTTGACATTGATAGTCAATGCGTTATGCATACTCCGCCCCGGCCAAGCGATCCTGGCCCGAACAGCAAAAAAGCCCCGAAACCCGAGGCTTTTTTAGTTGGTGGCGTGCGCCCTCGCGACCGCTCAGTCGTCGCCAAACAGGCCGAAAATCTGCAACAGGCTGATAAACAGGTTGTAGATGGTGATATACAGCGTGATGGTGGCCATGATGTAATTGGTCTCGCCGCCGTGGATGATCTGGCTGGTCTGAAACAGGATCAGCCCGGACATCAGCAGCACGAACATCGCCGACACCGCCAGCGACAGGGCCGGCAGGGAAAACACCGCCGCCGCCAGGCCGGCCACAAACGCGACCAGAATGCCCACCATCAGCATGCCGCCGATGAATGAGAAATCCTTTCGGGTTGTCAGCACATACGCCGAAAGCGCGACGAAGATGATGCCGGTTCCACCGAGCGCGGTCAGCACCACCTGGCCGCCGTTGCCCAGCGCGTTCACATACAGGTTCACGATGGGCCCGAGGGTAAAACCCATGAAGCCGGTGAAAGCGAACACCATCACCAGGCCGAGCGCCGAATTGCGGAATTTGGCGGTCAAAAACAACAGCCCGAACCACCCGACCAAAGTGATGATGAGGCCCAGGGGCGGCACATTCAGCGCCATCGCAACGCCCGCCATCAGCGCACTGAACAACAAAGTCGCGGCAAGCAACAGATAGGTGTTTTTCAATACCTTGTTGATTTCAATGCCTTGCGCACCTGTTCTGCCACGCGCAACCGCACTGCCATCAAACGCGCTGTTTACTCTTTGTAAACCGAATTTAGCCATTTCATTGCCTCGCAAAGTGTGCTTCGTAAGGGCATTTGTATATCAAAACAGACGCCGATTCAAGATGCCGGCAATAATATATCGCCGATTCGGCAAAAATCAAGGCCTCGCCGCACCCCGGAGCGGGTCAAGCGGCCCCGAAAACGCCGCCCCCAGCCGCGCGCCCGGAGCCGGCGGCGTGGCCCCGCTTACCCCCGGGGCCTTAAAAATGGGCTTACCATGAGGTTTGAGCCCCGATTTGAAGGGTGAGTTGGCGAACCACCGGGAGGGCCTGGCAACCAGGGGGCGCGCACCTTCAACAGGCGACCGCCGGACTACACGACGGCGAGCGACCGCACCGGGGATTGGTTTGCCAGCCCCCCGGCCAAGCCATCGCCAAACCATACTCCCAACACTCCGCCATAAGGTGGCATCAAACAAGCCGTGCCGCCACCGCCCAACTGCGGTAAGATTTGATCTGTAGACTCGGTATCCGCATCGGGCGGCCGCCGGTTTTCCGTGGCGGGAGCGACCGAAGCCGCCCGTTTTTGCCCGGAAACGCCCCGTATGCGTGTGAAACATACAAAATGAACAACCAAACAACGCAAAACCCGACCCGCCATACCATTGTCATCGGCGACGCCCGGCGGATGGGGCGGGTTGCCGATGAGTCGGTGCACCTCGTGGTCACCTCGCCGCCTTACTGGCAACTGAAAGATTACGGCGACAAAAAC
>JAPPQJ010000147.1 GCA_028817015.1 Gammaproteobacteria bacterium
GGTGCTCGGCGTGGCCATCGCCTACATCGTTCACCGCACCGGCATCCCCGGCAGAAAATGGCTTGACTACGGCGCCAGCGCCGCGCTGGCGGTGCCCGGCGTGGTGCTTGGCATCGGTTATCTTCGATCTTTTCATTCCATCAACGTGCCGCTGGTCGATGAGCCGCTGGCGTCATGGTGGGTCATCATCGTTGTTGCGCTCACCATCCGCCGCCTTCCCTATGCGCTGCGCTCGTGCGTTGCGGCGCTGCACCAGGTCAGTGTCATGCTGGAAGAGGCGGCGCAGAACCTCGGCTCCACGCGCACCCGAACCCTGTGGCGCGTGACCGTGCCTTTGATGAGCGGCGGCATTCTGGCCGGCTTCGTCACCAGTTTCGCCACCGCCTCGGTTGAGTTGTCGGCGACCATCATGTTGGTTTCGTCCAGATCGGACGCGCCCCTCGCCTACGGCATCTATGAGTTCATGCAGTCCGCCGCCGGCCGCGGACCGGGCGCCGCGCTGGGCATGATCGCGGTGGTCATCGTCGGGCTTGGCGCATACCTTTCACACCACATCATCGAGCGTTCCAACCGCATGCGCGCCTCCGCTGTGGCGGTCGCCGAGCAAGAGAAAGTCTGATGCAAAACGCTTCTTCCGACGACCTGGTCATCGAAAACCTGAGCATCCGGTTTGGCGCCACGCAAGTGCTCAACGGCATCAACCTGAACATCGCCGCCGGCGAATTCTTCGCTTTTCTGGGCCCGTCCGGCTCCGGCAAGTCCACTTTGCTGCGCGCCGTCGCCGGTTTCGGGCCGAAGCCGGCCGGGCGCATTTTGATCGGCGGTGATGATGTCACCACGCTGCCGCCCTGGAACCGCAATGTCGGCATGGTGTTCCAGAGTTACGCGCTGTGGCCGCACCTCAGCGTTTTCAGGAATGTGGCGTTTGGCCTGAACGAACGCAAAGTGCCGAAAGGTGAAATTCGCTCGCGCGTCAATGAGGCGCTGGAGATGGTCAACTTAAGCGGCTACGGAGACCGCCGGCCGGCGCAACTCTCCGGCGGGCAGCAGCAGCGCGTCGCCATCGCCAGAACGCTGGTGATAAAACCGCGCGTGCTTTTACTCGACGAACCGCTGTCCAACCTCGACGCGAATTTGCGGGTCAGGATGCGCGGCGATATCCGCGAACTTCAACAGCGCCTCAATCTCACCACGATTTTCGTCACCCACGACCAGGAAGAGGCCAACACCATTTGCGACCGCCTTGCCGTGCTCGACTCCGGCGTCCTGCAGCAAATCGGCACACCGGTTCACCTCTACGACCAACCCGACAACCTGTTCGTGGCGCAATTCCTCGGCGCCATCAATGTTCTGCGGGTTCAAGTGGAGCGCGCCGAGGCGCCGGCCGTGCTGGTCACGGAAGCCGGCACCCGAATCAACTTCCCGGCGGCCGTTAGCGCCCGCCGGGGCGTCCTCATTTTCAGGCCGCAAAGCGTGCACACAACAAGCGCGGACTCCGCCGACGATGGAGTGGTTCGCTTAAGCGGCCGCGTTAAAAATGCGGAATTCCTCGGCTCGCTCATCCGTTATGTCGTCGCGGCTGAAAAAACCTCCATCCAAATCGAACAAGGCTACCACCGGGGCGACCGCCAGCACGCCCCCCAAGCCAAAGTCGACCTCGCTGTCGCAATGGACCAAGTGCAGTTTCTGCCGGCGGAGCCTTGATGCGTCGAAGGCGGCCCGCAACCGGTTGCCGGGCGATTCGATGCCTCCCATGGCGCATACCGACACCGCCGGGGCCGCCTGAGTCTCACATGCATGGGCCTGCACCCCGCGTTGAATTGCCGCCGCTTGACGGCTAAAATACCGGGCACGCCGGCGAACCGGCGATGACCCGTCGAATGTGCAGAACTGAATCCGAATTCTTTTTTTTCGGGAACTCGTGAGACAGCGCCACCGGCGGCGCGGATGCGCGCGGTTCCCGCCGTTTACCGTTTACCGTTTCCTTCGCAAACCGTTGCAACCCTCCCCGGTCGGCCGGCGCCGACCCGGCGCCATCGCAGGAGAAACCGTTGACCGACCCGGCGTTGCTCATCCTTGAAGACGGCACCGTGTTTCACGGCCAATCGGCCGGCGCCGGCGGGTTGAGTAGCGGCGAGGTGGTGTTCAACACCGCCATCACCGGCTATCAGGAAATCCTCACCGACCCGTCCTATGCGCGGCAACTGGTGACCCTGACCTATCCGCACATCGGCAATGTCGGCGCCACCGCCGAGGACTGCGAATCGCGCGGCGTTTTCTGCGCCGGCCTCATCGTCAAGGACGTGCCGCGCCTGCACAGCAACTGGCGCGCGCAATCCAGTCTGCCGGCGTATTTGGCCGACAACGGCGTGGTCGCGATCAGCGGCATCGACACGCGCAAACTGACCCGCCTGCTGCGCACCAAAGGGGCGCAGCGCGGCTGCATCGCCGCCGGCCCGGCGCCGGATGCGAAGCGCGCGCTGGCGGCCGCCAGGGCGTTTCCGGGGCTCGGCGGCATGGATTTGGCGCAAGTGGTGAGCGCCGAACAAGCCTACCGCTGGCGCCAGGGGAGTTGGCGCCTGGGCCGCGGATACGGCGATGCGCCGCCGCCCAAATTCAAGGTGGTGGCGTGCGATTACGGCGTCAAACACAACATCCTGCGGCTGTTGGCCGAGCGCGGCTGCGATATCGTGGTGGTGCCGGCCCGGGCCGGGCCTGCGCAAATTCTCGAGCACCGGCCGCACGGCGTGTTTTTGTCCAACGGGCCCGGCGACCCCGAGCCGTGCGACTACGCCATTGCAACCATCGCCGACCTCCTCGACCGGGACATGCCGATGTTCGGCATCTGCCTGGGCCACCAGTTGCTGGCGCTGGCCAGCGGGGGGCAAACTGAAAAAATGAAATTCGGCCACCACGGCGCCAATCATCCGGTGCGCGACCTGGACACCGGCCGGGTGCTGATCACCAGCCAGAATCACGGTTTCGCGGTGCGCGAGTCGCCGCTGCCGGCGCACCTGCGAATCACCCACCGCTCGCTGTTCGACGGCAGCGTGCAGGGATTGGAGCGACTCGACAAACCGGCGTTTTCATTTCAGGGCCACCCCGAAGCCAGCCCCGGCCCGCACGACATCGGCGGCCTGTTCGACCGTTTTATCGCCCTGATGCGCTCGCGCGCCGGCGCTTAAGCAACCCCATCATGCCCAGGCGAGCCGACCTCCACTCCGTGCTGATTATCGGCGCCGGCCCGATCACCATCGGCCAGGCCTGTGAATTCGACTATTCGGGCGTGCAGGCTTGCAAAGCCCTGGCGGAGGAAAACTACCGGGTCATCCTGGTCAATTCCAACCCGGCCACGATCATGACCGACCCGGATTTCGCCGACGCCACCTACATTGAGCCGATCAACTGGCGCACCCTGGCCAGGGTCATCGAGGCCGAACGCCCCGATGCGCTGCTGCCGACCATGGGCGGCCAGACCGGCTTGAACTGCGCCCTTGATTTGCAGCGCCACGGCGTGCTGGAGCGTTTCGGCGTGGAAATGATCGGCGCCGACAGCGGCGCCATCGACAAGGCCGAAGACCGCCAGTTGTTCGCGCAAGCCATGCGCCGCATCGGCCTGGAAACGGTGCGCGGCGGCATCGCCCGCAACCTGGAACAGGCGCGCGCGGTGGCCGAAACGGTCGGCTTCCCGGCCATCATCCGGCCGTCGTTCACGCTCGGCGGCTCGGGCGGCGGCGTGGCCTACAACGCCGAAGAGTTCGACCAGGTGTGCCGGCGCGGGCTGGAAGCCTCGCCGACCGCCAAACTTCTGATCGAGGAAAGCATTCTCGGCTGGAAGGAATTCGAGATGGAGGTGGTGCGCGACCACCGAGACAACTGCATCATCGTCTGCTCGATTGAAAACTTCGACCCGATGGGCGTGCACACCGGCGATTCGATCACGGTGGCGCCGGCGCAGACCCTGAGCGACAAGGAATACCAGATCATGCGCGACGCCAGCATCGCCGTGCTGCGCGAAATCGGCGTCGACACCGGCGGCTCGAATGTGCAGTTTGCCGTCAACCCGGATGACGGCCGCATGATCATCATAGAGATGAACCCGCGGGTGTCGCGTTCGTCGGCGCTGGCTTCCAAGGCGACCGGATTCCCCATCGCCCGGGTGGCGGCCAAACTGGCGGTGGGCTTTACCCTGGACGAACTGGCCAACGACATCACCGGCGGAGCCACGCCGGCCTCGTTCGAGCCGACCATCGACTATGTGGTCACCAAGATTCCAAGATTCGATTTCGAGAAATTTCCGCAGGCCGACGCCACGCTGACCACGCAAATGAAATCGGTGGGCGAAGTGATGGCGATTGGCCGCACCTTCCAGGAATCGTTTCACAAAGCGTTGCGCGCGCTGGAAATCGGCGCCGACGGGCTGGACCAGCAGTCGCTGCCGACCGACGGCGAGTCAACCGAGGAGGGATTGGCGGCGCGGTTGCGCGTGCCCGGGGCCAAACGCCCGTGGCATTTGGCCGAGGCGTTTCGCCACGGCCTGAGCGTCGAGCAAATTCACGCGATTTGCAAAATCGACCCGTGGTTTTTGGCGCAACTGGAGGATTTGGTCAGCACCGAATCCGACATCGCCGGGCGCGCGCCGGCCGGGTTTGCCGAACTCGAACCGCCCGACCTGCGGGCCTGGAAGCAAAAAGGCTTCTCCGACCGCCGCATCGCGCGCCTGATGAACGCCGACGAGGCGGCGGTGCGCGAATTCCGCCACCGCCACGGCATTCACCCGGTGTTCAAGCGGGTCGATTCCTGCGCCGCCGAATTCAACGCCGCCACCGCCTATTTGTATTCCAGTTACGACTCGGAATGCGAGGCGGCCCCCACCGCGCGCCAAAAAATCATCATCTTAGGCGGCGGACCGAACCGCATCGGCCAGGGCATTGAGTTCGACTACTGCTGCGTGCACGCCGCCATGGCCCTGCGCGAAGACAACTATGAGACCATCATGGTCAACTGCAACCCGGAGACCGTATCGACCGACTACGACACCTCCGACCGGCTGTATTTTGAGCCGCTGACCCTGGAGGATGTGCTGGAAATCGCGCGCATCGAAAAACCCGCCGGCGTCATCGTGCAGTATGGCGGACAGACGCCGCTTAAACTGGCGCGCGCGCTCGAGGCGGCCGGGGTGCCGATCATCGGCACTTCCCCGCAATCCATTCACCAGGCCGAAGACCGGGCGTTCTTTCAGCAACTGCTGCGCCGGCTGGGTTTGCTGCAGCCGCCCAACCGCACCGCCACACAAACCGCCGAGGCATTGACTCTGGCGGATGAGATCGGCTACCCGCTGGTGGTGCGCCCGTCGTATGTGCTCGGCGGGCGGGCCATGGAAATCGTCCACCACCCGGACGATTTGCGCGACTATATGAATTCCGCGCTTCTCGCATCGTTCGACTCACCGGTGCTGCTGGACCGTTTTCTCGGCGACGCCACCGAAGTGGATGTCGATGCCATTTGCGACGGCCAGGCGGTGTTGATCGGCGGCATCATGGAGCACATTGAGGCGGCCGGCGTGCATTCCGGCGACTCGGCCTGCTCGCTGCCGCCGTTTAGTTTGCCGCCGGCGGTTCAGGACCAACTGCGCCGCCAGACCCGCGAACTGGCGCTGGCCCTCAACGTGGTCGGGCTGATGAATGTGCAGTTTGCGGTCAAGGGCGCCGACATCTATGTGCTGGAAGTCAATCCGCGCGCCTCGCGCACCGTGCCGTTCGTCTCCAAGGCAACCTCGCGGCCGCTGGCCAAAATCGCGGCCCGGTGCATGGCCGGCGTCAGCCTGGCACAGCAGGGGGTCAGCGGCGAGCGCATCCCGCCTTTCTACTCGGTCAAGGAAGCGGTGTTTCCGTTCATTAAATTCCCCGGCGTGGACACCGTGCTCGGGCCGGAAATGAAGAGCACCGGGGAAGTGATGGGAGTCGGCGGCAGTTTCGGCGAGGCCTTCGGCAAGGCGCAGCAGGCGGTCGGCCTCGGCATTCCGCGCGCCGGGCGCGCGCTGCTGAGCGTCAAAACCGAAGACCAGGCGGGCCTGGCGGCGGTGGCCGGCTACCTGTCGGCGGCCGGGTTTGAACTGGTGGCCACCGAGGGCACCGCCGCCGCCCTGTCCGGTGCCGGCCTGTGCGTGGAGCGCGTCAACAAAGTCAAAGAGGGGCGCCCGCATGTGGTGGACCGCATCAAAAACGACCAATTCCACCTGATTATCAACACCACGGCCGGCAAGCAAAGTTTGAAAGATTCCTATACAATCCGGCGCGAAGCCCTGCTGCACAAAGTAACCTATTTCACCACCCTGGCGGCGGCCCGGGCCGCGGTCGAAGCGCACAAATCGGCGGACCAGATGACCATCCACCGTTTGCAAACCCTGCATCAGCAGTTCGACAAGGGCGGTTGAGTCCGCCGCCCGCCGCCAACCCACCGCCGCAACCGACACCATGAATACCGAGCGCATCCTTCTCACCAGCGCCGGCGCGGAAAGACTTCGCGCCGAACTGAAACGCCTGAAGACCACCGACCGTCCGCAGGTAATCGCCGCCATCGCCGAGGCCCGCGCCCACGGCGACCTGTCCGAAAACGCCGAATACGACGCCGCCAAGGAGCAGCAGGGGCTGATCGAAGCGCGCATCCGCGAACTGGAGTCGAGTCTGTCGGCGGCCGAGGTCATCGACCCGGCCACGCTCAACGCGCCCGGCAAGGTGGTGTTCGGGGCCACGGTGGCGCTGTATGACGAACACCGGGACAGCGATGTCACCTACCAACTGGTCGGCAACCTGGAAGCCGACCTCGACCACGGGCGCATTTCCATCCGCTCACCGATTGGCCGCGCGCTGGTCGGCAAAAGCGAAGGCGATGAAATCGAAGTCGATGCGCCGGCCGGCAAGCGCGTCTATGAAATCCTCAAAGTCAGTTACCCCTGAACGGCCGGCGGCGGCCATGCGAACTTAAGCGGGCGCCCCGGCGCCTTCCTCCCGCCCGCCAACCCCCGGCATGGCGGCTTCACCGACACAGACCATGACCGCCGAACAAGTCCTGCTGTTCTCGCTGTTAGGTGTGATATTCGCGCTGCTGTTGTGGGGGCGGATTCGCTACGACCTGGTCGCGTTCGGTGCGCTGGTGGCGGCGGTGCTCATCGGCGTGGTGCCGGAGTCGCGCGCCTTCGACGGCTTCGGCCATCCGGCCACGGTGATCATCGCGCTGGTGCTCATCGTCAGCCGCGGCCTGTCCAACTCCGGCGCGGTGGAGCTGGTGGCGCGCCACATCGCCGCGCGCGGCCGCTCGCTGTTCGCGCACATCAGCGTCATGTCCACGGTGGCGGCGGCGCTGTCGGCGCTGATGAACAACGTCGCGGCCCTGGCGCTTTTGATGCCCATCGACATGCAGGCCGCGGCCAAAGCCAAACGCAGCGCAGCGCTGACCTTGATGCCGCTGTCGTTCGCGTCGATTCTCGGCGGCCTGATTACGCTCATCGGCACACCGCCAAACATCATCGTCGCCAGTTTGCGCGAGGAGGCGCTCGGCGACGCCTTCGGCATGTTCGACTTCGCGCCGGTCGGCCTGGTCGCGGCGGTCGCGGGCGTGGCGTATATCGCGGCGGTCGGCTGGCGGTTGATTCCGCAACCCGGGGGCCGCGGCGGCGACGCGGCCGGCGGCGGGCATTTCGCCATCGAGGAATACATCGCCGAGGTGAAAGTCGGCGAAAAATCCAAACTCATCGGCCAAAAGGTCCGCGACCTGGACGACTTGGCGGAGGCATCGGATGTCGCCGTCATCGGCCTGGTGCGGCGCGGCAAGCGATTCCCCGGCCACGCCCGGCGCGAAGTGATTCGCAAGAACGACATGTTGGTCATCGAAGCCAACGCCGCGGGCATCGACGGCTTCGTCGGCGAGTGCGGCCTGGAATACGCGGGCCCGGAAAAGCGCGACGGTCTCATCGGCGAGGACTTGTCGTTCATGGAAATCGTCACCCCGCAGGGCGCGGCCATCGAGGGGCGCACCGCGCTGGACATGCGCCTGCAGTATCGGCACGGCGTCACCCTGTTGGGCGTGTCGCGCCAGGGCAAATCGTTTCGCGACCGCGTGCGCAAACTCACCATCCAAGCCGGCGATGTGCTGCTGTTGTTGGGCCCGACCGAGCGCCTGCCGGACATCGCCGCGCGAATCGGCGGCCTGCCGCTGCAGGAGCGCGATTTGCGCGTGGTGCAGCGCGACAAAGCGTGGCTCGCGGTCGGCGCGTTCGCCGCCGCCATCGCCGCCACAAGTTTTGGTTTGATTGGCCTGGCGAGCGCGCTGGGCGTGGTGTGCGTGGTCATGGTCGCGTTCAACATCGTGCCGCTGCGCGATTTATACACCGCCGTCGAGTGGCCCGTCATCGTGCTGTTAGGCTCCATGATTCCCATCGGCGCGGCCCTGCAAGACGCCGGCGGCACCGCGCTCATCGCCCGCGCGCTGCTGGACTTCGCGGCCGGCTACGGGCCGGTGGCGGTGCTGATCCTCCTGATGGTCGTGACCATGACCCTGTCCGATGTCCTCAACAACACCGCCACCACCATCATCGCCGCACCCATCGCCCTCGACCTGGCGGCACGCTTGGGCGTCAACCCGGACGCATTCCTCATGGCCGTCGCGGTGGCCGCCTCGTGCGCCTTCCTCACCCCCATCGGCCACAAAAACAAC
>JAPPQJ010000065.1 GCA_028817015.1 Gammaproteobacteria bacterium
CCAGCGGCAGGCCGACATAGCCGAGGCCGTAGATGGCGACCACGGCCTCGCGCCGCGAAATTTTTTCAAGCAACTGTTGCTTCGGCGTCATCCGTTGCGGCGTGGAACGCGGTAATAATCTCGATACCATTCGGCGAACGCCGCCAGTCCGTCCTCGACGGAAGTGGCCGGCGTGAAGTCGAAGTCGGCGGCCAGGGCGCGCATGTCGGCGCAGGTGGCGCGCACATCGCCGGCCTGCATCGGCAGCATCTCGCATTTCGCCTTGACGCCGAGCGCCGTTTCCAGCGCGCGAATGTAATCCATGAGTTGCACCCGCCCGCCGTTGCCGAGGTTATACACGCGAAACGGCGCATCGCCGGCCGCCGGATTGGGAGCGCGCGCATCGTAATCCGGGTCGGGGCGGGCCGGGGAGTCGAGCACGCGCATCACGCTTTCCGCGATGTCGTCGATATAGGTGAAATCGCGGGTCAGGTTGCCGTGGTTATAAACCGGGATCGGGCGCCCGGCCAACATCAATCGGGCGAACTTGAAAAACGCCATGTCGGGCCGTCCCCACGGCCCATAGACGGTGAAAAAGCGCAGGCCGGTGCACGGCAGGCGGTACAGGTGGGCGTAGGCGTGCGCCATCAATTCATTGGCCTTCTTGGTGGCGGCATACAGCGACACCGGATGGTCGACGGGGTCGGCCTCGGCGAACGGCGGCGGCGCGTTGCCATAGACCGAACTGCTCGACGCATAGACTAAATGCGCGACTTGCGCGTGCCGGCAGCCTTCGAGGATATTGCCGAAACCGGCCAGGTTGGAGTCGATATACGCGCCTGGATTGTCCAGCGAATACCGCACCCCGGCCTGGGCGGCCATGTGCAGCACCGCATCGAAACGCGCGTCCCGGAACAACGCCGCCACCGCCTCCCGGTCGGCGACATCCACGCACCGGAAGTCCAGGGCGCCCGCCTGCGCCGCGTTGTGCAGATTCGCCAGGCGCGCTTTCTTCAACTCGACATCGTAGTAATCGCTCATGTTGTCAACCGCCACCACGCTGTCGCCGCGCGCCAGCAACCGCCCGCACAACGCCGCGCCGATGAAGCCGGCGGCGCCGGTGACCAGCACCCTCATGGCCGATGCGCGGACTTGCTGAATGCCAGCGTCCATCGCTCATCGCCCGCTTCGCGCTCGGCGCTGAATTGGTAGTCGCCATGCGTGTCATCCGCGCCGCCGGATTCCGAATCCGCAAGCGTCGACGCCAAAGTTTCGCCGATGATGTAGTCGCGGTGTTCGCGCAACGCGGCGCCGACGCGCCCCGCGCCGCGGATGCAAAGCGCGATGCGGTCGGAGATTTGCAGCCCGGCGGATTTGCGCGCATCCTGCACGCTGCGCACGATTTCGCGGGCGATTCCCTCGACCACCAACGCCTCATCCAGCGCCGTGTCCAGCGCGACCAGGAATCCTTCGGCGCGGGCGCAGGCGTAGCCTTGTGCGGATGCGGTTTGCACGCGGATGTCGCCGGCCTCGAACTCAATTTCGGTGACACCATCGGCGGTCTCGACGGGCAATGCGACCTTTTCTTTCGCGCCGATTCGCGCGGCGATGCGGGCGCCGTCGGGTGTGCCGCTCTTCGCGGCCAACGCGGCTTTGATGGCCGGAATCAGGCGGCCGTGCCGCTTGCCGAGGCGGCGGAAGTCGGGCGTCAAAACATAACCGACCAAGTCGGCGTCGCGGGCGATGAAGGCCACCGATTTAATGTTGAGTTCCTCGGCGATTTGCGCGCGGTGCTTTTCAATCGCCGCGCGCGCGTCTTCATCGCCGGCGCTGATGAGGATGCGGGGCAGCGGCTGGCGCACGCGGATGCGGCTCTCCTCGCGCGCCGAGCGCCCCAACGCGACCACCTGCTGCGCCACATCCATCTCGAAGATTAAGCGCCGGTCGATGAGTTGCGAATCGTATTCGGGCCACGCGGTCAGGTGAACGCTCTCCGCCGCATCCGGCACCGCGCGGTATAAGTTGCGGTACACCGCCTCGCTCAAAAACGGCATGAACGGCGCCATGATGCGGTGGCACAGGTCGATGCACTGGAACAGCGTGAGATACGCCGATTGCTTGTCATCGCCGCGCGCGCTTTTCCAGAATCGCCGGCGGTTGCGCCGCACATACCAGTTGCTCAACTGGTCAACCAACTTTTCAATCGCCTCGCCGGCCCGCCTCGCGTCATATTCATCGAGCGCTTCGGTGGCGGTTTTCACCGTCTGATGGGCGAGCGCCAAAATCCACCGGTCGATTTCCGGGCGCTTCTCATGTTCCACTTCGAGGCTCAAGTCGATTCGGTCGAGGCGCGCATACAAAACAAAAAACGCATAAGTGTTCCAGAAGGTGTTGACGAATGATGCGGTCACCTCGCGCACGATGGCGGTGGAGATGCGCTTCTGGCCTTCCGGCGCGGTGCGGGCCAGAAACAGCCAGCGCAACGAGTCGGCGCCGACGCTGTCGAACACATCATACGGGTCGACGATGTTGCCCTGCGATTTGGACATTTTCTTGCCGTGCTCATCGACGATGTGACTTAAGCACACGCAGTTCTTAAACGCGACGCTGTCCGAGACCAGCGCGGCGATGGCGTGCAGGGTGTAGAACCAGCCGCGCGTCTGGTCGATGCCTTCGCAGATGTAGTCGGCGGGGAAGTGCCGCTCGAACTCGGCGCGGTTCTCGAACGGATAATGCCACTGCGCGTAGGTCATCGCGCCGGAGTCGAACCAGCAGTCGATGACTTCCGGCACGCGGGTGTAGGTTTTGCCGTCGATGGCAAAAGTAATGTCGTCGATTTGCGGGCGGTGCAGGTCGATGTCGGCGAGCGAGCGGCCGGCTAATTCTTCCAACTCGCCGCGCGAGCCGATGCAGATGAAATCGCCGTCGCCGTCGTGCCACAGCGGCAGCGGCGTGCCCCAGAACCGCTCGCGCGACAACGCCCAGTCGATGTTGTTTTCCAGCCACTTGCCGAAGCGGCCGTCGCGGGTGGCGGGCGGCACCCAGTTGATGGTGCGGTTTAACTCGACCATGCGCGCGGCGATGGCGG
>JAPPQJ010000072.1 GCA_028817015.1 Gammaproteobacteria bacterium
TCGAGGAGAACTTGATTCCGAAGATGCATGCGGTCAGCGCCGACACCGGTTTTGACTGGGAGACTTCATCCGATTATCCGGGCATGAACACCGCCGCCGCCGATGCGGTCATCGCTCTGGCGTCCGACTTGTTGGGCGCGGCCGGCATCGAGCCCGGCAAGGTCAGTTACGGCACCGAAGGCGGACATTTCCAAACCGCCGGCGTCCCCACGGTGATTTGCGGGCCCGGCTCCATCGAACAGGCGCATCGCCCCAACGAATTTGTGGAACTGTCGCAGCTGGCCGCCGGCGAAAAATTCATCGCGGATTTAATCGACTCGCTGAGATGAATTCATAGATGACCATCTATCTTGGCCTGGGCGCCAACGATGGAGGCCGAAGCGGCAATTTAGAGCGCGCGATTGACGAACTGGTCGGCGCCGGCTTTCGCCTGCAGCAGGTTTCCCCGGTGGTTGAATCGCCGGCCATGCTGCCGGCTGACGCCGAGCCCGACTGGCACAAACCGTATCTGAACCTGGTGGTCAGCGGCGACGCCGACTGGCAGCCTCAGCAGGGCCTGGCCATCGTCAAACGCATCGAGAAAGATCTGGGCCGCTTGCCCGGGCCGAAATGGGCGCCCCGCCCGATTGACATCGACCTGCTGCTTTGGCACGAGCACCGGTCGGGTGGCGGCGAATTGACCATCCCCCACGGCGGATTGCCTCAGCGCGACTTCGTCCTGACTCCGCTTCTGCATTTGGATGCGGATTTGCCGGTCGGCGACAACGGCGAGAGCGTGTTTGATCTGACCCACAGCGTGCATCCGATTCCGCTGTGGATGGCAATCGTCAATCTGACCCCGGACTCGTTCTCGGATGGCGGCCGCTGGCGGTGTCCAGACGCATTCGACGATTACTTGGACAAACTGCTTGCGCGCCATGTGCATATCATCGATATCGGCGCCGAGTCGACCCGGCCCGGCGCCCGGGCGCTCGACCTGGCGGATGAATGGGCGCGCCTCGAGCCGGTGCTGGGCAGGGTCGCCGAACGCCTGCAAGGGCGGCGCATCAAGCCCTGGCTGTCGCTGGACAGCCGCCACCCGGCGATCATCGACAAGGCGCTGCATTACGGCGTCAACATGATCAACGACGCAACCGGCCTGGGCAGCGCCGACATGATGGCGGTGGCGCGAGACAGCGGCTGCCAGGTGGTGGCGATGCACAGTTTGAGCGTGCCGGCGGACCCCGCCTTGCAACTGCCCGGCGAGCGCAGCGCGGTGCGCCAGGTGGCCGACTGGACGGAGCGCAGAATGGAAACCTGGGCGGCGGCCGGTCTCGATCTCAGCCGCATCATCCTCGACCCCGGCATCGGCTTTGGAAAATCCGCGATTCAGTCGTTCGATCTGCTTTCCCGCTGCTTTGAGTTGCGCCGTGCGGGCCTGCGGCTGCTGGTCGGCCACTCGCGCAAATCATTCATGCACGGCCTGACCGGCGCCCGCCCCGCGGCGCAGCGCGACCTGGAAACCCTGGGCATGTCGCTGGCGCTGTGCCAGCAGGGAGTGGACATCATCCGCGTGCATTCACCCTTCATGCACATGCGCGCCCACCTCGGCTGGGCGCATATCGCCTCCGCCCCCGCCGACCCCGGCTGACGCGCCGGCGGGCACCGAAGGAGCCATGATGACGCCCGCTCAAAAGCGCGCCCCGGCTTGAACGAGGGACTGCGGGCGTGGCGCCGCCATTACAACCCGCAATCCTCGCGCAGCATGTCGGCGGCTTTTTCGGCGATCATGATGACCGTGGCGTTGGTGTTGGCCGAAATCAGGTTGGGCATAATCGACGCATCGGCGATGCGCAGGTGGCTGACGCCGTTGAAGCGCAGGCGCTCGTCGACCACCGCATCGGCGTCGGCGCCCATGCGGCAGGTGCCGGCGGGGTGGTGGTCGGTTTTGGCGTGCAGGCCGGCGAAATGCGCGTAGTCGGCGTCGGTTTTGACCTCAACGCCGGGCAGGCAGGCACGGCGGATGAATTTTTTCAGCGCCGGCTGGCGCATGATTTCTTGCGCGAGTTTCAAGCCGCGAATCGACATCGCGCGGTCGCGGGAATCCTGCCAGTAGTTGGGGTCGATAAGCGGCGCATGACGCGCATCGGCGGCGGCCAGTCGCACGCTGCCGCGCGATCTCGGGCGCAAGTACGCGGAGTTGAGAGTGACGCCGGCGTTGTCCATGTGCATCACGCCGGCCTCGATGCCGGAGCCCAAGCCCAGGTGCAGTTGGATGTCGGGGTGCGCGGCATCGGCATCGGCATACCAGAAGCCGCCGGTCTCAAACAGCGATGACGCCGCCGGCCCGCCGCGTGTGAAAAGATAGCGCAACCCCGCCACCAGCGACCAGTGCGGCCGGGCGTATTTGTCGTAACTGTGCTCTCCGGTGCATTCGCAGATGGTGAACAGGTCGAGGTGGTCCTGCAAATTGGCGCCGACCGCCGGGCGGTCGAGCACGGTGTCGATGCCGACCGATTCCAAGTGCGCGGCCGGGCCGATGCCGGACAGTTGCAAGAGCCACGGCGAGCCGACGGCGCCGCAGGCGAGAATCACTTGCTCGGCGTGGACGCGCTCGCCGCCGGCCAACTGGACGCCGGTCGCGCGGCCGTTTTCAATTAACACGCGCAACACTTGTGCACGCTTGCGCACTTGCAGGTTGCGCCGATGCCGCGCCGGGCGCAGATACGCGCTGGCGGCCGAGTGGCGGCGCGCGTGGCGTTGCGTCAGTTGGTAGTAGCCGACGCCGTCGCGGCCGGCGCCGGCCAAATCGGGGTTGCGCGGAATGCCGAGCCCGGCGGCGGCCTGGAAGTACGCCTCGCAGACCGGCAACGGCGCGGCCGGCCTGGCCACGCTAAGCGGTCCGCCTCGGCCGTGATGGGCGTCGTCGAAGGTGTCGTTGTCCTCGGCCTTGCGGAAATACGGCAGCACCTCGTCATAACGCCAGCCGGCGCAATTCCAGTTGTCGTAGTCGGCGGGGTGGCCGCGGGTGTAGATTTGCGCGTTGATGGTCGAGCCGCCGCCGATGACTT
>JAPPQJ010000035.1:0-7609 GCA_028817015.1 Gammaproteobacteria bacterium
GGGATGGTGACGGTGACCGGGGCCGGCAGTCTCCAGCCGCCGGGGGCGATGTTGCCGGCGTCGGTGGCGGATACGACGCTGAAGACGATGGTCTCGGCGTTTTCAATCGCACTGTCGTCGGTGATGGTCTGGTCGAAGGAGTGGATGCCGTCGTTGGAGTCGCCGCTGAGGCCGATGGCGATGGTAAACGGCCGGGTGAAGGGGCCGGTGCTGCTGTCGGCCGTGCCGTAAGTGCCGCCCAAGTTGAATGTGACATCCACGAAGCTGGTGGTGAGCGCGGTGTGCACCAGGATTTGCCAGGTGACGGTGTCGCCTTCATGCACCTGCAAGCCCGGCGCGTTGGTGTCGCGGTCGCCGCCGGAGTTGGTGGCGCGGATGCTGATGCTGTTGGCGATGTCGTTGTCCGTGACCTGAATCGACATCTGCCCGCGGATGACGGTGTTTCTGTTGTCGGCGCAGTTGCCGCTCTGGCAATGCCACAGCACCACCGAGATGCTCTCCTGCGGCTCCGGGCGGTGGTCGTCAAAAGTATGCAGCATCGGCATGCACTGCCGCCAGGTGTTCCAGTTGGAGGCGTTAAAAACAAACTGCGGCCCGGCCGCCGGATACGCCGTCGCCGGCGTGGTCGCGGTCTCGCTGGCGCGAAAATCCGCCGCCGACAATTCCGCCCCGGCCGGAAAAACCGCGCAAAAAGTCCGCTCCGCCTGCGCCCCGGTCAACGCCGTCCGCCGCCTGACCGTGACCGTAAACGAACTGCCCTCCGGCTTGCGGTAATCGGCCAGCGTTGCGGCTTCCTGGAAGATGTAATTGTGGGTGGCGTCGGGGGTTTGCTGGGCGGGGGCGAGGGTGGGACAGGCGACCAGGATGGGCAACGCCACCGCCAACGCAACAGGACGAAAGGGACGAAAGACGACGGCAGCCGGGGTGCCAATCCCCGCTCCCGGATGCGGTTCGGCGCGCCCCGTCAAGACTTCAACGAGGCCTTGCGGTGTAGGCATGAGGGGCGGGAGTCCGAAAAGCGACGGATGAAGCACTTGGTTGGCGCATGGCATGGCTGTGGAATGAGCCTTGGGTTGGCGCGCATCGCCAGATGTTCACCCCCCCCCCCCCCTGCTGGCGAGGCGGCGGCCACGGGCGGCGGCATGGCAGGGTTTGCGGAACAGCATGGGGGAGATCAGGTTCGCGGATTCAATGGAATATACATGATAAACAAAGGATACAACAGGATACCACAGGACACTACAAGAGACCAAAAGACGCAGGACACGAGACCTGGCACCCTAAATCAGCGTCATATTCCAAACCATCGAGCATTAGTTCATGCTTTTGTTCTAAAGTTCAAAATACTTCGAGCGGTCTTTCGTGGATGAATTTTAGCCGATATTGGCACATAGTTTGGTGTCGCCTGTTGAAGCGGAGCCCGCATTCTTTGAGATGGTAATAGAACTGGTGTTTGTGGATGCCGCGAAAGCGCGCCAGACGATGTGCCGGCGGATTGGGCCAAACAGCCGGCACACCCCAAGGGGACGGCGGGGGGCTTTTTATTTGGATCATCCCTGATACAATCCCTTCAGACTGGCGCCAAAGTCCGCTCCCGGCCGGTTTTTCATGATAACACTGCTTTTTTGCGCGGCCCTCTCCCGGAGGGAGAAGGGGGAAAGGTTAACCCGGCACGCTTTGATCATCTGCTTGTCAGTGGCCCTCGCTTCGTGCACCACCGTCAAGCCGCCCCCGGCCGGGGTCGGCGAAGCGCTCGACTGGCGGCAGGTCGAAGGCTGGGAGCAGGACGCACACGCCGAAGCCTGGCCGGCTTTGCTGCGCAGTTGCCGAGTGATGGCTTCCCGACCGAACTGGGGTCATCTGTGCCGGGCGGCGCAGGATGCCCCCGAACCGGACCACGCCGGCGCCCGGCGCTTCTTCGAGCGCTGGTTCACGCCCCACCGCCTGTACGGACCAGGCGGCCAACGCACCGGTCTGGTCACCGGCTACTACGAGCCGTTGCTGTTCGGCAGTTTCCAGCCCGGCCCGCGTTACCGCTATCCGCTGTATGGGCCTCCGGACACGCTGCTGTCGGTGGAACTGGGCGGGCTGCACCCGGAATTGAAGGGCCGGCGGGTGCGCGGGCGCCTGGACGGGAGCAAGGTGGTGCCCTTTTACTCCCGGCGGGAGATCGACTCCGACCGCTCGTTGTTGGCCGGCCACGAGTTGGTCTGGATAGACGACCGCGATGCGGTGTTTTTCCTGCATATCCAGGGCTCCGGCCGCATCCGCCTGCCGGACGGGAGGCTGATCGGCGCCGGCTACAGCGACCAGAACGGGCATCCGTATTTGGCCATCGGCAGAATTCTCCTGCAGCGCGGCGAACTGAAGCGGGAGGATATTTCGCTTTTCAGCATCCGCGAATGGCTGCGCAATCATCCTGATGAGGCCGAGGCGCTGCTTTTTCGCAACCCCAGTTATGTGTTTTTTACCCTGCGGGAAAGCCCCGGCGAGGGTCCGGTCGGCTCGCTCAACGTGCCCCTCACGGCGCAGCGCAGCATCGCCATTGACCCCCGATGGGCCGGCCTGGGTTTCCCGGTGTGGCTGTCAACCAATTTCCCCGGCCACCCGGAGCGCCCCTACCGGCGGCTGGTGTTTGCCCAGGATACCGGCGGCGCCATCACCGGGCTGCGCGCCGACCTGTTCTGGGGTCACGGCGAGCACGCCGAGCGCGCCGCCGGGGTGATGAAGGAAAACGGCAGTTTGATCGTGCTGCTACCCGATGCGGCGCATGCCGCCGGGAGCGGCGCTCAGGAATAACGCGCCAGGATTTCCTTGCCGACCAGTTGCAGGCGCCAATCCTGGAACAGCCGCTGTTCGGTCTGGCCGCGCACGAAGTTTTCGACTTCGTGGCGGCTGGCGATAAAGGTCCGGCTGATGCCGGTTTGCTCGGCAAGGTCGGCGACCAGGGACAGGATTTGCCGTGCCCGGTGGCGGTCATCGGCGTTCAGCAACGGCAGCCCGGTCAACCCCGGCGCCCGGCTTTTGCTTTCGGCGACCATGGTGAGGATGTGGGGGCCGTAGCGTTTGGCCAGGGACGGGCCGATGCCGCGGATTTTGATCAGCTTGGGGGGCGTGTTCGGACGCTTGCGGCAGATGTCGATTAGCGTGCGGTCCGCCATCACCCAGCCGCGCGGCAGGTTGCGCTCGCGCGCCTCGTGCTCGCGCCACCGCATGAGTTTTTTCGCGCAGGTCTGGCCCACCGCATCCAGGCGGGCGGCGCCTTTAAGTTTCAGCCAGGCGGTGTCCGGGTCGAATCGGTGGTTGGCCGGGTCGGCGGCGTGGGCGCACTCGGTGCGGTGCCACTCGAGGCAGCCCTTTTGTTCCAGGAGGCGGTCCAGTTGGCGGCGAATGGGGTGCAGAAATTGCACATCTTCCACCGCATATTGCAGTTCGGCCGGCGGCAGCGGCCGGCGGCTCCAGTCGGCGCGGGTATGGGCTTTGGCCAGTTGCACCGCGCATATCGACTCGACCAGCAGCGCATAACCGACCTGGTCGCCGTAGCCGCAAAACGCGGCGGCCAGTTGGGTGTCATACAGGTTGCGGGCGCGCACCGCCAGGCGCGTGTCCAGGGCTTCCAGGTCCTGCCGGCAGGAGTGAAAAATTTTGCTCCGCGCCGGGTCGGCCAACAATTCGCCGAGCGGCGACAAATCCTCCACGGCCAGCGGGTCGATGCACGACGCCTGGCCGCCGCCGGTCATTTGGATCAGGCACAGCAGCGGCGCATAGGTGCGCTCGCGCACAAACTCGGTGTCTATCGACACCCAGTCCGAGGGCCCCAGCGCGCCGATGAATTGCGCCAGTTCGCCGTCGGTGCGGATGATGTTGATGGCCTGCATGCGGCCAATGGTATCATCCCGCCGGCTTGGGCGGCGGTCATTAGCGGCCATCTGGCCTGGTCGCCGGCGGCGATGCGGTGGCGGCCGGCGGCGGGCCGGTCAGCGGTGGGTTAACCGGGCGGGAGCGCCAATGAAAATTTTTATCGCCGGAATTTGCGGCACATTCATGGCCGGTATCGCGCAACTGGGCCGGGACAGCGGCTGCCGGGTGCGCGGCTGTGATGCGGCGGTCTATCCGCCGATGAGCGCTTTGCTGGAGTCGCAGGGTATTGAAATCGCCCCGGGCTACCGGCCCGAACACCTGGGCGACGACCCCGGCACGGTGATTATCGGCAACGCGCTGTCGCGCGGTAATGCGCTGGTCGAGGCGGTGTTGAACCGCGGTTTGGCGTTTTGCTCCGGGCCCGAATGGCTGCGCCGCACGGTGCTGACGGGGCGCCCGGTGATCGCCGTGGCGGGCACCCACGGCAAGACCACCACCTCGTCCATCTTAGCCTGGATACTGCAATGCAACGGCGATGCGCCGGGTTATCTAATCGGCGGCCAGCCGGGCAATTTCGCGCGCTCCGCCTGCCTGGGCGGCGGCCGACACTTCGTGGTGGAGGCGGATGAATACGACAGCGCGTTTTTCGACAAACGCGCCAAGTTCGTTCACTACCACCCGCACATTGCGGTGCTCAACAACCTGGAGTTCGACCACGCCGACATCTATGACGACCTGGGGCAGATTATCCGGCAATTCCACCATCTGGTGCGCCTGGTGCCGGGCCGGGGGTGCGTGGTGGTGAACGCCGACGATGCGCGCCTGGCGGAGGTCATGGCCATGGGCTGCTGGAGCCGGCGGGTGGGGTTTTCCATCCGGGAGGGCAGCGAGGCTGAGTGGCGTGCGGTGCCGGTCAGCGACGATTTTTCGCGTTTCGATGTGCTTCACCACGGGCGCTCGGCGGCGCGGGTGGATTGGCGGTGCATCGGCAAACACAATATGCAAAACGCGCTCGCAGCGGTGGCGGCGGCGGCCCAGGCGGGGGTGCCGGCGGCGCCGGCGTGCGCCAGCCTCAGCGGCTACCTGGCCCCCAAACGGCGCCTGCAACTGTTGTTTCAGTCGGATGGGCTCAGCCTGTATGACGATTTCGCCCACCACCCGTCGGCGCTGCGCGAGACGCTCGGTGCGGTGCGGGCCCGGCATCCGGGCAGCCGGGTCATCGCCATCGTTGAGTTGCGCTCCAACACCATGAAAGCCGGCGCCCACGGCGTGCGCCTGACCCGGGCGCTGGCGTGCGCCGACTGCACCATCGTCAGCGGTGCAGCCGGCGACTCCCTGCCCGGCGGGGGTCAAGGCGGCGGCGACATCCTGCTCATCGACCATGCCGATGAAATCCTTTGCGCATTGCAACAGCAACTGGGGAAACTTGACGGCGAGGCGGTGGTCATAACCATGAGCAACGGCGATTTCGGCGGCCTGGCCCGGCGCATCGCCAACTTCTTAGGCGCCGGCGCATGACGAGCGCGCGCCCTATGCGCTATACTTTGCAACGGGCGCGGCGCACCGGTAAAGGCGCCCCGCCGCCAACCCCCAACCACTAACCTGTTTGCTGACCTCATGAAAAACCGCATCCTGTCCACGCTGCGCGCCTGGGTTTTCGCACCCAAACTGTCCGCGCGCATTTTCTGGCTTTCCCTTTGGGCCGGCGCGCTGGTCTTGTTCGCCGTCTCCCTGCCCGCCCGCGCCCAGGACGCGCAGTTTGTCGAGGGCGGCCACTACGAGGCGCTGCGCGAGACGCAGCCGGTTCAGACCGGCGACAAAATCGAAGTGGTGGAGTTGTTCTGGTATCGGTGCCCGCACTGCAACTCGCTTCAGCCCTTCATCGCCAAATGGAAAGAGCGCAAACCGGAAAATGCCGAACTGGTGCAAATTCCGGCCATCCTGAATGATAACTGGGCGTTCAGCGCGCGCATGTATTACACGCTGGAAGCGCTCGGCCTGCACGAGCAACTGCACCCCGAGGTTTTCCAGGCCATTCACCAGGCGCGCCGGCCGCTGAACACGCGCGAGCAGTTCGCCGACTGGGCGGCCGAAAACGGCGCCGAGCGCGACCAGGTGCTGGCCGCGTTCGACTCTTTCACGGTTGAAAGCAAGATGAGTTTTGCCACCGTGATGGCCGGGAAATACCAAATCACCGGCGTACCGGCCATCATCGTCGACGGCAAATACCGCACCTCGGTGTCATTGGCGGGGAGTCATGAGAAGTTGCTGGATGTGATCGATTACCTGGTGGAGCGGGCGGCCGGGGAAAGGGCCGGCGGGTAAACCGGGGCGGTTCAGGCCGGCGCCGGTGAATTTCCCCACTTTCTCCGGCGAGTTGATTTCCACTCTCCCTTTATCTCTCCCCCGCAGGAAAAGGAAAGGAGTCGGTTGATTACTCCACCTGGAACAACCCCGCGTCCGCCTCGGTGATGAGCGGGGCGCTGGTGCGGATGACTTCGGCTAAATAGGCCGCCTTCGGCATTTCCGCGCTGAAGTAGAACCGCGCGGTGCGGATTTTGTGGCGGTGGAACGGGTCGTCTCCCTGCGCTAATCTGGCGCGGCTGACGGCGGCGGCTTTAAGCATCAGCCAGCCGCATGCGACCACGCCCCACAAGCGCAGATACGGCTCGGCCACCGCGGCCGGCAACGCGGTATCGTCGGCGGCCGCGGCCACCAACGACCCGGCCGCCGCTTCCAGCAAATGCAACGCCGGGCGCATGCTGTCGGCCATTGCGGTGATGTCGTCCCAAGCGGCGCCGTCGCGGCCCAGGGCCGCGCATTCTTCGCGGATGCGCGCGATCACCCGGGCGTTCATGGCCCCGCCGTCGCCGACCAGCTTGCGGCCGGTCAAATCCATGGCCTGAATGCCGGTGGTGCCTTCGTAGATGGTGGTGATGCGCTGGTCGCGGTAGTGCTGGGCGGCGCCGGTTTCTTCGATGAAGCCCATGCCGCCGTGCACCTGCAACGCCAGCGACACATTTTCCAGGCCGATTTCGGTGGCGTAGCCTTTGATGACCGGAGTCAGGATGTCGAGCAGGTCGCGGGCCCGCGCCCGGCGCCTGGCATCGGGCTGGCGGCGGGCGTGGTCGATGCTCGCCGCCACCACCAACGACAGCGCGCGCAACGCTTCGATGCGGCATTTTTGCAGCAGCAACAGCCGCTTGACATCGGGGTGGCGGATGATGGGCACGCGCTCGGCGCCGGTATCGTCGGCCGCGCGCCCCTGGATGCGCTGCGCGGCAAACGCGGCCGCCTGCTGGTAGGCGCGCTCGGCCACGCCGTTGCCCTCCACGCCGACCGCGTGGCGCGCCAGGTTCATCATCGTGAACATATACATGAGGCCGCGGTTTTCCTCGCCGACCAAGTAGCCGATTGCGCCGCCTTCGCCGCTGCCGTATTGGAGAACCGCGGTGGGGCTGGCGTGGATGCCGAGTTTGTGCTCCAGCGACACGGTTTCGACAGCGTTGCGCACCTTCCAGTCGCCCTGCGCGTCGGCGAGATATTTCGGCACGATGAAAAGCGAGATGCCCTTGACTCCCGGCGGCGCATCCGGGGTGCGCGCCAACACCAGGTGGATGATGTTGTCGGTCAGGTCGTGGTCGCCGTAGGTGATGAAGATTTTCTGGCCGCTGATGAGGTGGTGGCCGCCGCCCGCCGCGGGGACGGCGCGGGTGCGCACCGCGCTCAAGTCGGAGCCGGCCTGCGG
>JAPPQJ010000035.1:7715-8587 GCA_028817015.1 Gammaproteobacteria bacterium
CACAGCGAGAACGCCATGTTGGCGGCGTGCCAGATTTCCGCCACCGCGGTGGCCACCAGCCACGGCAGGCCCTGGCCGCCGAACGCCGGGTCGAACGGCAGGCCGTTCCAGCCGCCGGCGACGAACTGCCGGTATGCCGCCGGCCAGCCGTCGGCGGTCACCGCCCGGCCGTTTTCCAGCCGCGCACCCTGCCGGTCGCCGCTGTGGTTGAGCGGCGCCAGCACCTCGCCGGCGAACCTGCCGGCCTCGTCGAGGATGCTGTGCAGCAATTCCGGTGTGGCGTCCTCAAAACCCGGCAGTTGGGAAACGCCGTCCAAATCGGCTAATTCGCAGGCAAAGGCCAGGTCGCGGATGGGGGCGGTATACATGATGGCGTGGTCGGTGGTGAGTTACGGGGCGGGGCGGTTTTGGATCTGGAAAAGGCCGTACAGGTCGAGGTCGAAATTTTGTAAAGCGGTGATCTTTTCCACAGGAACGACAACCGCCAGTAAATTGTCGTATTTTTCCTGATTGGACGAAGGGGTTTCGCCCAGGGCGGCCAAATAATCCGTGGTGACGGCTAAGTTCATGGTGGAACACGCTATCCGCTCATCATCGGGACGATGCGCAGATGTTTTTTCGCGGTGTCGATAATGTTACATTAATTCGCAGGAAAACCAGCCGGCATTGCGCGGAAAAATCAGGCGGTTCGGTGGCAAAGCGTAGCACAAAAGCGGCGGCGGGCGGAATGCGCCGCCCGGTCGCCCCCACCGCCACACCCGCAGTCCCTGTTCAATGACAAGGGCATGCCCGTTAAGCGGGCGTCCATATAGGCCCCTACAATCGACCATTCCTGGAAGTGTCCGGGAGGTGGGGGATAAAGACCGTGGGCG
>JAPPQJ010000066.1 GCA_028817015.1 Gammaproteobacteria bacterium
ATTCCGGCGAAAGCCGGAATCCCGCATAGAAAGCGCGCGCCTCGCGCTCCTTTGCAGAAATATCCCATGAAGGGAGGAGGCAGACCGTCAGGTTCTGCAATGTGCGCGTTCCGCGCTCTATTTGCGCGGGATTCCGGCTTTCGCCGGAATGACAGAAAAAAAGCCGGAATGACGGAAAAAAGCCGGTGCGTAACGGCTCGCAGGCGGGCGGAGGCGTTCGGAAATATCCTCAGTGAACCTGAGTTAATGTTACATTCCCCCAATGGCCTCGCCCGACATTCACGCATACCTTAAGGCAGTCGCCGGCCGCCTCCGCCACGGCGGCGCCACCGAGCACAGTTACCGCGGCGACCTGGAAACCTTGATGCGCGCGCTGTTGCCCGGCGTGGCAATCACCAACGAGCCCAGCCGCGTCGAATGCGGCGCGCCGGACTATGTGCTGACGCGCAATACAATCCCCCTCGGCTACATCGAAGCCAAGGATGTGGACAAGTCGTTGGACGACAGGGCGCACCGCGAACAGTTGCAGCGCTACCTCCGCTCGCTGGACAACTTCGCCTTCACCAACTACCTGGAATTCCGTTTCTACCGCGACAACGAAACGAAACCGGTAGCGGACATCGCCATCGCCGAGTTGCGCGACGGGAAAATCAAACCGCTGCCGCAAAACTTTGCCCAGTTCTCCGACCTGGTCGAAAACTTCGGCGCCTACCAAGGCCGCACCATCACCGCCGCCGACGGCCTGGCCCAGCGCATGGCGAACAAAGCGCGGATGTTGGCGCGGGTAATAGCCGAAGCCCTGACCGCCGACGAAAAAAACGACGGCGGCGTCAGCGAGGAAGACAGCGCGCTAAGGGATCAGCTCAAAGCATTCCGGGAAACCCTGATCGCCGACATCGAGCCGGCCGAGTTTGCCGACATCTACGCCCAGACCGTCGCCTACGGCATGTTCGCCGCCCGCCTGCACGACCCCACGCCCGCCACCTTCACCCGGCAGGAGGCGGCCGAGTTGATTCCCAAAAGCAATCCCTTCCTGCGCAACCTGTTTCAGCACATCGCCGGCTATGAATTGGACTCGCGCATTCGCTGGATCGTGGACGACCTCGCCGACGTTTTTCGCGCCTCGGCAGTGCACGAGTTGATGAAAGCCTACGGCAAGGCCACCCAGCGGAACGATCCGTTTCTGCATTTCTACGAAACCTTTCTCGGCGCTTACGATGCCAAGCTGCGCAAGAGTCGCGGCGTCTGGTACACCCCGGAGCCGGTGGTGAATTTCATCGCGCGCGCCGTGGATGCGATTCTGAAAAAAGAATTCGGGCTGCGGCGCGGCCTGGCCGACAGCGAAAAAATCACCGTCGGCGGCAAGCCCACTCATCGCGTACAGATTTTGGACCCGGCCGCCGGCACCGGCACCTTTCTTGCCAACATCGTCAAGCATATTCACGAGAGTTTTCACGGCCAGCGGGGCGCCTGGCCGGACTACGCCCGCGACGATTTAATTCCGCGCCTGCATGGTTTCGAGATTTTGATGGCCCCCTATGCGATGGCGCACGTAAAACTGGAGATGATTCTGAACGAGACCGGCTGCAAGTTGCGAGACGGCCAGCGCTTGCGGGTTTTTCTGACCGACTCGCTGGAAAACCGCGCCGCCAAGGGGCAAACGCGCGAGTTTCCCTTTGCCCGCTGGATTGCGAACGAAGCCAAAGGCGCCGACCAGGTGAAGCGCGATACGCCGGTGATGGTGGTGGTGGGGAATCCGCCTTACAGCGGCGAGTCAGTGAACAAAGGCGAATGGATTACCGGCCTGATGGATGCCTACAAACGCGAGCCCGGCGGCGGCAGACTGAAAGAAAAAAACGCCAAGTGGATTAACGACGACTATGTGAAATTCATCCGTTGCGGCCAGCACTTCATTGACCGCACCGGCTACGGCGTGCTCGCCTACATCAACAACCACAGTTTTCTCGACAACCCCACCTTTCGCGGCATGCGCTGGAGTCTGATGCAGAGTTTCGACGCCATCTACATCATTGACCTGCACGGCAACAGCAAGAAGAAGGAAGTGTCGCCGGACGGCTCGCCGGACAAGAATGTGTTCGACATCCAGCAGGGCGTGTCCATCAACCTGTTCGTCAAAGCCCGCGCCAAGAAAAACAACCGGGCGGCGCGCGTGTTTCACCATGACTGCTACGGCGAGCGGGAAAGCAAATACCAGTTTTTGTGGGGCAATGAGTTGCGGCAGGTTGATTTTGCGGAACTGAAACCGCAGGCGCCGCAATACTTTTTTGTGCCGAAGGATTATGAATTGCAGGGCGAGTATGAACAAGGGTTTTCGGTTAATGATTTGTTCCCGGTCAACTCGGTCGGCATCGTCACGGCGCGAGACGCTTTCACCATTTACCACACGCCGCAGGATTTGAAAGCCGCCATCGCCCGCTTCCGCGCCATGGATGACGAGACCGCCCGCACGGAATTTTCGCTCGGCCGGGATGCCAGGGATTGGAAAGTCAGCCTGGCGAGGAAAGACATGGAAGAAAACATCTTTGCTGGCAACAACGATGAGCCGGTACCAATCTGCTACCGCCCGTTTGATGTTCGGCATACCTATTACACCGGCAACTCAAAGGGCTTTCATTGTATGCCACGCGGGGAGGTGATGCGGCACTTTCTCGGCGGCGAGAATGTCGGACTAATCACCTCGCGCATTACAAAAGATGATTTTTCCGTGCTGTGCACCAAGCACATCGCAGCGCATAAGAGCGCCACGCTCTACGATATAAGTTACATATTTCCTCTCTACCGCTACCCCGACGAAAAACAAACCCGCCTCGGCGGCGAAACATCGCGCAACCCCAACCTGAACGCCGACATCGTAAAAACCATCGCCGAAACACTCGGCCTGCGCTTCACCCCTGAAAAAACCGACGCCGCCGGCACCTTCGCGCCGCTGGACTTGCTCGACTACATCTACGCCGTGCTCCACAGCCCGG
>JAPPQJ010000172.1 GCA_028817015.1 Gammaproteobacteria bacterium
GCGCTTCGGCATGATCGGCATGCCGGTGAGTCTGGTCGCCATGGTGGCGGTGTCACTGATGACCCCTGAGCCGGACGCCGAGACCCGGGCGATGGTCGATGAAATCCGCGTGCCGCGCGGCAGAACCGTGCTGGATTCGGCCCATTAGCCGGGCATTGCGCAGCGCCTGCAAACCATGAGCCGGGGCGGCGACGCCCCGGCTTTCTTTTACTCCGGCCCGGCCGAGCAACGCGCATGATCGAAGCCTTCCCGCTGTGGGTGCTGGCCCTGGACTACCTCCTCGGGGCGGTCATGTGGACATTAATCGGCCGCTTTGCGATGGGCATTTTCCTCCCCGAAGACAGTTCGTTCTTCTTCATGCGGGTGTTCGTCCGCTTCACCGACCCCCTGCTCAAACTGTTCGCCCCCATCACCCCCGGATTCCTGATTCGCCCGCTGGTGCCGCTGTTCGTGGCCTGGTTCTTCTACATGATTCGCTTCTACCTGATGCCGTGGCTGCTGGGCTATTCGGTCATGGGCATGCTGTCCTTCCCGCTGGAAAGCGAATTCGCCCGCGCCATTTCCGACCTGATCGGGAAATGGGTGAATTAGCCCGCCGCCCGGCCGCGCACCATCTCAATCCGTTTTTGCAGGTAAACGCAGACGCTGTCCACGGGCGGCCGGGCGGAGGCGTCGACCCACACTAAGTTGCTCTGCTGGCGCAGCCAGGTTAGTTGGCGTTTGGCCAGTTGGCGGGTGGCGGCGACGCCTTTGGCGGTCATTTCATCGTAGGTCAACTCGTTGCGCAGAAACCCGAGCACTTGACGGTAACCGACCGTGCGCATCGACGGCTGCCGCCCGGCGTCGCCGAGGGTCGCGGCGATGGCCTCCACCTCGCCGACCAGGCCGCGCGCCAACATCCGCCGGAACCTGGTTTCAATGCGCGCGTGCAGCACCCGCCGGTCGGCGGTGAAAAGGCCCAGTTTAATCAGCGGAAACGGAAACCGGCGGGCCGCGGAGCGCCGCATCACTTCGCTGGGCGCGCACCCGGTCAGGCGGTGGATTTCCAGTGCGCGCTGGATGCGCTGAGGGTCCGACGGCCGGATAGCCGCCGCCAGCGCGGCGTCGATGCGCTGCAGCCTTTTGTGCATCGCCGCCGGCCCGCGCTGCTCCATTTCACGGGAAATGCGCGCGCGCGCGCCGGGGTCGGCGGCCGGCAACTCGGACAAGCCGTTTTCGAGCGCGGAAAAATAAAACATGCTGCCGCCCACCAGGATCGGGAGTTTGCCGCGGGCGTGGATGTGGCCGATCAAGGTCAGCGCGTGGTCCCGGAATTCCGCCGCGCTCCAGGTTTCATGGGGCGCGCGGATATCGATCAGGTGATGGGGATAGCGGCGCAGCAAATCGCGCGCGGGCTTGGCGGTGCCGATATCCATGCCGCGATAGACCTGGGCGGCATCGACACTCACCAGTTCGGCGTCATGGCGGTCAAACAATGCCGCCGCCAGGTCGGTTTTTCCCGAGGCGGTCGGGCCCATCAGGAATATGACCGGGCGGTCGTGCATGGCAACAGGCGGCGTTTCGGTTATACGGCTAAGGCCGGGACGCGGGCATTATATTTAATCGTGCGCCGGTGGCATAATATCTCATCCATGCACAGCACCACCTGTAAGCGCGCCATGAAAGAAACCGAACAAATCATCCTCGAGGCTTGGGAATCCCGCAGCGAAATCAAACCGCACACCGTCTCCGCCCGGGTGCGCGAAGCGGTCGATGACGCGCTGGATGCGCTGGATTCGGGCCGGATGCGGGTCGCCGAGCCGATGGCCGGCGGCTGGAAAGTCAATCAGTGGCTGAAAATGGCGGTGCTGCTTTCCTTTCTAATCGAGGAAAACCGCATCATTCGCAGCGGATTTTCCAGTTACTACGACAAGATCGGGCTCAAGTTCACCGATTACACCAGCGAAGATTTCGCCCGCGGCGAGTTTCGCGTGGTGCCGCCGGCACTGGTTCGCCGCGGCGCGCACATTTCCCCGGATGTGATCCTGATGCCGAGTTATGTGAACATCGGCGCGTTCGTCGGCCCGGGAACCATGGTCGACACCTGGGCGACGGTCGGCTCGTGCGCGCAGATCGGCAGCCATGTGCACTTGTCGGGAGGAGTCGGCATCGGCGGCGTACTCGAGCCGTTGCAGGCGGCCCCGACCATCATCGAAGACCACTGCTTCATCGGCGCCAGATCGGAGATCGTGGAAGGCGTATTGGTCGGCAAAGGCGCGGTCATTTCCATGGGCGTGTTCATCGGCCAGAGCACGCGCATTCTCAACCGCGAAACCGGCGAGGTCAGTTACGGGCGCATCCCGCCCGGGGCGGTGGTGGTGTCCGGGTCGATGCCGGCTGCGGACAACTCGCACAGTTTATACTGCGCGGTCATCGTCAAGACCGTGGACGAAAAAACCCGCGCCAAGGTCGGCATCAATGAACTGCTGAGGAACACCCACAAAAGCGACCCATGATGGCCCTGTGCAGGCGATGTTTCGCGTCGCATCCGGCGGATTGATTGCCCCTCCCGGACGGAGATGCTCCGGTTACCCGCATCCCCCTCTTCCCCCGGGAGGGCCGTGGAGAGGGCCGCGCAAGCGACAAGAGCCGCTGCATCACCGGCTCCCGACCCTGCCGCAAACAGGCAGCCCCCGGTCCGTCAAACCTCGAATATCCCGAGCGCGTCTTCGATCTTGCGCACCGCGATAAGTTCGATGCCGCGCGGCGCTTGCTTGGGCAGGTTGGCGCGCGGCAGCAGGGCGCGCTTGAAGCCGAGTTTGTGCGCCTCCCGAATGCGCTCCAGCCCGCGTTGCACCGGCCGCAGTTCGCCCGACAACCCGACTTCGCCGAACACCACCAGGTCGCCGCCGGCCGGTCGATCTTTGACGCTCGACAAGATGGCGATGAGCAGCGCCAGGTCGGCGCCGGTTTCGGTCACCCTGACGCCGCCGGCCACGTTGGCGAACACATCGTAACCGTTCAGGGAAATCCCCGCATGACGGTGCGCCACCGCCAGCAACATGGCCAGGCGGTTGTGCTCCAGGCCGACACACAGGCGGCGCGGATTGGACAGCGCGCTGTCATCGACCAACGCCTGCACCTCGACCAACAGCGGCCGCGAGCCTTCCTGGGTGGCCAATACCACGCTGCCGGGGCGGGTCGCGCCGCGTTTGCTGACGAACATCGCCGACGGATTGGCGACATCCACCAGGCCCTGATCGGTCATCGCAAACACACCGATTTCGTTGACCGCCCCGAAGCGGTTTTTGAACGCGCGAATTAGCCGGAAGGCACTGGCGCTGTCGCCCTCAAAATACAGCACGCTGTCCACCATGTGCTCCAAAATGCGCGGCCCCGCCAACGCGCCTTCCTTGGTCACATGCCCGACCACGATGACCGTGCAACCGCTTTGCTTGGCGTGGCGCACCAGCCGCGCGGCGCATTCGCGCACCTGGGAGACGCTGCCCGGCGCCTGCGACGCCGCCTCGCTGTACAGCGTCTGAATGGAATCCGCGACTAACACCGCCGGGGTCTCCCGGTGCGCGGTTTCCAGCACGCTTTCCAGGCGGTTTTCCGCCATCACCTTGAGGCGGGCGCCGTCCAGTTGCAGGCGACGGGCGCGCAGCGCCAGTTGCTCGGCGGACTCCTCGGCGCTGGCATACAACACCGGCAAGTCGCGGCTAATGGCCGACAGATACTGCAGCAGCAGCGTCGATTTGCCGATGCCCGGGTCGCCGCCGAGCAGCACCGCCGAGCCGCGCACCAGGCCGCCGCCGAGCACGCGGTCGAATTCAGCGCTGCCGCTGGACAGGCGGCCGGCCTCGCAAACATCGACCTGGTCCAGTGGCCGCGCCTCCGCGGCCGGCGCGAATCCGCCGAAGCGCTCAGGCGATGCGGACGCGGCGCTCTGCACCAGGGTGTTCCACGCGCCGCACTCGCCGCACTGCCCGCCCCACTTCACGGTCACGCCGCCGCACTCGGTACACTGGTAGCGGGTTTTGGGTTTGGCCATCGGTTTTATTGCGCGGGGTCCACCGGTTCGCGCGCCACGCGCTCGCTGATTTTGCACAATAACTCGTAGGAAATGGTGCCGGCCCAGTCGGCCACTTCGTCAACGCTCAGCCCATCGCCCCACAGCGTCACCTTGCGGCCGATGGCGGCGTCTTCGCACGCCGACAAATCCACGCTCAGCATGTCCATCGACACCCGGCCGACCAACGGCGCGCGTGCGCCGCCAATCAGCACCGCAGGCGGCGGCGCGGCGGATGCGCGGTCGACAATGCGCGGATAACCGTCGCCGTAGCCGAAGCCGACCACGCCGATGCGCATCGGCCCGGGCGCGGTGAAAGCGCCGCCGTAGCCGATGGCCTCGCCTTTGCGCACCGTTTTGACCGAGATGAGTTTCGCTTCCAATTGCATCACCGGGCTCAAGTCCAGTTCAGGCCCGCGGACGCCGAGCAACGGCGCGCCGCCGTACAGCATGATGCCGGGCCTAACCCAGTCAAAATGGGTTCGCGGCCACTTCATCACCGCGGCCGAGTTGGCCAAACTGCGCGCCGACTTGAAGGCGGCGGTGGCGCGTTTGAACCGCCGCAGTTGAGTCGCGGTGCGGCGGTCGCTTACATCGTCGGCGTTGGCTAAATGCGACATTAAGCGGATGTCCCCGACGCCGCTTCGCCGCAGGCGGTCGACCGCGTCCGCGACTCGGGCCGGCGCGATTCCCAGGCGGTTCATGCCGGTGTCGATTTTCAGCCACGCACTTAAGGAGCCAAGCGCGCCGCGGTGTTGCTCGACCCATCGCAGGTGTTCCTCGTGGTGCAGCACCGGGTCGAGGCGGTGGCGGCGGCAGTCTTGCAAATCGGCCGGCCGTTGCAGGCCGGACAGCAGCGTCACAGGCACCGACGGCGCGGCCGCGCGGCAGTCGATGCCCTCTTGCAATGTGGCAACCGCGAAGGCCTCGGCTTGCCCGCCCAACGCACGGCAGACCTCGGCCATGCCGTGGCCGTATGCGTTTGACTTGACCACCGCCATCACCCGGCTGGCGGGCGCAAGGCGCCGCGCCACCGCAAGGTTGTGGCGCAGCGCGCGCCCGTCAATCCGCGCCCGGGCGCGCCAGTTGTGCGTTTTCATCGCCCATCCATTGCGCGGAGTCCGCCGCCGCGTTATTCCGGCTGCCCGAAATGCTCCGGGGCGTGGTCGGCAAAACGAGTATACTCGCCGAGGAAGGTCAGGGTGACGGTGCCGACCGGGCCGTTGCGCTGTTTACCGATAATCACCTGCGCGGTGCCTTTGTGCTCGCTGTCCTCGTTGTAGAGTTCGTCCCGGTAGATGAAGAAGATGACATCGGCATCCTGCTCGATGGCGCCGGATTCGCGCAAATCGGACATGACCGGGCGTTTGTCCGGGCGCTGCTCGACGCTGCGGTTCAACTGCGACAACGCGATGACCGGAACATTCAACTCCTTGGCCAGCATTTTCAGCGAGCGGGTGATGCCGGAAATTTGCGTGGCCCGGTTTTCATTCTGCTCGGTGGAAGCGGAGTCCATCAGTTGCAGGTAATCGACGATGATGAGCCCGATGCCGTTTTTTTCACGGTAGAGTTTGCGCGCCCGGGAGCGCAATTCCAGCGGATTGAGGCCGACCGAATCGTCCACGAACACACGGGCATCGCCGAGTATTTTCAGAGCCGAACTAAGGCGCGGCCAGTCGGAGTCGTCCAGCCGCCCGGTGCGGATTCTGTTGGAATCGATGCGCCCCATCGAGGACAACAGGCGCATGCTCAACTGCTCGCCGGGCATTTCCATGCTGAACACCGCCACCGGCAGTTTTTTTTCCACCGCCGCGTATTCGGCGATGTTCAGCGCAAAGGCGGTTTTGCCCGTGGACGGCCGCCCGGCGACGATCACCAGGTCGCCGGGCTGCAACCCTGAGGTCATGTCATCGAGGTCGCTGAAACCGGTTGGCACGCCGGTGATGGATTCCTTCGACTCAGCCAACTGGTCGATGCGCTCGACCGAGCGGGCCAGCAGGTCCTGCAGCGAGGTAAATTCCCGACGGCGGCGGCCGTCGCGTTCGGAAATCTCGAACACCAGTTGTTCGGCATAATTAAGCACCTCGCGCGGCGATCGCTCGCGGGGGTTGTAGGCGGACTCGGCGATGTCGTTGGCGGCCAAAATCAACGAGCGCAGAATGGCGCGGGCGCGCACGATTTCCGCGTAGGCGGTGATGTTGGCTGTGCCGGGGGTGTTGTTGGCCAGCTCGCTGATGTATACCGGCCCGCCGGCCTTGTCGAGGTTTTCGCGCTTTTCCAGCCACTCGGACACGGTCACGATGTCGGCCGGGGTGCTGTCCTCCTGCAGACGGCTGATGGCCTCGAAAATCAGGCGGTGATGGTGGTTGTAGAAGTCATCCGCCGAGACCGCGCCGGCGACTTCATCCCATTTGCGGTTGTCCAGCAAAAGCCCGCCCAACAACGATTGCTCCGCCTCCAGCGCCTGCGGCGGGAGTTTGGGTGAGTCGGCGGGTTCTGCCATGGCCATCGATCAGCGGCGCTTCACAATCTGTGCCCAAGCCGGTTATACACCACCCCAGCGCTTTTTTCGGACAACGAGCGGGCTTGCGGGCGGTTACTCCCTGTCCCCGCCGGGCTCGGCTTGGTCGATGCCGGCGGCATCGGGGGCATCCGGCGCCTCGGCTCCCTCGGCCTCGGCCGCCTCAGGCGCATCAGGCGCATCAACCGCATCAACCGCTTCAGACGCATCCGCAACACCGGCATCCGCCAGCCCGCCCGGCGCATTGCTTTCCCCTTCCAGCACATGGACTTGCACGGTAAACCGGACTTCCGGGTGGAGGATCACCTCGGCCTCAAATTGGCCGATGCGTTTAATCGGCCCGTCGGGCTGGATGATCTCGGATTTTTCAACATAGGTTCCCGCCGCCACCAGCGCCTCGGCGATATCCGCCGGCGAAACCGAGCCGTATAGATCGCCGGTTTCAAGGGCCAGGCGGGTGACGGTGATTTCCCGAACCGCCAGGTCGGCGCGCGCCTGGGCCACCTCCAGCCGCTTGCTTTCCTGTAGCGCCAGTTGACGCCGGCGCTCTTCCACTTGCGCTTTGGCCTCCTCGGTGGCCCGCACCGCCTTTCTGCGCGGGATGAGGAAATTGCGGGCATAGCCGTTGGCCACTTTGACGGTCTCGCCGAGATCGCCGAGATTCTGTACTTTTTCCAGTAAAATGACTTCCATCATCTGCCTAATTATCGTGCTGGTCGGTATAGGGAATCAGCGCAAGATAGCGCGCCCGCTTGATGGCGGTGGCCAGTTGCCGCTGGAAGTGAGACTTGGTGCCGGTGCTGCGCCGCGGCAAAATCTTGCCGGTTTCGCTGATATTGGCCTTGAGGATGTCCACATCCTTGTAGTCGATGGATTCGATCCCCTCAGCGGTGAACTTGCAAAAACGCGGGCGTCGTTGAAACCTGGCCATTACACTGTCTCCGGTTGCTGTTTGGGTTCGGCCGAATCCGCCGGTTGACCGCCTTCCGGGTCGGCCGCTTCATGGTCCGGCCGGGCGGCCTCCTGAGGGGCTTGTTCAGCGGCGTCCGCGCCCTGCCGCTCGGGGCCATCGGCCCGGGCGGCGCTTGCTTGGCGGGCCTCCTCCTGCTGCGCCGCAGCCTGTGCCTGGGCAGCCTGTTTTTCCGCCTCGATTCGATCCTCTTCGGCCTTGGCCCTGGCCAGCGCGGATTGCTCGGTGACCGCCCGGGTGCGGCGAATCACCAGGCTGCGCACGATGGAATCGTTGAATTTGAAGTTTCTCTCGAGTTCGCGCAGGGTTTCCAGGCCGCATTCCACATTCAACAGGATGTAATGCGCCTTATAAACCTCGTTGATCATGTAGGCCAGGCGCCGCCTGCCCCAGTCCTCGACGCGATGCACCCGCCCGGCCCCGGAGGTCACCATCTCCTGATAGCGCTCCAGCATAGCCGGCACCTGCTCGCTCTGGTCCGGGTGGACCAGCAGCACGATTTCATAATGTCTCATGGATTTCGGGTCTCCTCACGGGTTGCATCTTCCCGCCGTTGCGGTGAAGAAAGGAGTTGGCGTGGATACAAGGAGGCGGAGTATACCCGATCCGTCCGGGCCGGACAATAGCATCCGGACTGGCGAAAATCTCATCCATCCGCTACAATGGCGGCTTATCCGAATCGGCGGCGCCACAGACCGGGCGCCCATTTCCTGATCCAACCCGGATGCTTAATCAAAAGCCACCTTCCGATGTCGATGCCATGGAAACCGGCGAGTGGGTCGATGCGCTGACCGCGGTCATTGAGCGCGAGGGTCACGAGCGCGCGCATTTTCTCATCGAGCAACTCATCGACCAGGCGCGGCGCTCCGGCGCGCACATTCCGTACCGCGCCAACACCGCGTATCTGAACA
>JAPPQJ010000101.1 GCA_028817015.1 Gammaproteobacteria bacterium
GATGACCGAGCCCTGCAAGCCGATTTGGAACTCCGCGGTGGAGCCGGCCGGCAGGTATTTTTTCCACAGTTGTTTGCCGTTGTTAACCACCCCGGACCAGGATTCCGTATAGTAGGGCTGGTATCCAATCACCAGATCCACCGGCTCTCCGACCTCGCCAAAATCAACATCGGCGGAAGCGGGTTTGGGCGCGGCCACGCTGATGACCAGGGCCAACGCGGCGCTCAATGCAAATGCGAATGAGGGCGTCAATTTCATGTTCGGTCTGTTCATTGTCTGTTTTCCTCCGCGATAAGTCAGTTGGTGTGTCGGTGATTTGTGGATGCCGAATATCGCAATAAGCGGTAAGCGGCATCGCGGGATGTCATCATGCATCAACCGCATCCATGCGATCTCCCGCACAGGTTGTTTCAGTATGAAACCATTTTCGGTCATTTGTAAAATCATTTGAGTCAATGACCTTATTGGCATCGCCTATCATCCGCTTCGGGTTTTTTGCAGCGCCGGCGCGTCGATGTTGACGCCGCTGCTGCGGCCCGCCGTTCACCAAACGGCGCTCAGGTGAACTTGTCATAGCGAATCATCATGGGTTGAATGTTGGCCCCGGCGATTAAAGCGCCGAGGCTGGCGTCCACCATCGGCTGCGGGCCGGCCACATAAACCAGGGTGTCGGCCGCGCCCCGCCCCAACCCGTCAGACCGCGCGGACAGCGCCTGCAAAGCCGCCTGGTGCACCAGTCCATGGGCGGTTGAAAATCCGCTCAAACGGGCCGGCGGTCGGCGCGCCGGGTCCTGTTCGGAAACAACGATATGGATCGCCAGATTGCCGGCGCCGCGTTGCCGCATGGAAAGCAACCGGTCGGAAAAAAACACATCGTCCCAGGTTCTCACGCCGAAAAAAAGCGCGGCCTTGTGGTCGTGCAGATAACCCGAGTTGCAGGCGTGCTCAAGGATCGACAGCAGTCCGGCGATGCCGGAACCCCCGGCGATCAGGAACAAGTCGCGGGACTCGTCCGGGTGAAATGTCGCGCGCCCCAGCGGCCCGAAAAGATCCAGCGATGCGCCGTTTTGGTCGGCGGCGAACAGCCAGTTTGAGAACGCGCCGTCCGGTTTGCGCTTAACGATGAATTCCAGGCGCTCGGCGGGGGCGGCATAACTCACCATTGAATAAGCGCGGTATCCGCTTACCCGCGGCGCGCGCAATACAAAAAACTGCCCGGCGTGAAAGCGCACAGGCGCGGGCAGCGCGACTTCAAAGCGCATCACATCGGCGGTCAGCGCCGTGCAACCGGTGAGCGTGCCCCGGTAGTGGTCGGGGCGCACATCATCTTCGCGAAACGCCCGAATGTCGGCGGCCACAGCCAGGCGGCAAGGCGATTGCGCGACCGCCTGGCACATCAGCAACTCCCCGCCCCCGGGTTTGAATCGCCTGCGCCCCGGCGCCTGCAGCCAGCCGGCGTCGATTTGCCCCGATTTCAGCCGGCCCCGGCAACTGCCGCAGGTGCCGGTGGCGCATTCGTAGGGCAGCGGAATGCCGGCGCGCAACCCGGCGAACAACATCTTTTCGCCGGCCGATGCCTCGAAGTGAAAACGGCGCTCGCGTCCGGCGATTGCCACCCGGGTCATCGGCCGCATGGCGACCTTATCGCCGGCGTTGGCCGCGGCCTTTCATTGCCCGTCACCGGCCGCACCGTCACCAGTCGTCGTCATCAGGGTCGTCACGGTCAAACTCATACTCCAACTCCCGGTCAAGAAAAACCATGACCTGGCCGTCTTCCTGTTTTACTTCATACATCAGCAACGGCTTTTCCGCGGGCGGGCGCGCCTCGCCGGTTTTCATGTCCCACTGCCACAAGTGTTTGGTGCAGGTTAAGACGCCGTTGCTGCAGACGCCGGAATCTTCCAGGTATTCCTCCATATGCGGGCAGACCGGGGGATAGGCGCGGAAACCGTCTCCGACATTCGCGACCAGTATCTCGACTCCGCCCGCCTCGCAGGCCTTAATGGAATGCTCCGGCACATCAGCGGCGGCGCAGACCGCTTTCCAACTCATCTGATGATCTCCTCCGGTTGCCGCTCAGCGGCGCATACTTAAGTTTAGATGGGCCAGTGCGAGCCCTTGTCCAGGCGCCTGGTGTCGAGGCGGGTCTGGCGTTCGGTAAACTTGATGTCGTCGCCGTTGACTTTGAATTTGTCGTGATAGCGGCCGACCAGAAACAGGCGCGACTCCCCCGCGTCCACATGCGAGTTAATGCCGTCCAATTGGGTTTGAAAAACCGTCACCGAACTGACCGCCTCAGCCGAGCGCCAGTCCTCCGCCACGGTGACTTGATAAGCCACGCAGTGGCGCCTAAGCGGCGAATGATCGGAGTTGTGTTTGGGCAGCATCCGGGTCATGTTTCGCATGTCCTCCAGGTTGCCGCTCAGGTAGATCATGTCGGCCCGGATTTCCGGGCTGTAGGCGCAAATGCTGTATTGGAAGCCGGGGTCGCACAACTTCAGCCAGGCGTCCCAGTTTAGATCGTCCTGATACAGGCACGCCCGGTATATCAGGCCTTTGATGGTTTCTTTGGTGTCAGCGCAATTAACAGTCATCGCCCCCTCCGCGGCATTTCCTCAAACCGAATTTCAGAATCATTGGAATTTCAGAATCTTCACAACCGGCGCGCTTTTCCCGCGCCGGGTCAGGCGTCTTCCAGCGCCATTTCGCGCCGGCCCCCGGCGCGTTCGGCGCCGCCGTCAAACGGGCGGTCCGGATCGCTCGGCAGGCGGTTCAGCCAGCGGCCCCATTCCTCGTAGTAGTGGCGCATGCCGTTTTCATCGTGAATGGTCTGGTTTTCATGGCGGCCGTGCAGAATGCGCCGGTTTTCCGCCGCTTGATGCATGCACGCGCCCTGCGCGGTCACCGCCAGCAGGTCTTCGTGCAGGTTGCGACCGAACGGCCCCCAAATGGAA
>JAPPQJ010000191.1:0-4082 GCA_028817015.1 Gammaproteobacteria bacterium
CGCCGGCGCGCACGGTCAGCGGCGCGTCGATGCAGGCGCGCAAGTCGAGGCCGGCCGCGCCGCTTGAGGCGTATTGCGGCATGCCGAATTCGCCGCCGGAGCGCATGCGCGGGTCGAGGATTTTGAGCGAGATTTTCATGCGCCGCTGCGGTCACCGCCGGTGCCATCGTTACCGCGACCGCCGCCGCCGCCCCGCCGACGCGCCGCCAACAACGGCGCGATATGCTCGATGATTTGCACCGCCAACCGGTATTTGTCGGTTTTTTCCAGCGCCACATCGCCGCGCCGCGGGGCTTTGTGGAGCAGTGTCACCGCATTTTCATCGCCGCCCAGTACATCGCCGGCATCGCCGCTGCCGACCTGGTTGGCGGCCATTACATCCACGCCTTTGGAAGTTAATTTTTGCCGCGCATGGGCAATGACATTTTCGGTCTCGGCCGCGAAACCGAGCGTGAACGGGCCGCGCTTCATTGCGGCCACCGCGGCCAAAATATCCGGGTTGCGCACCAGTTCAATACGCATGCGCGCGTCCTTCTTGGCGATTTTGTGCGCGGCCACGCGCGCCGGGCGGTAGTCGGCGACCGCGGCCACGCCGATGAACCAATCCGCGGCCGGCGCTTCCGCCATCACCGCCTCCAGCATCTCTTCGGCCGAACCCACATCCACGCGCCGCACGCCATTCGGCGCATCCAAAGTGACCGGGCCGCTGACCAGCGTCACCCGCGCGCCGAAGTCCCGCGCCGCCCGCGCCAGCGCGTAGCCCATTTTGCCGGAACTGCGGTTGGTGAGGCCGCGCACCGGGTCGAGCGCCTCCCAGGTCGGGCCGGCGGTAATCAGCGCCTCAACGCCGTCCAGCAACAGCGGCGGCGCATCGCCGATGAGTTCGGCGGCGATGTCATCGGGCTCGGTCATGCGCCCCGGCCCGGTTTCACCGCACGCCTGGTCGCCGGCCGCGGGGCCGATGATGCGCACGCCGCGCTGCGCCAACTCCGCCAGATTGCGCTGGGTGGCCGGGCTCTCCCACATCTGCCGGTTCATGGCCGGCGCCACCGCCACTTCCACATCGCCGGCGGCGGCCAATACCACCGCCGCCAGCAGGTCGTCGGCGCGGCCGTGGGCCAGGCGGGCGATACAATCGGCGCCAGCCGGCGCCACCACGATGACTTCCGCCCACCTGGCCAGTTCGATATGCCCCATGCCGGACTCGGTGTCGGCGGACAAAAGGTGGCGGCAGACCGGGTGGCCGCTGACCGCCTGCAGGGTCAGCGGGGTGATAAATTGCTCCGCCGCGCGCGTCATCACCACCCGCACCTCGCAACCGCGCTGCACCAGGCACCGCACCAGCGCCGGGCTCTTGTAGGCGGCGATGGCGCCGCTGACGCCGACTAAAACACGCTTGTTTTCATGCCAACTCATCGGTTAAAGTGTAATACCAATTGCACGGAAGCCGAAGGAGAAAATCATGGCGATTACCAAATGGCCCGCGGATGAACGGCCGCGGGAAAAGTTGGCCAGGAGCGGCGCGCAGGCGCTTTCAGATGCCGAACTGCTGGCGATTTTTCTGCGCACCGGCGTCAAAGGCAAATCGGCGGTCGATCTCGGGCGCGATTTGCTGGGTCACTACGGCGGCCTGCGCCAGGTGCTCAATGCCGGACAGGGCGCGCTCGGGCAAATCTCCGGATTAGGCCCGGCCAAGTGCGCGCAACTGCAGGCGGCGCTGGAGCTCGGCAAGCGCTATCTGGAGCAAAAACTGGAGCGCGAAGGCCCGCTGACCAGCCCCAAACAGGCCGCCGAATTTCTCACCCACCAACTGCGCGACCGCCCGCGCGAGGTGTTCGCCATCGTCTATCTCGACAACCGCCACCATGTGCTGGACTACGAGGAGTTGTTCTACGGCACCCTGAACGGCGCGCATGTGCACCCGCGCGAGGTGGTCAAGAACGCGCTGGCGCGCAACGCGGCCGCGGTCATCGTCGCCCACAACCATCCGTCCGGAATCGCCGAGCCCAGCCAGGCCGACACCACCATCACCATCAAACTGCGGGACGCGCTCAGCCTGGTGGAGGTGCGCCTGCTCGACCACCTGGTCATCGGCGATGGTGAATTCGTGTCGATGTCGGACCGCGGGTTGTTTTAGCACTGTGCCTGGTGCCCGGTTTGCCGGCTACATGCGGAAATCGTGACCCAAGTAAACCTCGCGCACCCTGGAGTCGGCGAGGATGTCCTGCGGCGGGCCGGACGCCAGCACCTGGCCGAAATGCAGGATGTAGGCGCGGTCGCAGATGTCGAGGGTTTCGCGGACATTGTGGTCGGTAATCAGCACACCGATGCCGCGCGCTTTCAGCAACCGGATGATGTGCCGGATATCGCGCACCGCCAGCGGGTCGATGCCGGTGAACGGCTCGTCGAGCAGGATGAAGGCCGGCTCCAGGGCTAACGCCCGGGCGATTTCCACACGCCGCTGTTCGCCGCCGGACAGTTGAATCGCGGGGCGCTCGCGCAGCGCGGAAACGCCGAATTCCTCCATCAATCTGCCGCTGATGGCGCGCCGTTCGGCGTCGGTATGTTTGCCGGCCGCCTCGAGCACGGCGAGGATGTTCTGCTCCACGGTGAGTTTGCGAAACACCGAATGCTCCTGCGGCAAATAGCCGATTCCCTTGCGCGCGCGCGCGTGCATCGGCAGCGGCGTGAGGTCTTCGCCGTCGAGCATGATGCACCCTGCGGTGGGCCGCACCAGCCCGATGATCAGGTTGAAACTGGTGGTCTTGCCGGCGCCGTTGGCTCCCAGCAAACCGACCACTTCATCGTTCGACACCCCCAGGTCCACATGATCGACGATCACCGCCTGGCCGTATTTCTTCACCAGCCCTCTGGCTTGCAGGGATTTCATCGGGTGCCCGGTGCGCCGGCGGGAGTCAGTTCGATTGCTCGTTGCGCGGCTGAAAGATCAAGTGCGGGCGCTGGCCGGCGTCGTCGCCGCTTTGCCCGGCGGTTGTGCCGGCCCCGCCGGTCACCCTGGCTTTTTTACTGCGCAAATCGTAGGTGATGCGCCGACCCCGGATGCGGTCGCCGGCTTGCTCGACCTCGGCCTCGCCGTCGAGGATGACCAAACTTCTGAGGTTGTCCAGGGTGATGCTGAGCGCGTGGCCGTGCACATCGGCAGTCCGACCCTCGGGGCGTTGTTTGAATCGCCCCGGCCGGCCGGTGCACACGCCTTTTTCCAGTTCGTTGTCCTCAGCGTAGTGGGTCACCAGCGCATCGCAGTCCAGGTGCATACTCCCCTGGCGAAAGACCACATTGCCGCGGTAGATGCGCACTCCAGCCTCCAGGTCAAACTCAAAATCGTCGGCCTCCAGCGTGGCCGGCTGGCGCTTGTCCGAATCGAGCGCCCCGGCCGGCCATGCGACTCCCGCCAGCGCCACCGCGGCCCATAAATGGAGGCGGAAATGGAGGCGGCGAACCCGCTTGAAGCCGGTTCTCATCGGCGCCCCTCCCCGAGGCGAACGGTCATCGTCCTGGCGGTGGCGACCGCCCCGCCGAGGTCGCCGGAGGCGTTTTCAACCACGCGCACATTGCCGGACAGTTGCACCTCGGCGCGGTTGTCGTATAACCAGCCGGAATCCGCGTAGATGTGCCGCGGCGCGCCCTGGTTTCGGTATTGAACGATGTATGGGCGGTGGAGCAGCGCCCGCGCGCCGCGCGGGTAATGAGTCAGGCGCTCGGCGCTGACCCGGTATTGTTCGCCGAGACGGTCGATGCCGGTGGAGACAAAACCCTCGATATAGTAGTCCGGCCGGTCGCCTGCGGCGCCGGCCGCCGCACCGCCCGGGCGCGCCAGCAACCCGAATTGGAGCCACACTGACAGCCCGGCTAACAGCGCGAACAGCGCGACAATGGCGAAATTCTGCCGGCGGTTCATCGGTCAGATGACCCCGGCTTTGAGTAAATCGTGCATATTGAGCGCGCCGACCACGCGCTGTTCGGCATCGACGACAAAGACGCTGTTGACCGCATGCGGGCCGCGCTGGGCAAACTGGCGCATGGTGGTGACGATTTCCTCCGCCAACATGTCGGGGCGGATG
>JAPPQJ010000191.1:4172-8421 GCA_028817015.1 Gammaproteobacteria bacterium
GAACATGCCGATGAGTTTATTGTCGGCGTCCACCACGCCGGCCATGCCGAGCGATTTGGACGACATCTCCAGCACCAACTGCCGCAGCGTGGCGGTGTCGCCGACCAACGGCAGCGCATCGCCGGTGTGCATTAAATCCGAGGCGTATAAAAGCAGCCGCTTGCCGAGCACGCCGCCGGGATGGGTGCGGGCGAAATCCTGCGCCGAGAACCCGCGCATGCGCTGCACCGCCACCGCTAATGCATCGCCCATCACCAGCGCCGCCGTGGTGCTGGCGGTGGGGGCCAGGTTGTGCGGGCAGGCCTCCTTCTCCACGCCCACATCCAGGCAGGCGTCGGACTGCCGGGCCAGCGTGGAGTCGGGGTTGCCGGTCAAGGTCACCAGGCCGCTGCCGATGCGCTTGACGATGGGCAGGATGGCGACCACCTCGGCGGTCTCGCCGGAGTTGGAAATGACCAACGCGACATCGTGCGGGGTGATCATGCCGAGGTCGCCGTGGCTGGCTTCGCCGGGGTGGACGAAGAACGCCGGCGTGCCGGTGCTGGCCAGCGTGGAGGCGATCTTGCCGCCGATGTGCCCGGATTTGCCCATGCCGGTCACCGCCACCCGTCCGCGGCAGTTGAGCATCATGTCGCAGGCTTTTTCAAAACGCGCATCGACCCGCCGCCGCAGCGCGGCGACCGCATCCGCCTCAATTTCAATCACCGATTGCGCGTGGGAGATGGCGCTGTGCCGCTGCATCGCAGGTGCCGGGGTTAATCGAACCGGCAGAGTATAGCAAATCGGCGCCCCCGTAAAACTTCGCGCAAAACGCCTTAACCGACGGACCACACCATCGGCGGTCCGGGCCTCGCGCACCGCAGCCGGCAAACCGGCCGCCACCGCCCCGGACACCCTGTGCAACCGGCTGCCCAACCCCATACCATACTGATCCACATTCAACCTGAGCGGCACATGGGTTAGACTGAAACCCATACCGGGATGCGCCCGCTTTCGGTGTTACAATGCGACTTGGCGGCAGGCCAACTCCGCGCAACCGCCGCCCCACATTTACTTCGAGACCCAAGCCATGCCTGATCTGCCCGACATCGACCCTGAGCGGCAAACCGAAATCGAAGCCGCGGTCTATCGCAAGATGATCGAACACTTTCGCAAATACCCCGAGGTGCAGAATATCGACCTGATGAATCTGGCGTATTTCTGCCGCAACTGCCTGTCCAAATGGTATCGCCACGCGGCGGCCGAGCGCGGCGTGGAACTGGACTACGACCAGGCGCGCGAAATCGTCTATGGCATGACCTGCGCCGAATACAAGTCCCAATACGCGGAGCCGGCCAGCGATGAGCAGTTGCAGCGTTTTGAGACCGCGCGTCTAAAAGCGACCGAGTAGCCACCCCGGCTGCCGACAACGCCGCGCCGTTGCGCTGACTTGCTCCGGCCGGCGCCGCGGCATCGCCGCCGTTATGCCCGCGCCCGCGATGCATCCGCGCGGCTTAAGCGATGAACCGCGTCCACCAAATAAGCGACTCGGGCCGGGTCGGTGTCCGGATAGATGCCGTGGCCCAAGTTGAAGAGGTGGCCGGGGCCGGGCCCGAATTCGCCGATGATTCGCTTCACTTCCGCCTCGATTTTCTCCTCCGATGCATACAACGCCGCGGGGTCGAGATTGCCCTGCAGCGCGGCGCGGTCGCCGATGCGCCCCCGCGCATCAGCGAGCGACACATGCCAGTCCAGCCCCACCGCCGCACAGCCGGTGGCGGCGATGTCCTCCAGCCAGTTGCCGCCGCCTTTGGTGAACAGCGTGACCGGAATATCGGCGGCGTTGCCGGCTTTCAATTCGGCGACAATCGCGCGCAAACAGCGAAGGGAAAACTCGGCGTAGTCGGGCGTGGACAACAGGCCGCCCCAGGTGTCGAAAATCATCAGCGCCTGGGCGCCGGCTGCGGCTTGCGCGGCGAGATAGTCGGCGACTGCACGGCTAAGTTTGCCGAGCAACCGGTGCGCGCTTTGCGGGTCGGCGTGCAGTAGCGCGCGCGCGCGGCGGAAATCTTTGGAACTCCCGCCCTCGACCATATACGCGGCCAAAGTCCACGGACTGCCGCTAAAGCCGATGAGCGGCACCGCGCCGTCCAACTCGCGGCGAACCAACCGCACCGCATTCAGCACATAGTGCAAATCATCGCCGGCGTCGATGCCGGGCAAGGCGTCGATGTCGGCGCGCGTTTGCAGGCGTTTGGCGAAGCGCGGGCCGACGCCCTCATCGAACGACAAGCCCAACCCCATGGCGTCGGGAATGGTCAAAATGTCGGAGAATAGAATCGCCGCATCCAGCGCAAACCGCCGCAGCGGCTGCAAGGTCACCTCGCACGCCAACTCCGGGGTTTTGCACAGCGTCATAAAATCCCCGGCGCGCGCGCGCGTCTTCCGATACTCCGGCAGATAACGCCCGGCCTGGCGCATAATCCACACCGGCGTGCAGTCCGTTTCCTGAAGGCGCAGGGCGCGGAGGAGGCGGTCGTTTTTGGGGGGCATGCGGGCCGCGCGATCTAAGCGCACTTCGCCATCAGTGGAAATCGCTCGGGGTGAGCGATGATTTCCGCGCTCAGGTCGACATCGATGTCGGGCCGGTAAAAATGCCCCGGCGACGGCTCCTCGACATGGGTGATGGCCGCCACCGTCTGGTCCTTGAACCACGGAAAACGTTGATGCGGCGGAAACAATTCCCGACCGCCGGCCAGCAACCAAATGCCGTGGCCGGAAATGTTGGCTGCCTCAGCGGGCAAAGTGCCGCCGCCATGCGCGAGTGAGTTCATCGTAATGCGCCTCTATCAACGATTGGATGTCTTTCTGCCGCTTTTGGGAATAACGATCATCGCCCGTTTTATTTCCGGTTCGAGCCAGAACTTGGCCTCGCCTGGCGGAAACCGAATGGACACGCATGCGTTCTTCTTCCCTTGAGAAAAAGAAAAACCGGTATCCTTTCTCTCGAAATACGGTTGGACTGATGATGTAAATGACGGCGCGAGCGAGCGTTCGCCCGACGCATCACGCCAGTGACTCGCCGCCCAGGTAGCGGTCCACCGCCTGCGCGCACTGGCGGCCTTCGCGGATGGCCCAGACCACCAGCGACTGGCCGCGGCGCATGTCGCCGGCGGCGAATATGTTGTCGAGGTTGGTGCGGTAGGCGCGCTCGCCATGGTCGGCGGCGTCGACATTGCCGCGTTCGTCCAAACTGGCGCCTAAGTCGCGCAACATAACGTCGTGCACCGGATGCAAAAAGCCCATCGCCAGCGTGACCAACCCGGCCGGCAACTCGAACTCGGAGCCGGGAATCGCCTTCATCTGCCACCGGCCGCCGGCGTTGTCCCACGCCACTTTCATGCATTTCACGCCGGCCACGCGGCCCTCGCCGTCGTCGATGAACGCTTCGGTGACCACATCCCACAGACGCTCGCAGCCTTCTTCCTGGGAAGACGAGGTGCGCAGTTTGTGCGGCCAGTTCGGCCAGGTGCGCGCCTTGTCTTCGGTCTTCGGCGGCTCCGACAGGATTTCGATTTGCGTCACCGACGCCGCGCCCTGGCGGTTGGCGGTGCCGATGCAGTCGGAGCCGGTGTCGCCGCCGCCGATGACCACGACAGGCTTGCCGCGCGCCGAGATGAATTCGCCGCCGCCGTCATCGCCGCCACCATCGCCGTAAATCGCCGCTTGCACTCGATGCGTATTGCCGCGCAAGTAGTCCATTGCAAAATGCACGCCGCGCAAGTCGCGGCCCGGCGCGTCCAAATCGCGCGGCTGCTCGGCGCCGCCGGCCAATACCACGGCGTCGAAGTCGCGCCGCAAATCGTCCGCCGGGATGTCCACGCCGACATGAACGCCGCAATAAAACTCGACGCCTTCCGCTTGCATCTGCGCGATACGGCGGTCGATGGCGCGCTTGTCCAGTTTGAAGTCGGGGATGCCGTAGCGCAACAACCCGCCGCTGCGCGCCTGCCGGTCATACACCGACACCGCGTGCCCGGCGCGCGCCAGCTGCTGGGCGCAGGCCAGGCCGGCCGGGCCGGCGCCGACCACGGCCACGCGCTTGCCGCTCATGCGCGCCGGCGGTTGCGGCTGCACCCAGCCTTCGCTCCACGCGCGCTCGGCAATCGCGTGCTCGATGGTTTTAATGGTCACCGGCTGGTCGTTGAAATACAGGGTGCAGGCGGTCTCGCACGGCGCCGGACAAACCCGCCCGGTGAACTCGGGGAAG
>JAPPQJ010000104.1 GCA_028817015.1 Gammaproteobacteria bacterium
CCGGGCCGCCTGGTGGCGCTTATCATCGCAAAAGGCGACTATAAATCGCCCGCCGGCGCGCGTCAAACCTTTCCCGGAAAAAAAAATTCACCGCGCGCGGACACCGCGACCGGCATTGCCAGGCGGCGGCGGGCGCATTACACTACCCCGTTCTCCTCAACCTTTGTCATCGGAGGGAACGCCATGCCAACCAGCCTGGTGGTCGGCGCCAACCGCGGGATCGGCCTTGAACTGTGCCGCCAACTGGCGGCGCGCGGCGACCGCGTCATCGCCGCCTGCCGGTCGCCCGATGCCGGGCATGGCGAACTGCACCGCCTCGGCGCCGCGGTTATCGGCGGCATCGATGTCGGCGAGCCCGGGCAAGTGGCCAAACTGGCCGCCGAACTGGCCGGCACCGACCTCGACCAGATCATCCACAACGCCGGCATCCTCACCTCCGAAACCCTCGACGACCTGGATTTCGACCGCATCCTGGCGCAGTTTCGGGTCAACACGTTAGGGCCGTTGCGCGTGGTCCACGCGCTCCTTGGCAACTGCAAGGCCGGGTCGAAAATCGGCATCGTCTCGAGCCGGGTGGGCTCGTTAGGCGACAACACCTCCGGCGGCATCTACGGCTACCGGATGTCCAAGGCCGCGGTCAACATGGCCGGCGTCAACCTGGCCCACGACCTGCGCGCCCGGGGCATCGCCGTGCAACTGCTGCATCCGGGGCTGGTGGCGACTGAAATGACCGGTGGGCGGGGCATCGAGCCGGCCGAGGCGGCGCGCGGGTTGATCGCGCAAATGGATGATTTGAGCATGGAAAACACCGGCGCCTTCCGGCACGCGGAGGGCTACCCACTGCCCTGGTAGCGGCCGGGCGAACCAGGCATTGAGCATGAGCGACGCGGCGCCCGACACGACCTTATCCGGTTGGCGGTTCCAGGCGAAAATCTATCAGGACCTCGACCGCAAACTGCGGGTTTCCCGCTTCGGCGGTGGCGCGTCCGAGGCGCACGGTTTGCTCAGCGCCCTGGCCTGCCGGGGCATCGGTAGCGAGCGTTTGCGCGCCAAAGCGTATTTGCTGCAACTGGCGGAGCCGGCCGACCTCAATTTGATCGAAGGGCTGCACGAGATGATCATCCGGGATTTGCGCGCCGACGGCTTCCGCTTCAACCTGCTGCTGCCCGGCGACCAGGCCAGCGCCGCGCAGAAAACCGCGGCCCTGGCCGACTGGTGCGGCGGTTTTCTCCAGGGTTTTCTGCACGACCACGACGGTGAGGCGCCACTGGCGGACTTCCCGGCCACGGTGCGCGAAGCCATAGACGACATCATCGCCATCAGCCGCGCCGACGCCCCGCCGCCGCCCGGCGAGGCGCTTGAACGGCAGTTGTTTGAAATCGAGGAATACCTGCGCGTGGCCACCCAGTTAATCTTTGAGGAATTGAACCCGGCGCCGCCGGCCGTCAACAACACCCCCGCAAATCAATGAAACCAGCCCACCACCGCCCCATCTATCAGCGCCGCCGCCAGGACTTGATGTGCTTTATGCGCGACGGCATCGCCATCGTGCCGACCGCGCCGCACCAGCCGCGCAACGGCGATGTGCTGTTCCCGTTTCGCCCCGACAGTGATTTCTACTACCTGACCCATTTCCCCGAACCGGAGGCCGTGGCGGTGCTGGCACCGGGCCGCCCGGAGGGGGAATTCCTCCTGTTCTGCCGGGAAAGGAACGCCCGCCACGAGACCTGGGACGGGCGCCGCCACGGCACCGAAGGGGCGCGCCTGGAATACGGCGCTGACCAGAGTTTCGCCATCGGCGAACTGGATGCGCGGATGCCGGCGCTGCTGCAAAACCGCGACCGGGTGTTCGTTAACATGGGACGGTATGCGGATTTTGACAGCGATTTAATGCGCTGGGTCAGCGAGGTGCGCGGCCACCAGCGCACCGGCGTACACGCCCCCGGAGAATTCGTCCACCTCGGCCACCTCCTGCACGAGATGCGCGTCATCAAAAAAAAAGACGAGCAAAAACTGATGCGCAACGCCGCCCGTCTGACCACAGCGGCGCACCGGCGGGCCATGCGGGCGAGCGCGCCGGGGAGATATGAATACCAGGTGCAGGCCGAACTGGAATGCGAATTCCGCCTCGGCGGCAGCCAGTGGCCGGCCTATCCGTCCATCGTCGCCGGCGGCGAAAACGCCTGCATCCTGCACTACACCGACAACAACTGCGTGCTCCAGTCCGGCGATTTGCTGCTGATCGACGCCGGCGCCGAACTGGACTGCTACGCCGCCGATGTGACCCGCACCTTCCCGGTCAACGGCACCTTCAGCGACCCACAGAGGGCCGTGTATGAGGTGGTGCTGGCCGCGCAAAAGGCCGCCATCGATGCGGTTAAACCCGAGCAGCCGCTGTGCCGCTACCACGAAGCCGCCGTCGCCGCCCTGACCGACGGCCTGATCGACCTCGGCCTGCTGCGCGGGGAGCGCCATGAACTAATCGAAACCGGCGCCTGCCGGCGTTTCTACATGCACCGCACCGGCCACTGGTTAGGCATGGATGTGCACGATGTCGGCGATTACAAAATAGACAACCAGTGGCGGTTGCTGGAGCCCGGCATGGTGCTGACCGTCGAGCCCGGCCTGTATATCAAGCCGGCCGCCGACATCGACCCGAAATGGCACAACATCGGCATCCGCATTGAGGACGACATCCTGGTTACGCGCGCCGGCAATGAAAACCTGACCGCCGATGCCCCTCGGGAAATCGCCGACATCGAAAAATGGATGGCGGGCGCGTGATGCGGCAATCGGCGCCCCCTTCGCAACACTACGATTTGGTCATCGTCGGCGGCGGCCTGGTCGGGGCCAGTCTGGCCCTGGCCCTGGAGCCGGCCGGCGTGTCGGTGGCTGTGGTCGAGCCGGCGGCGGCGGATTCAAGCGAACAACCGAGTTTCGACGCGCGCACCGTGGCCCTGACCTACAACGCCCGGCAAATCTACGCCGGCCTCGGCGTGTGGGAGCAAATCGCCGCGCACGCCGAGATGATTTTAGAAATCCACATCTCCGAGCGCGGTGGCTGCGGCATGACCCACTTGAGCCACGCCGCAGCCGGCACCGAGGCGCTCGGCTATGTGGTGGCGGCGCGGGTGGTCGGCCACGCACTGCACCGGCGCATGCGCGACAGCGACGCGGTTGCGCTGTACTGCCCGGCCACCGCCAAGCGCTTGCGGCGGCGGGATTCGGGGGTTGAAGTCAGCGTCTCGTCGCAGACCGGCAACGCCACGCTGAACGCCGCGCTGGTGGTGTTGGCCGACGGCGGGCGCTCGCCGCTGGCCGCGCAGGCCGGGGTGCGCGCCGCCCCGACCGCCTACCGCCAATGCGCCATTGTCAGCGTGGTCGAAACCGACTGCGACCACCGTGGCCGCGCCTTCGAGCGCTTCACCGCCGAAGGGCCGCTGGCGCTTTTACCGCACAGCGACAAACGCTATGCCGTGGTCTGGAGCACCGCGCTGCCGCAAGCGGCGACGCGTATGGCCCTGGCGGATGGCGCCTTCATCGACGCGCTGCAAACGGCGTTCGGCGACCGCGCCGGTCATTTCAGCCACCCGGCGGCGCGCGCCCGCTATGCGCTGTATCACGGCGCCGCCGCGCGCCCCATCGCCCGGCGCGCGGTGAGCATCGGCAACGCCGCGCATCGGGTGCATCCGGTGGCCGGACAGGGCTTCAATCTCGGCCTGCGCGATGCGGCGGCGCTGGCGGCGGTCATCGGCCGGGCGCGGCGCGATGGCCGCGACCTCGGCAGCCCCGAAGTGCTGGAACAATACGCCGCGCTACGGCGCCGGGAAACGGCTATGGTCAGCGCATTTACCGACGGCCTGATCCGGGTGTTCGGCAGCCGCCGCCGGCCGGTTCGAGTGGCGCGCAATCTTGCCCTCGCCGGAATCGAGTGCTGTCCGCCGGCCAAGCGCTTGCTGTTGCGGCGCACCATGGGCATGGCCGGGCGACGCTGGCCGCCGGCGCCCGGCGACGATGGCCGGTGATGGCGCAATGCCCCGGCCATTTGACATCGTGGTGGCCGGCGCCGGCCTGATTGGCACAGCCGCCGCCTGCCTGTTTGCCCGCCAGGGCCTGGATGTGGCGCTGGTCGAGACGCAACCCGCCGACCGCGGCCGGGGCCATGAAAACAGCGACCGGCGGATTAGCGCAATCAACGTAGCCGCGGCCGCTTTGTTGCGGGCGCTGGAGGTGTGGCCGGGCGGCGCCCCCGGCCGAATCGGCGACTATCGGGCCATGCGGGTGTGGGACCGCAACAGCCCGGCGAAAATCTCGTTTCACGCCGCCGACCTCGGCGAGCCATGCCTCGGCTATATCATCGACAACCGCCTGATGATCGCTTTGATGCGCGAAAAGCTCCGGCAAAACTACAATGTCACGATACTCGATAACACCGAAATCACCGCCATCGACCGGCGCGGCGACCGCGCACCCGACCGTTCCCACCCCGGGTTGAGCGTCGATTTATCCGGCGAGCGCATCGAAACCCGGCTGCTGGTTGGCGCGGATGGCGCGCATTCGCGGGTGCGCGCGTTGTGCGGCCTCAGCGCCCGGCGGCGCGATTTCGGCCAGGACGCCCTGATCTCCACGGTGTCCACCGCCCGCAGCCACCGCCATACCGCGTGGCAGTGTTTCCTCGAAACCGGCCCGGTGGCGATGCTGCCGCTGGCCGACGGGCGGTGCGCGCTGGTGTGGTCTTGCGAGCGCGCCACCGCGGATCGATTGATGGATTTGCCGACGGCCGATTTCTGTGCCCGGCTGCAGTCCGTGTTTTTCGATGAACTGGGGGAAATCGCCGACTGCCAGCCGCGGCAGCGTTTTGCGCTGCACCAGCATCACGCCAACCCATACATCGCCGACGCGGTCGCGCTGGTCGGCGATGCGGCGCATACCATCCATCCCCTCGCCGGGCTCGGCGCCAACATCGGCCTGATGGACGCCGCGGCGCTGGCCGAAGTGGTGCAGCAGGCGCGCGGGCGTGGCGCCGACCCCGGCCAATACAGCGTGCTGCGCCGCTACCAGCGCTGGCGGCGCGGCGACAACGCGCTGGTCGTGGCGATGACGGCCGGTTTCAAGGAGGTTTTCGGCAGTTCCCGCACGAGCGTCAAAGCGCTTCGCTGCGCCGGGATGAATTTAGCCGACTCGATCACCCCGCTGAAGGTTGTTCTGGCCAGGTTCGCCACCGGCCTGTCCGGCGACCTGCCGGCGCTGTGCCGGCGGCATGTATAATGCGGCGTTGATTTCCGTCAAATGACCGCCAGCGAATCCCCATGGCCAGCCGCACCGTCCTTAAACAAGCCGGGTTGAAGACCACCCGGCCGCGCCTCAAGGTGCTGTCGGTGCTGGAGAACAGCGAGGTGCGGCATATGGCCGCCGAGGATGTCTATAAAATCCTCCTCGAGGACAAGCAAAACATCGGGCTGGGCACGGTATACCGGGTGCTGACCCAGTTGGAAGACGCCGGGCTGGTGATCCGCAATAAATTCGAGGGCGAGCGCGCGGTATTTGAACTCAACGACGAATCCCACCACGACCACATGGTGTGCATCGCCTGCGGCGGCGTGACCGAATTTTTCGACCGGCGCATCGAGGAACAACAGGAGAAAGTCGCCAGACGCCACGGTTTCGTCATCCACGACCACGCGCTCACTTTTTACGGCAAATGCAAAAACTGCGCGCAGGCGGGTGAGCCGGGGGCGGCCGATTCACCGCCCAAGCCGCCGCTGAGACGGCCCTCGAAATAAACCGCCGGAGACCGTCCGTGCCCACCCTGATCACCGGGTCGTTCGCCTATGACACCATCATGGTGTTTCACGACCGCTTCAAAAACCACATCCTGCCCGAGCACGCGCACATCCTCAATGTGTCGTTTTTGGTGCCGGATTTGCGCCGCGAATTCGGCGGCTGCGCCGGCAACATCGCCTACAACCTGAAATTGCTCGGCGGCGACCCGCTGCCGATGGGCACCGTGGGCGGGGATTTTGCGCCGTATCGCGCCTGGCTGGAAAAAAACCGCATCGATCTCACCCACGTTACCGAAGCGCCGGGAACTTTCACCGCCCAGGCCTTCGTTACCACCGACCGGGACAACAACCAGATCACCGCCTTCCACCCCGGGGCCATGGCCCACGCGCATCGAAACCGGATCAGCGACGCCGCCGGCATCGACTTCGGCATCATCGCCCCCGATGGCCGCGAGGCGATGATCGAGCACGCCGCGCAACTCAAAGCCGCCGGCATCCCGTTTATCTTCGACCCCGGCCAGGGCCTGCCGATGTTCACCGGCGCCGAGTTGAACGCCTTCATCGATCAGGCAACCTATATCGTGGTCAACGACTACGAGTCCGAACTGTTGCGCGAAAAAACCGGCCGCGACCTGGAACAAATCGCCGCCCGGGTCGAGGCGCTGGTGATTACCCGCGGCGCCGACGGGGCCGACATTTACGCCGCCCCGGCGGCCGGGACCGGCACCGCCAGAGACGCCGTACACATAGACGCCGCGCGCATCGACCAGGCCCGGGACCCGACCGGCTGCGGCGATGCGTTCCGGGCCGGGCTGTTATACGGCCTCGTCCACCGCCTCGACTGGCGCACCTGCGGCCAGATTGCCTCGCTGATGGGCGGCATCAAGGCCGAACAGCACGGCACCCAAAACCACCGCTTCAGCAAAGCCGAATTCGAGGCTATGTATCGGGACAATTTCGGCGCCGCTCTGCGCCTCGCTTAACCACCGGGAACGGGCCGACGCCCGAGGATGGTGCCGGAAAGAGGAGTCGAACCTCCGACCTACTGATTACGAATCAGTTGCTCTACCTAACTGAGCTATTCCGGCAATCGGGGCGCGATTATAAGGCCCGCCGTTTACGACTTCAAGCGCGACGGCAGCGAGAAGGAGATGCTCTCATGCGGGCCGTCCAGTTCAACCGCGCGGTCGATTTTCTGGCCGAGTTGCTCAATGACCTGAGCCACCAGCGACTCGGGCGCCGAGGCCCCGGCGGTGACGCCGGCGTATTTTTTCCCTTCGAGCCAGCGCGATTCGATTTGCGCCGGGCCGTCGATTAGATACGCCGGCACACCGCGCAACGCCGCGATCTCCCGCAGTCGGTTGGAGTTTGAACTGTTGGGCGAGCCGACCACGAACACGATGTCGCACTGGTCGGCCAGCCGCTTGACCGCATCCTGGCGATTTTGAGTGGCGTAACAAATGTCGTCCTTGCGCGGGCCGCGGACCGCGGGGAAGCGTTTTTTGAGCGCATCGATGATGCGCCTGGTGTCGTCCATCGACAGCGTGGTCTGGCTGACGAACGCCAGTTTGCCCGCATCGCGCACCTCCAAGCCGGCCACATCGTCAACGCTCTCGACCAGGTGAATGCCGCCGTCGGCCTGCCCCATGGTGCCTTCCACCTCGGGGTGGCCGGCGTGGCCGATGAGCACCACTTCCAGGCCCAGTTTGCGGCATTGCCGCACTTCGATGTGCACCTTGGTGACCAGCGGGCAGGTGGCGTCGAACACCGTCAGCGCGCGACTGGCGGCCTCGCACCGCACCGCCTGGGAAACACCGTGGGCGCTGAATATGACGATGGCCTGCTCCGGGATTTCATCCAGTTCATCGACGAAGATTGCGCCTTTCTTGCGCAAGTCATCGACCACAAAGCGGTTATGCACGACCTCGTGGCGCACATAGATGGGCGCGCCGTATTTGGCCAGCGCGCGCTCGACGATATCGATGGCGCGGTCAACGCCGGCGCAAAACCCCCGGGGGTTGGCCAGCACCACTTTCATTGCCGGGTTCATAACCGCCATTATAAGCGCCTTTGCCCCGCTTGCCGACGGGCCGCGCCGAGGTGGTCGATGATCAACGCCACCGCGCCGATGGAAATGGCGCTGTCGGCGATGTTGAAAGCGGGGAACTGCCAGGCGCGGTAGTACAGCACGATGAAGTCGATGACATGCTGGTGGCTGACCCGGTCGATCAAGTTGCCCAGCGCACCCGCCAGCACCAGCGCCAACCCCAGGGACAGCAGCGCATGGCGGCGATGGGCGCGCCACAACCACGCCACCAGGAGCACCGACAGGACGCTCGCCAGGCCGCTCAGGAAGTAGTGCTGCCAGCCGCCGGCATCGCCGAGAAAGCCGAAGGCGGCGCCGCGGTTGAACACCAGCGCCAGGCGCAAAAACGGCAGGACTTCGACCGGCGCAGCGCCCAGCAGCGCCGCATATGCGGCCTGCTTGGTGAGTTGGTCGGCAACCACCACGACCGCAGCCAGCGCTAAATAGGCGGTGAACTTCCGCCAACTGGCGGTGGCGGTGGCCGGCGCGGCGGCGTTCATCGGGTTCTCCCGCCGAGCAGGCGCCGGGCCGCCTCGGCGTCTTCGCCGATGCGTTTTATGAGCGCCTGGTAACTGTGGAATTTTTCCTCGGCGCGTATCCAGGCGACGAACTCGACGCATACCCGCCGGCCGTAGGCGTCGCCGTGGTAGTCGAACAGGTGAACCTCCAGCACGGTTTTCGATTGGCTCAAAGTCGGGCGGCTGCCCAGGCTGGCGACGCCGGGCAGCGGCGCATCGGACAGCCCGCGCACCGTGACCGCGAAAATGCCGGTCAGCGCCGGCTGGTGGCGAATGGCCAGGTTGATGGTCGGGAAGCCCCATTGGCGGCCGCGCCGGTGGCCGTGAACCACGCGCCCGGCGTGGGCATAGCGCCGCCCGAGCAGTTGCTCGGCGGCGGGCAGGTCGCCGGCGGCGAGCAATTCCCGGATGCGCGTGCTGCTGACCCGGCGGCCGTGGCGCTCAATGGCGTCAACGCGCTCGACCGCGTAACCGCATTGCGGCGCCAGCGCTTCCAGCAACTGAAAATCGCCGGCGCGCCCCGCGCCAAAGCGGAAGTCATCGCCGATGAGAAGATGCCTGACTTGAAGTCGTTCGGCCAGGTCATGGCGGACGAAATGCTCGGCGCCGGTGTGCGCCATGCGGCGGTTGAAGCGGAGGCTCAGCATGATGTCCACCCCGCATTCGCGCAGCGCGAAAAAACGCGACGCGGTGGTGGTCAGCCGGGCCGGGGGCGCTGCATCGACCCGGGCACGAAAATATTCCTGCGGATGGGGGTCGAAGGTCATGACCACCGAGGGCAGGCCGTGGCGCCGCGATTTGGCCGTCAGGGCGCGCAGAATTTGCCGGTGGCCGATGTGCACCGCATCGAAGTTGCCGATGGTCAGCACGCAGCCGCCGCCGGGCAAATCGGGTGAATGGAGCGAGCGGATTAGCCGCATCACGCCTCCGTGGTTTCCCTGGCCAGCCACAGCGCGCGCAGGCGCACGCCCATCAGATGCAGCGCGCCAAAATACAATGCCGCGCCTGACGCCACCCACAGCATTAATTTCACCGCACGCTGCCAGGCCGGCATCGCCAGCCACGCGCCGGTGTCGCCGCCGCCCCAGCCGATGAGCACGCCCATCACCGCCGCCGCCGCGCCCACCTTGAATAAAAAACCGCCCCATCCGGGTTCCGGGCGATACAGGCGCGCCTTTTTGAGCGCCGCATACAACAGACCGGCATTTACATAGGCCGCCAGCGAGGTGGCCAACGCCAGGCCGACATGCTTCATCGGCCAGACCAGCAGCAGGCTGAAGGCGATGTTGGCGGCCACCGCGATCATGGCGATGCGCACCGGGGTTTTGGTGTTCTGGTGCGCGTAGAACCCGGGGGCGAGGATTTTCACCATGACGATGGCGGTCAACCCGGCCGCGTAGGCGACCAGGCTGGCGGCGGCCATGTGCACGCCGTTGGCGCTGAACCCGCCATGGTAGTAAATGGCGGCGATCATCGGCCCGGCCAGCACCGCCAGGCCGACCGTGGCCGGAATGCAGATCAGGCACACCCAGCGCGCCGCCCAGTCGAGGGTTCGGGAAAACGCCTGCGCCGAATGGCTGGCTCGCTTGCGCGCCAGGTCGGGCAGGATAGCGGTGCTAAGGGCGATGCCGAACACCCCGACCGGGAATTCCATCAGGCGGTCGGAGTAATACAGCCAGGAAATGCTGCCGGTGACCAGAAAAGACGCCAGCAGGGTGCCGACTAACACATTGACCTGCGCCACCGACACGCCGAGGATGGCCGGCACGGTCAGCCGGAACACCCGCCGCACCCCGTCGCGGGCGGCTTCATCCTGCGCCCGGCTGATGACGCGCGGGCGCATGGCGAGTTTTTCCCGGCGCAGGAACGGAATCTGAAACAGCAATTGCAGCGCCCCGGCCAGCGCCACACCGACCGCCAGCGCGACCGGCGCGTCGGCAAAACGCGGCACCAGCAGCAGCGCCGCGGCGATCAAACACAGGTTCAGCAACACCGGCGTGGCGGCCGGTGCGGCAAACCGGCCACAGGTGTTCAGCATCCCGGCGGCCATGGCCACCAGCGAGATGAAAAACAAATACGGAAAGGTGACGCGCGTGGCCCTGACCGCCAGGTGGTATGTCTCCGGGTGCTGTAAAAATCCCGGGGCGACCACCGCCACCAGCGCCGGCGCCGCGGCCACGCCGAGGGCCGAAGCGATCAGCAAAATGAGCCCAAAGCGGCCTAACAGCAACTGCAAAAAGCGCTGGCTGTCCGCCGCCGGCCGGTTCATGCGGAAATCCGTAAACACCGGCACGAACGCGGCCGAAAACGCCCCTTCGGCGGAAATGCGCCGGAAAAAATTGGGGATTCTGAAGGCCACGAAGAACACATCGGCGGCCGCGCGGTCGCCTAACAAATGGGCAAACACCACATCGCGCAGCAGGCCGGTGAGCCGCGACAACAGGGTCATCGAACCGATGACCGAGGTGGAGCGGATTAGTTTCGCCGCCATGCGCTGTTCGGGGGCGGAAAAAATCGGCCGGGCGCTTGACTTTGCAGTGCTGATCGCCGATAGTCCGCGTCCTTTGCAACCAGCCGCACAGACCGGATAGTAGGGGGAATCACCTTGGCCAATTCGCCACAGGCGCGCAAACGCGCCCGCCAGAACATCTCGCGCCGCCAGCGCAACATGAGCCAGCGCTCATCACTGCGCACCGCCATCAAGAAATTTCTGAAACTCGTGAACGAGCCGAAAAAATCGGACAAATCGGACAAATCCGATAGCCGCGAGGCGGCGGCGGACGCATACCGCGAAGCCGCCTCCCACATCGACCGCGCGGTCTCCAAGGGCCTGCACCACAAAAATCGCGCCGCCCGATTAAAAAAACGCCTCAACAACCGCTTGCGAGCCCTCAACACTTGATCGATTAGTTCGTGCAGCCGGTTCGGTCAGTTCAGCCGCCACCGCGAGTCCAGCGATTTTTCTTTCCGGCGCCGCCCTCTCCCAGCGGGAGAGGAGGATGGGGTGACCGGAGCGTTTCCCTTTCCCTTTCGGAGAGGGATACAGGGAGAAGGAAAATCAGCCCGCCCCTCATCCCGTCACCCGGTTAGCGCGATGTTGTCGCGGTGGATGAGTTCGCTTTCCCCGCCGTATCCCAGGATCGACTCGATTCGGTTGCTTGGCACACCGGCGATGCGCGCGGCTTCCTCCGAATTGTAGTTGACCAGCCCGCGCGCCACTTCGCAACCCCGCTCATCGACGCAGGTGATGATGTCTCCGCGCCTAAACGCGCCCCTCACGCCGGTGACCCCGATCGGCAGCAGACTGCGCCCGGATTCGCGCAGCACCCGAACCGCGCCGTCGTCCAGCACCACTTCGCCGCTGCCGCGCAGTTGCCCGGCCAGCCATCTTTTGCGCGCCGCCATGCGCCCGGTTCCCGGAATCAACAAGGTGCCGACGGCCGCGCCGGAGCGCATTTGCAGCAGGGTTTCGGGGGCGCGCCCGTCGGCGATCACGGTAGCCGCCCCGGAGCGCGCGGCTTTTTGCGCGGCCTGCACCTTGGTCAGCATGCCACCGCGCCCGAAGGCTCCCGCCGACCCCGAACTGCGCAGCAAATCCGGGTCATCGGCGCGCCCGTGCACGATGAGTTCGGCGTCGCTGTTCTCCCTCGGGTCGCGGCTGTAGAGCCCCTCGCGGTCGGTGAGGATGACCAGAACTTCGGCCTCCACCAGGTTGGCGACTAACGCCGCCAGGTTGTCGTTGTCGCCGAAGCGAATCTCGTCGTTGACCACCGCGTCGTTCTCGTTGATGATGGGGAGCACCGCCAGGGACAGCAGGGTGCGCAGCGTGTTGCGCGCGTTCAAGTAGCGCTCGCGGTTGGCCAGGTCGGCGTGGGTCAGCAGCACTTGGGCGGTGACCACGGCGAAGCGCTGGAAGGCCGCCTCGTAGCACTGCACCAGGCCCATCTGCCCGACCGCCGCCGCGGCCTGGAGTTGGTCGAGTTCGGTGGGCCGGTGTTTCCATCCCATGCGCTGCATGCCCTCGACGATGCTGCCCGAGGACACCAGCACAATTTCCACTCCCCGCCGCTTAAGCGCGGCCATTTGCGCCACCAAAGATGCGATGGCCGAGCGGTTCAGCCCCGACTCGGTGTCGGTCAGCAGCGAAGTGCCGACCTTGACCACCCAGCGCGAAGAATCGGTCAGCCGGCGCCGGCTGGCGCGGTCGGTGCCATCAGGCCGGTTCAAAGCGCCGCCTCCGCCGGCGATGGGCCGGGCGCATTTGCAGCGTTGTCGCGGCCGCCGCTCAACCTCCGCATCAGCGCGCCGACCAGTTCATCGCAGCCCTTTCCGGTGACCGCGGAAATCAGGAACAGCGGGCGCCGCGGGCCGCATTGCCGAACCATTTCGCGGCCAATGGCGGCCGCTTCGCGCGCATCAAGCAAATCAATTTTGTTCAACACCAGCCAGCGCTCCTTGCGCAGCAGTTGGCGGTTATAGGCCCGCAACTCGCGCTCGATTTCCCCGACCGCGCGGGCCGGGCCGGCGCCATCCGCCGCGGCGATATCGACCAGGTGCAGCAGGATGTGGTTGCGTTGCAGGTGCTTGAGAAACGCGGTGCCCAAGCCGGCGCCCCGCGCGGCACCGCCAATTAAGCCCGGAATGTCGGCCATGACGAAAGCGCTGAGCGCGGCGTTCGGCGCGCCGGCCTCGACCACGCCCAGTTGCGGGTGCAAAGTGGTGAACGGGTAGTCGGCGATTTTCGGCCGGGCGCGCGACAAACGACTGAGCAGGGTGGATTTGCCGGCATTGGGCAACCCCAGCAGCCCGACATCGGCGAGCACCTTCAGTTCCAGGTCGAGATGCCGCTCGTCTCCGGGTTTGCCCGGCGTGGTTTTGCGCGGGGCGCGGTTGGTGCTGGATTTGAAGCGGGCGTTGCCGCGCCCGCCGCCGCCGCCGCGCGCGACCAACAGGCGCTCACCGTCTCGCAACACTTCGCCGATGAATTCCGCGGTCTGCGCATCGCTGACCGCGGTTCCCGGCGGGGCGCGGATAATCAGGTCGGCGCCGTTCCTGCCGGTGCATTGGCGCCCGGCGCCGCCGCGCCCGTGGTGCGCCCGGTATAGCCGCACATAGCGAAAATCCGCCAGCGTGTTGAGCCCGCGGTCGGCGGCTATGTAGATGCTGCCGCCGTGGCCGCCGTCGCCGCCGTCCGGCCCGCCTTTGGGTCGATGCTTTTCGCGCAGGAAACTCAGGCAGCCGTCGCCGCCTTTCCCGGCCACAACCCGGATGGTCGCCTGGTCAACGAATTTCATGGTGAACCGCGCAAAATGGCGAAATATGCCGCCGAAAACACCGGAATGTGAGGCTACCACATACCATCGCCCGCGCGGGTTCGCCGCTGATAAAGGGGTGATGATTCACGGCCCGGGAGTTTCATTTATTTGCAATCGGCGGCGGCGTTGGCGATTGCCCCTGGCGCGACCAACCTGCCGCCCCCAAAGGAATGCGGCATTTATGACCGGCACCCTAAGCCGGCGCGATTTCAGCCGGGGCGCCGGCCCCCGGCAGATACTCCGGCCATGTTCTCGGTCAAGATTGAACACCGCCCCGCCCTCTCCCCGACCTTCTCCCGGAGGGAGAGGGAGGCAACCGCATCATTTCTCTTTCCCTCCGGAAGAGGGATAAAGGGAGAGGGAAAATCAACCCGCCGGGCAGGGAAGATTAGAACCGCACCCCCCACCATTGGCGGATTCGACATGACGACAAAATGGGAAGCACAAGGTGGAGGACATCGGCATTGCCCCGGGGCGAAGCGCCGCCACAGCGGGTTTCTGCGATAACACGGCGGGCGTGGAGCTACTCGGCGGCGGCATCGGCGGCGACAACGCTGACCGTCCTGCGCTTTTTCGGGCCCTTGACTTCAAATAAAACCTTCCCCGGGGCGGTCGCAAACAGGGTGTAGTCGCGCCCGGCCCGGACATTCCCGCCCGGGTGAAAGGATGAGCCGCGCTGGCGCACGATGATATTGCCGGCTAACACCTGCTGGCCGCCGAATTTTTTGATGCCGAGGCGTTTGGACGCCGAGTCGCGGCCGTTGCGGGAACTGCCGCCCGCTTTTTTATGCGCCATCTGCCTGGTCTCCCGTTGCTGTGAGTTGGGCACCGCCGTGGCCGGAGCCGCCGGCCCCAATCGCGGTGATTTTGATTTCGGTGTAGGACTGGCGGTGCCCATAGGTGCGGCGATAGTGTTTGCGCCGCCGCATCTTGAACACGCGGATTTTGTCACCCCGCCCGTGACCGACCACCGTGGCGCTGACCGGAATCTCCGCCGCCGCCGGAGCGAGGGTAATGTTCTCCCCATCCGCCACCATCAACACGGGCCCAAGTTCCACCGGGGCCCCCTCCTCGGCGGCCAACTTCTCCACCCGCAACCTGTCACCGACCGCGACCTTATACTGTTTGCCGCCCGTTTTGATTACCGCATACATTGGCCAAAAATCCGTCAATTGTTCGATTCATGCCGGGAAAACCGGATAATCCGCACTGGGGCCGGTTTCCAAAGGGGGGCTACTATAGCGGTATCACGGGTTGTAGTCAACCACTTTGTTATTCGGGCCATCCAACGGCGACTGCGCATAAGGCCGGAGAATAACAGAATGGGTTGGGGGGCTTGAATACGCCGTAAGCATCGCCGGCGGCGACCAGGCCGTGCGCTGTCCGAGACAACGCGAAGGCGCGCCGGCCGGGGTCTTGGGGGCCCATCATGCCCTGCGGCAGAACCGGCAAGCCGATAGAGGCCGGCCGTCCATATCCGTATTGCGATTTGCGCCACCCGCCCCAAGCAGGTGCAATGTGCCGTAACACGATATGCTGATTGATTTCAGCATATTGTTGCAGGCGGTTTTTTGAAGTAGCACCCCATATTTGGGAGAGATTAAAGGCAGAGGGATTTCCGAAGAAAGCCCTCTATTTTTTGCGTATTCACACTTGTTAACGGGTGAACCGCTATTCTTGGTTTGCTAAAACCAGTGCCGTTATTGTCGGTTGTAATTTTCGGATTGTCAAGTTAGATTCGGGAGTCGATTGTAACTGCGAATTGTTGCACCCAAAATTGGTGAAGCACAAGCGCCGATTGCAGATTTTTCCCGATTATTCTGACTCTAAATGCACAATAAAATTTCAGTTATCGATTTATTTGCCGGTCCGGGAGGACTGGGAGAAGGGTTCGCATCGTTTAAGGTCAGAAACCGACCAGTTTTTGATGTGCGCCTTTCAATTGAGTCCGCACGTCACGAGTATCAGACTCTTTTTCTGCGGAGCTTCTTCAGAGAATTTGATGTTGATGAAGTGCCTGACGCATACTATGAAAATCTTCGAGAGAACGGATTGCCATTGGACGGGCGTATTGAAAAATTAATAAATCAGTTTCCCCGCCATGCCTGTAACGCCCGGAATAGAGTATGTAACCTGAAATTAGGAGAAAACACCACCCAGAATAAGGTTATGGAAAGAATTGATGTCAAATTTAAAGGACCGAACCGGAAGGTTCTTATTGGAGGCCCTCCTTGCCAGGCGTATTCTCTAGCAGGGCGTTCAAGAAATAGAGGCAATTCGGAGTACATGCCGGAGAAAGATGAAAGGCAACATTTATATGTTGAATATCTTCAGGTCGTTGCCGACCACGCCCCGCACATTTTTGTAATGGAAAATGTAAAGGGACTGCTTTCAGCAACGCTTAACAATCAAAAGATTTTCGAGAGAATTCTTGATGATCTGCAAAACCCGTCTTCTGCTCTAAAAAGAGAAGGGAGAAAAATTCGTCGTCCCCGCCTGGCCGGCGGAGTTCCCCGTTACCGTATACATTCCCTGACCGACTTGTACAAAGAGAATAGTGATCTCAGGAATTTCATTGTTCCTATGGAAAAATACGGCATTCCACAAGCACGGCATCGGGTAATTTTAATTGGAATTCGTGAGGACATGGGGAATGCCACGCCTGACACACTTGTTCCCGGTATAGTTGTACCTGCTGAAAATGTGCTTTTCGGCCTCCCCCGCCTGCGTTCTGGACTCTCTAAAGAAGAGGATAGTGACTATCTGTGGAAAACCGTGCTTCAGGAGGCAACTCAGCGCAGGTGGTTCAAGGCTGCAAGGAATAAAGCCGGTGATGGCGTCTATTCAAAAATCAGAGACACCGTTAAAAACCTCGCCCTTCCCCGAAAAGGGAGAGGGGGGGAGTTTGTTAACTGCAACCCCAGCATAAAATACAGAATGGATTGGTTTATCGACCCCCGAATCAAAGGTGTTTTTAATCACAGTGCGCGCTCGCATATAAAAGGGGATCTGTATCGCTATTTGTATGCTTCCTGTTATGCACAAATACATAAAAAATCACCGGGAATTCGAGATTTTCCCAAAGACATTCTCCCCGACCATAAAAACGTGCATCTTGCCATGAACGGCGGGATGTTTGCTGACCGTTTCAGGGTTCAGGTGGAATCAAAGCCGGCTACAACAATCACCTGCCACATCTCTCGGGATGGACACTATTACATACACCCTAATCCAAGCCAGTGCCGGAGCTTAACCGTTCGGGAAGCAGCGCGAATTCAGACATTTCCTGACAGCTACTTCTTCTGTGGTCCTCGCACTGCTCAATATATTCAAGTGGGCAATGCCGTTCCTCCTTTGCTCTCCTGTGAAATTGCGAAAATCGTATACAACCTGCTGAAATAATCAGTCTAAGAATCATAATGATCGACCGTATAACCCGCGAACACCGGAGCTGGAATATGTCTCGTATTCGCAGCGAGAACACTTCCCCCGAAAAAACGGTTCGGACCCTTATGCATAAAATGGGATACCGATTTCGCCTGCATGAGAAGAAGCTTCCCGGGACACCTGATATTGTTCTGCCAAAATACAGAACAGTAGTATTCGTACACGGCTGTTTCTGGCATCGCCATCGTAACTGCAAATATGCCTATATGCCCAAAACCAGGGTTAAATTCTGGCACGAGAAATTCCATTCAAATGTCATACATGACAAGAAAATACGCAGAAAATTAACTCGGACAGGATGGCGCGTAATAGTAATATGGGAGTGCCAAATTCGCAACAAAGAACAGGTCACCAGGCGAATTGCGCGGCTCATCCCCCGCCGCTGAATCGATCTTAAATTAAGGCGCGTTTATTCCACTTATGTCTTAAATTTCTCGAATTCCGCAGGCAACATATCCAATATTTCGCTACTATCCATGTAATACAAATCCCAAGTCAGGTCAAATTGATTCCACACATCAGCCAGCCGGCGAGCACTACCCGCACCTTTCCCGGCAGCACCACGTTTATGCTTGTTTTGCGCGTCTAAATACAGCGCGGTAGCAACTTTAAGAAGAGTTCTGTTGGTTGCCATCTGCTGACGAGATGCCAATTGCTCATAAATATCCCCCGGCTGGTGTGGAGGATTCAATAAAAGCACGCGAGTTAACTCGGGGCTTTTACGGTGCATGCGATATATGCGGTAGGGGCCGGCCAGAAGATGCCGGTAGTATTTGTTCCATTTGTCAGGATTAAGGCACATACGGGCGAACTCGCCAGGCTTGCCATTCGGGCAAAGCTGTTCAAAATAGAACAGCGCCAGCCATGACCAGAGATATTTGTCATAGGCGATGTTCGGAATTTGGGTTGACTCAAAAATTTTATTGAGGTACTCGCCAATCTCAAACCGACTGGAGAACAGACGTTTTTTGATTTCAACTTGAGGAGCCACAACTCTTGATGTTATGTCTGAATCCAGCAACGGAGGATTCCCAGACGAAGCCAGGAATTCATTAAATTGCGCAAGGCCGGTTTTATTGAAGCATCGAATTTTCATAATCAAGCACTCGCATTCAAGTGAGATTTCCCGAATCTTTCCTTGATTTTCTGCTTCTGACAGAAAACATCAACCGCATGATCAATCCATTCGATTATTTTTCCGTGATCTTCTTCCATAAAATCATCTGCCGTAGGAATGTCTCCCACAAGATTTTTAGCGAACACGAGCCATTTCGAGCACCAGTCATCGCCATCAGCGTCGAAATGGCGCTCTATTACAAGTATTCTTGTAAGGATTTCTTTCAGAATTGCAGGAAAAGCAAGCGATATGAACTCAGGGCTTTTGGCAAATCCTTTCCAGTCGCCAACGTTCCGGCTGATTTCCAGAATTGGCTTTTCTTCAGCGAAATCCACATTCCAAATTCCCGGAATGTCATCTGTCCCCTTCACCGGAAGCAACGCTTCTCGATTTTTTGCACTCCCTTCATCCAAGGAAATGCGGTCGGCCTCCGCCAACGATTGACCTTTCGGGTCGATTGAGGACGTGACTCGCACCCTGAAAAGCACGCCTTCATGACTGTCAAACTCAGGGGTAAGATTGAATATCTTTGGAGACACCAACTCTCCCACCCGGCCAAATGACTCCCGCCTGAAAGAGTCTTGACGATATGCTTCCACAAACACGAGTGCGTCTCGAGGTAACCCATACTCAGACAAGTTTACCTCGACATCGAAACATATTCTCTCGTTCGATTCTTCGCGCGGGGAAATTTTGATGTGTTTCCTTTTCAGGCGTTTCCGGTCTGTATAACAATATTTTCTAATGGTCATTGAAGCACCTCGTTGACCATTATATACAATTCCCGATTCTCATCAAATCCGGTGACTCTCAGGGAAAACCCTTCGCCTTGGATTTGCACCCGAATGCAGTTACCTTCTTTTTCCAGTATGGCCAACTCCTTCGAGTTGATCTGAATTGGACGAGATTTCACATCAAAATCCTCCAAAGTATATTTTTTTATCGGATTGCCGCGTCGAGTGTTGTAGGCAACATACACCTGTAACCCACTTGGATGAGGGCCGCCTGCCTGGGGGTTTCGGTTTATGGAAAAGCCACCCTGTAATCGAGTAATATTAAATGAATCGACCTTGGGAGACACAGACTGTGGGGAGTCTGCAGAAGACTTATCCCCTTCTTTCGGTATGGAGAAAATGTCCGCGAGCAAATCCTTGTCCACTTCCTCGGATTGAGATATGAGTTTAATAATTTGGAAAACGCTCCTCTGAACGAATTCCAAACTCATTTTATGGCCACGGTATTCGTCCTTAAGGCGGGCATGTTGCCATTCCATATGAGATGGATTCTCAGCCATTCGGAGAAATTCCGCAATGGGTCTATCCTCTGCCACAACCAGAGACAGTACCCCTCGCATATAGGGTGCTCTCACACCGGGAATAATTAATCCATCCCGGATAAAGGTCGGCTTTTCAGAATCTTCACCCACTCTGCGCATATAAACATCAAAGTGAGTGTCTGTCTCTCTCATGCTTTTTTGGTGAATTCTCATCGGAACACGAATAGCAACAGGTCTGCCAGAATTATGTTCTTCTGAGATTTTTTCAAGCAAACCATCAGAGAACATTTCCGGATCCCACTGGCAATTCTTATTCGGAGGATTCAAAAAATACCTGTCCTTTTCGGGCAACTCTTGAGTCCACCGGGCCAGTTTGATCTGTGCAAGTATTGTGGGAGTTGCATATTCTTCCCCCAACTTTTCCACCTTATCTATTAATGATTCTTTATGCAGGCGCACGGCACCTGTTTTAGGTGTGTCTACTGTTACTTCCAACTTCCCTGACAAGATGGGATAGAAATAGCCCTCAATGACCGACTGCATCACGGTTTTCTCATTGATACTTTTATCGTAGTACGGGATTATCAGGGAGAGCCCGGTATTTTTATACCCGTAACGCCGATGCAACTCAAATGTTTCCACAAAATCAGATACGCATTCCTGATCCACTATCGGCATCACCATTCCCCCATCCGTGGAATTGGTCGTGTGGTTTCCAAAGTATCCCGTTTGATATTTTCTATCCGACTCTTTACCCACGGCATGCGATTTAAAGATGGATTTACCCATAATAAAACCCTCGGGGTGTTGTTGTGTAACGCTCACGCCAAACACCGTGTTGATACAACTGGCACGCCAGAACACATTTTTACCGATGCCCCAACTGCCTTTTTTGGTAGAGTCCTTATCGGTCTGACCTTCGGCGCGAAAAAAGCTATAAAAGTTATTTTCTTCAACCCCATGCCGCAGATACTGCTGCTCCTGATCTCCTGTGAGGCCAGTTGTATTAAAATCTTCAAAAACCAGAAAATTGCAGGGGGCGTTTTCCGATTTCGGAGTATTAGCCGGAGACAAACCATTGCCTTCAGCCCTGATGTGACTCCATGCACCAACCATGTAACGTTCGATATCAGATGCCTTGATTACTTTCAACGCATCGCCAGAAAGATAAATTCTCACACTGACCGGCTTACCGGAGTGATCGGGAGCATCGAGAGAATTTTGAATACCTTCTCTCACCAGAGCATTCCCGGGGCGAACACTGACATCATCCGAATCGAAGAACGCCCCGCTAATTGGCTCTTTAGTATTGCCCGGCGGAATCTTGAGAAAAACCCATTTCATAATGAAAACATCCTGCAGGAAAAATTTGCCAGAATCAACCCCTGATAAAAGCCCACGACATGTAGAACTCCGATTGCATAGTAGGCGGAAATTATACAGGAGATCGCAGATTCAGGGCATGCTGAGGTCTTCAAGTGTTGTAGAGCACTCGCCGTTCGGCCAGTTTTTGGTGAATAGAGGGATTTGTACGAAACCGGCAAACCTCCCCCAAAAATCGGCTACAATCCCCCCCAGGAAACCCCACCACAACCCAATGAGCAACCCCACTGCGGCGACCGCGGCTGAACCGGCCGTTTTGCCTCCCGACCCTAAAATCCTGCTGCAATCCGCGACCGATCTGGTGCGGCCTGAACTGGACCGGGTGAACGGGGTGATTCGCCGGCACCTGGAATCGGACATCGCGCTGATTCGCACATTAGGCGCTTACATCATCAAGAGCGGGGGCAAACGGCTGCGGCCGCTGATTCTGCTGCTGAGCGCCAGGGCCGGGGGCTATCACGGCAACGACCACATCATCCTGGCGGCGGTGGTCGAGTTCATCCACACCGCCACGCTGTTGCACGACGATGTGGTGGATGCATCGAAGATGCGGCGCGGCCGGGCCACCGCCAATCATGTGTGGGGCAACGAGGCCAGCGTGCTGGTGGGGGATTTTCTCTATTCGCGGTCGTTCGAGATGATGCTGGAGACCGACAATATGGAGGTCATGCGGATACTGGCGGCGACCACCAACGCCATCGCCGAGGGCGAGGTCATGCAACTGCTGAACGCCCGCTCGCCGGACACCACCGAGCAGGCGTATTATGAAACCATTCGCCGCAAGACCGCCAAGTTGTTTGAATCGGCGGCCCGCCTGGGCATGGTCATCAACGGCCGAGCGCCGGCCGAGGGTGCGGCGTTGGCCGCCTTCGGGCTGCACCTGGGCACCGCGTTTCAACTCATCGACGACATCCTCGACTACAGCGCCGACAGCGCCGACACCGGCAAGAACGCCGGCGACGACCTGGCCGAGGGCAAGCCGACCCTGCCGCTGATCATCGCCTTGAAGCGCGGCAGCAGCCGGCAGCGGCAGACCCTCAGGCAGGCGATTGAAAACGGCGAGCGCGAAAGAGTCGGGGAAATCCTCGCCATCGTTGAATCCACCGGCGCACTGGCATACACTGCCGGCCAGGCGACACGCCAGGCCGAGGCCGCCGTTGCGGCGCTCGCCGACATCGGGGCATCGCCTTACAAACAAGCGCTAATCCATCTGGCGGAGTTTTCCGTGCGGCGCGACCATTGACATGATCGGGGTGTAGCTCAGACTGGTAGAGCACTGCCTTCGGGAGGCAGGGGCCGGAGGTTCAAATCCTCTCACCCCGACCATCATGTCCGGCGACTTGACGCGCCGTTTTCTTTTTTGCTTTTGCGCCATCGGCGTGGTCGAACTCTTTGAGTTCGAATTCCAACTCCCGCCATTCCCGGCCGCCGGCCATCATGCTCAGCACCTCTTCGCGGCTGGCGTCTTTTTTGTCCTTGTAATAGATCTGCCGGCCCCGGTTGAGGATGGCGAATTTGTCGCCAATGGGGTAGGCGTGATGCACGTTGTGGGTGATGAGAATGACGCCGATGCCGCGCGCGCGCGCCTGGGCCACCATCTTCAGGACAATGCCGGATTGCTTGACGCCGAGGGCGGCTGTGGGCTCGTCCAGGATCAAAACCTTGGCGCCGAAATAAATGGCGCGGGCAATGGCCAGGCACTGCCGCTCACCGCCGGACATGGTGCCGACGGCTTGATTGGGGTCGCGGATGTTGATGCCGACCTCGGCCATTTTCTCGCGCGCGATTTGGCTGGCGCGGCGCACATCAAAGATGTTGATGCCGCACACCCGCCGCAACGGCTCACGGCCCATGAAAAAATTGCGCGTCACGCTCATCAGCGACACCAGGGCCAGGTCCTGATAGACGGTGGCGATGCCGGCGTCCAGCGCATCGCGCGGCGAGTCGAACTCCACCACCTCGCCCTCCAGCAGAATCTCGCCGCCGCTGGGCTTGTGCACACCGGCCAGGGTTTTGATGAGCGTGGACTTGCCGGCGCCGTTGTCACCCAGCAGGCAGCACGAAACACCGCCGGCTTCGACGCTGAAAGAAACCTCTTGCAGGGCAATCACCGAACCGAAAAATTTACTGACGTTGCGAAACTCGATCAGTGGCGGGGTGGCGCTGTTCACGGGTCAGCCCCGGGTCGCCTTCTGGCGGATGTAGTTGTTGAAAATCACGGCGATGATGAGCATCAGGCCGAGGAACACTTTGAACCAGTCGGTGTTGATGCCGGTGTAGTAGATGCCCTGAAACACGGTGCCGAAGATGATGGCGCCGACCGCCGCGCCGATGGCCGAGCCGTAGCCGCCGGTGAGCAGGCAGCCGCCGATGACGGCGGCAATAATCGCCTCAAATTCCTTAAGCACGCCACGCTGGGTGTCGGCCGAACCGGCGTCCAGCACCTGGATGGTGGCGAACAAAGTGGCCGCGCACGCGGTGGTGATGAACAGGATGATCTTGACCCGGTGCACCGGCACCCCCACATTGCGCGCGGCGTTCTTGTCGCCGCCGCAGGCGAAAATCCAGTTGCCGAACTGGGTGCGCAGCAGCACAAAAGTGGCCGCCGCCGTCAACAACACAAACCACACCACCACCACCGGCAAGCCGTTCCAGTCAAGCCAGTCCTGCCACAGGCGCGCGCTGAACAAGGGGGCCAGCCAGTCGGTGAACTCACAGCCGTCGTTGGTGCAGGCCTCGTAACTGTCGCGCAACCCCGGCACCTGGGTGCGGTTGGTGAACAGGCGGGTCAGGGCGATGGTGAGGCCGCGCAGAATATACAGCATGGCTAAGGTGATGATGAACGACGGCAGGCCGGTTTTGTTGACCAGGGTGCCGTTTACACAGCCCACCAGAACCGCCATGCTGAAGGCAAAAACGATGGCTGACCACAGCGGCCAGCCCCATTCCACCGCCGGAATGGCGATGCACACGCTGGCAAAGCCGATCATGGAGCCGACCGACAAATCGAACTCGCCGCCGATCATCAGCAAAGCGGCGGCGACGGCGATGATGCCGAGGAACGCCGACCATTCCAGGAAACTGGCCACCCCCAACGCCGAGAACATGCCGGAATCGCCCGCCACCACGCCGAAGAACAGGAAAACAATGACCGCCCCGGCCACGGCGCCCATCTCCGGGCGGTGCAGTATGGCCTGAAAGGTGGAAATTTTTCGCAGGCGCTCGTCGGAGGCAGCGGCGCTTTCGGTGTCGCTGTTCATCGCGGCAGTGAGGGTGGCGGCGGTGGCGGTGACTCCTTAGCGCAGCCCCTGTTTGGACAACTCGATGACCTTGGTGGCGTTGTCCGGGGTAACGAAGCCGGGGCCGGTCATGACCACGCCGGCCGGAATCACCTCATACCTGGCGGCCTGCACTAACATCACCACCGGCAGATAGCCCTGCAGGAACGGCTGTGCTGGTCAATGAGGAATTCCATCTCGCCTTTTTCGGTGGCGGCCAGGGTTTCCGGGCCGAGGTCAAAAGACGCCAGTTTGATCTTTTCCATCATGCGCAGATCCTTGAGCGCCCGCAGCGTCGGAATCGCCGACAGCGGACCCAGGGCCAAAATGCCGTCGATGGAATCATCGGCGCTGAGCCGGCCGGTGACGGCATTGCGCACCTGGGTCGGATCGTTGCCGCCGGTGTCCACCACCGTGACTTTGCCGCCGAGGCCTTTTTCAAACCCCTCGCAGCGCAGGTCCAAAGCCACATTGCCGACTTCGTGGTTGACGCACAGCGCATGCGTGACGCCGGCCGCCTTCATTCGCACCCCGCCGCCTTCACCGGCCTCAAACTCGGTCTGCCCCACATGGGCGGCGATGCCGTATTTGTGATAGACATCGCTTCCGGAGTTCATGGAAATAACCGGAATGCCGCGCCGCACGGCGTTGCGCACCGGCTTGGCCAACGCGCTCTCGTCCGGAAACGACACCACCAGGCCATCGGGCTTGGCGGCCACGGCGCTGTCGATCAACTTGGCCATTTCCACCATGTCAAAAGTGGCCGGCGCACGGTATTGAACATCCGCACCGGTATCCTCGGCGGCCGCCTTGGCGCCGTTGCTGACGATGGTCCAGAACGGGTCGTTTTGCTGGCCGTGGCTGACGATGATGATTTTCTGCGCGAACGCGGCACCGCTGAACAACAGCGCCGCCAGAACCCCGGCCATCAGGCGGGATTTGTGAATAAGTGCTTTCATTGCGTTGGTCCTCTGCTGGAAGTGGGTGATACAGGCGCTTTGGGGGCGCCTGACAATGGCAAGATATACCCATAGCGGGGCCGCGTCAACAACCCGTTTGATGCCGCCCCGGTGCGGTCGGGCCGGTCACACCCCCGATTGTCGGCAACAGGGTAGCCGCAAACACACGGACCAGACGGCCCATCGCAAACGGTGTATCATGGTGAAGTTCTATGCCCGCCACCCAAACATGCACCGCACCCCGCTCAGCATCGGCCTCATCGGCACCAGTTGGTGGGCCGATTCCATGTATTTGCCGGCGCTGGCGGCGCATCCGCGGGCGGCGGTGGCGGCGCTTTGCGGGCGCGACCGCGGGCGGGCTGAGCGGTTGGCGAAGCGCTGGGATGTGGCGCGCGTTTATACCGACTACCGCCAGATGATGCGGACCGGCGACCTGGATGCGGTGGTCATCGCCAGTGCCAACGACAGCCACCACCCCGCGACCATGGCCGCATTGGAGCGCGGCCTGCATGTGTTGTGCGAGAAACCGTTGGCGCTCAGCGTCGCCGAGGCCGCGGAGA
>JAPPQJ010000122.1 GCA_028817015.1 Gammaproteobacteria bacterium
TGCGGCAGGATGTAACTGGCTTGGTTCATCAGGTCGATGCGCAAGTCATCGTCGGCGATGCCGACATGCACATGCATGCCGCCGATGAGCAGGCGGCGCACCACCGCTTGCAGGTCTTTGGCCAACTCGGTGTAGCGCTTATGATCGGTGATTTGCTGGCCGTGCGGGTCGGCGAACGGGTGGGTGGAGGCGGCGATGATGGCCAGGCCGTGCCGCGCCGCCACCTCGGCCACGCCGGCGCGCAGGCCCGCCAGTTCGCGGCACGCCTCGCCGACCGACTTGCACACCGGCGTGCCCACTTCGACCTGCGATTGCAGGAACTCGGGCGAGACGGTCGCGCCCAACTTTTTCTTCAGCGCCGGCATCAGCGAGTTCGGCACCTTGCGCGCCAGGTCGCCGGTGTCCGGCTCAACCAGCATGTATTCCTCTTCGATGCCGATGGTGAAACTGGGGGCGGTCAGCATGGCGGCGGGCGGTGTTCAGATGCGGACGGGCGGGTGCGGCGATGGCGTTTGCGTCATCAACGCGGCGCATGGCGGCGAGCGAAGTTTGGGCATTATACCCTTGACCGGGTGCGCGCGCCGCCCTGGCAAGGCGCGGTTGCGGATTCATCCACGCCGCATGGCGCGCCGCCCGCCGCCCGATTCGGTTATAATTCGCGGCCGCCGTTGCGGTTCGCGCCGCCCGCGGCTGGATGACCGGATGACCGATTCCCCTTCCCCCCTGCCCCTGTTGCTCAGCCTCGCCGCCAGCGTGTGCCTGCTGCTGTGGGGCAGCCATGTGCTAAGGACCACTCTGGAGACCACCTTTTCGGCCAGTCTCCACGCGCTGATTCACCGCGCGGCGGCCTCCATGCCCAAGTCCATCGCCGGCGGCGCCGTGGTGGCGGTTTTGATGCAAAGCGCAACCGCCACCATCCTGCTGGCCGCGGGCATGTCGGGCTCCGGGTCGCTGAGCCTGGCCTCGGCCATGGGAATCGTGTTAGGCGCCGATTTGGGCTCGGCGCTGGCCACGCGAATTTTGTTTATCGATTTGTCGCTGCTGCCGCCGGCGGTGCTGGTGGCCGGGTTTGTGTTGCACCGGGGGTCGCACAGCCACCGTAACCGGCGGCTCGGCCGGGCGCTGCTTGGCCTTGGCCTGATTTTGCTGGCGATTCAGTTGATGCGCGCGGCGCTGGCACCGGTGGCCGATTCCCCGGCCTCGGACGAATGGCTGGCGGTGCTGCGCTCGGTGCATTTGCTCAGCGCGGCGGCGTTCGCGGCGCTGGCCTATCTGGCGCATTCCAGCGTGGCCACGGTGCTGATTATCGCCTCGCTCGCGCAAGGCGCCATGCTGCCGGCCGATCTGTTCGTGGCCATGGTGTTGGGCGCCAATGTCGGCGCCGGGTTTATCGCCCTGCCGCTGGTCGGCGTCGACAACCCGGAGGCGCGCAGCGTGGTCATCGCCAACCTCATCGCGCGCGCCTCGCTCGCCGTTTTGCTGTTCATCACCGCCGCTTACTGGGTCCACCATGTGCCGCCGGTCGCCGCCGGGCCCGGGGTGCGGGCGGTGTGGTTTCACATTCTCTTCAACCTCATTTTAGTGGCGGTTTTCGCGCCGTGGGCCGGGCGCCTGGCCGGCGCGGTGAAGCGCTATCTGGAAGCCAAAAACCGCAACCTTGGCGGCGCCCTGCGCCCGTCCATCGGCGCCGGCTTGGACGCCGCCCTGCTGTCCAGCCCGCGCGGGGCGGTCACCTGCGCGCGGCGCGAAGCGTGCCGCCTGGGCGACAGCACCGAGACATTCTTTTCCCGCTCGCTGGAAATGTTCCACGCCAAAGACCAGTCGCAAATCGATTTCATGATCGCCTCGGACCGCGAAATCAACGAGCGCAACAAGGCCATCCTGCATTACCTGACCGACGCGCGCGCCCACATCGCCGACCCGGAAGACGAACGCGAACTCGACCGCGTGCTGCAGTTTTCCTCGACCATGGAAAATGTCGGCGACACCATTTCCTACAACCTTTCCCGGCTGGCCAGCAAGCGCCTGGACCGCAGCGCCATGTTCTCGACCGAGGGCATGGACGAAATCACCCGCATCCACGAGGCGGTGCTGGAGTTGCTAAAGTCGGTGAACACCCGCTTCATGACCGCCGACGCCGGCGGCCATAAGCACATTCGCAAGCGCGTGCGGCAAATCCAAACCATGTGCGGCGACAGTTTGTCCCGCCACCGCCGACGCCTCAGCGACAAAAACGCCGACAGCCTCGGCAGCAGTTCCATTCACCAGGACACCATCCGCGATTTGCTGCATATCGCGCTGTTGCTGGAAACCGCCACCGATGCCGGAGGTTACTGAAATGAGCCGCGCTCCCCTATCCGCCGCAACATCCGCCCGTTTCGGCGGCGGCCCTGCCGGGGCGGAGTCATCGCCCCGCATTTCCGCGCCTTGCGCCCGAGTCAACCCTTCAACCGGAGATCGTCATGCTGATGCCCCGAATTTTTCCGCACTTCACCCCCGGCCTGGCCGCGCTGCTGGTGGCGCTGGCGTGCTCCGTCCCGCCACTGCCGGCGCGCGGCGATGACGGCTTTTCCATTCCCGGGCTCGGCGTCGTGCGCGCGGATGACATCAAAGCGCCGGAGGTCTCGGAACAGGAATTGGAGCGGGGCATGCGCTCCCTGGAAGAAGCGTTCGGCGCGCCCAAGCCGGCCGTGTCGGTTGAAGGAGGCGTGGCCTCCTACACCGGCGAAGTCAACGCCGCCGGCTTCGATGCGTTAGCCGCCATCGCCGCGGGCGGAGGCGTCTCGGCGCTTAGCGTCGACTCGCTCGGCGGCGAGGTGTTCTGGGGCATGAAAATCGGCGAATTGGTGTTCGCGGGCGGCTGGGAGGTGCGTGTGCGCGGCATCTGCTTCTCGTCGTGCGCGAACTACATTTTCCCGGCCGGCAAACGCAAAATCATCGACGCCGGGGCCATCGTCGGCTGGCACGGCTCGGCGCGCCAGGACGCGGTGTTGGCGGCGCGCGCCGGGATTTCCGAGGAACAGGAGTTCCTGCGCAAAATCGTCCCGGCGATGTTGGCCGGGTTGGCCGACAGCGGGCAGGATGCGCCCGGCCGCGAGATGATGCTCGAAGGAATCGCCTCGGAACTGGGGCGGCACCGCACCCGGCGGCGCATGGAGACGGCCTTTTTCGAGCGCATCGGCGTGCACTCGGACAGCGCGGTTTACGGTTTTCTGCCCGAGTCCGGCGTGCCGGAAACATCGGGTGGATGGACTTACCGAATCCCGGACCTGGCCCAATTCGGCATCACCAATGTGGAATATCTGGGCCCCGGCGACTATCCGCCGCCCGACAAACTGGCCTTCCTCGGGCTTTCCATCGCCACCTTGAACCGGTAGCGGCGGTTGCGGCGGTGGGGCGCCGCTGTTCGGCAGTTTGGGATATGACGCCGCTTACTTCAACGCCGCCAGGCAGGCGATCCACGCCGGGTCGTTGTAGCCGCTGCGGGTCAGTTCGTAGCGGGTCTCCTGATCCTCGTCGATGTGCCAGTGGCAGCGGATGTCGGTGAAGCCGGCTTCGCGCAGGATGTCGCTCACTTCCGGCAACGACCAGATGCGCCATCGATATTGGAACGCATCGCGCATCTCCGAGCCGTCCGGGAAGCGGAAGTGAAACGCCAGGTTGGCGGTGTGGTCGAGCGGGCACACCCCGGTTTGGTGACAGACTAATTGAAAATCGCCGCAGTCGGTCACCTGCTCCTGCTCGGAAAACACCTCCGCGCCGCCGTGCAAATCGACCACGAAAACGCCGTCCTTGCCCAAATCGGCGCGCGCTTTGCGGAAGTATTCCAGCACCTCGCGGCGCTCCAGGAACAGCCAGTAGGAGAAGTTGAACACGCAGCGGATGTCCGGCGCGCGCAAACTGCGCTGGCGCACATCGGCGTGGCGCAACGCGGCGCGGCGGGCGCGGCGGCCGATGGGCGCGAAGTGGCTGCGCCGCCCCCATTCCAGCACCTCGGCGTCGATGTCATAGCCCTCGCCGGTGAATTGGGAGCCCTGCTCCAGCCACGCGCGCAAAGTCGCCGCGCTGCCGCAGAAGTCCTCGCGCAAGTGATGCGCCTTGCGCCCGCGCGCCTGCTTATAGATCTGCTGCAGCAACTCCACATCGACTTCCGGCGACTGCAGCGCCAGTTCGTATGCCTGATACTTGTCGCAGCGCTCGGCGAGGGTCGGGCGAGTCGGGCGTTTAGCGGAGCGCTTGCGCGGTGTTGTTTTCTTGCGGGGCATGGTTATGATTCCGGCGGAGGGCGGAAATGACGATGCGCGAATGTAGCACATTGGAGCGCGGTTGCGCGCAACTCGGCGTCGGCCTGTCCGCGCGCGCCGCCGAGCAGTTGCTGGCGCACCTGGCGTTGCTGGAGCAGTGGAATCGGCGCGTCAACTTAACCGCGGTGCGCGACTTCGACGGCATGGTCGTGCGCCACTTGCTCGACTCGCTTTCCATCGCCCGGTTCGTGCGCGGCCCATCGCTCCTCGACATCGGCAGCGGCGCCGGTTTCCCGGGGCTGCCGCTGGCCATGGTCAACCCGAACCTGCAAATCACCGTGCTCGACAGCCGCCGGCGGCGAGTGGAATTCATGAGCCACCTGTGCGCGACCCTGGAACTGGGCAATGTCGAGGTGGTCGGGGCGCGGGTTGAGGATTACCGCCCCGCGCAAAAATTTGATACGCTCACCACCCGCGCTTTCGCGTCGCTCGAGCGCACCTTGAAACTGACCGCCGCGCTGCACCGCCCCGGCGGCCGCTTGCTGGCGATGAAGGGGCGGACGCCGGCGCGGGAAATCGCCGCGCTTGACGCCATGTGGCGGGCGCGCATCAACAACATCAGCGTCGAGAAACTGAATGTTCCCTTCCTGTGCGCCGAACGGCACCTGATTATCGCCGAGTTCTCATAAATTGCACCCCGTGACGCGAATCATTGCAATCACCAACCAGAAAGGCGGAGTCGGCAAGACCACCACCGCCATCAACCTGTGCGCGTCGTTAGCGTGCGCGGGGCGGCGCGCGCTGTTGGCCGACATGGACCCGCAGGGCAACGCCACGGTCGGCAGCGGCGTGGCCATGCGCGAGAGGCCGCGCAGCATCTACGAAGTGTTGCTCGGCGAAGCCGCGCCCGATGACGCCATCGTGGCCACCGACGGCGGCTACGACCTGCTTGCCTCGCATCCCAATTTAGCCGGCGCCCAGGTGGAAATGGCCGGGCTGCAACGCCGCGACTACCGCTTCGCCGATGTCGCGGCGCAACTGGCGGGCCGCTACGACCTCATCATCATCGACTGCCCGCCGGCGCTCAATGTGCTGACCGTGAATGCGCTGGCCGCAGCCGCCGAGGTGTTGATTCCGGTGCAATGCGAGTATTATGCGCTGGAAGGCTTAACCAGCCTCATGCAGACCATCGCGATGGTGCGCCGCGGCCTGAACCCGTCATTGCAGGTGCTGGGGCTGGTCAGAACCATGTTTGATGCGCGCAATTCGCTGTCCTCGGAGGTTGCCGGGCAGTTGCAGGCGCATTTCCCGGCGCAGTTGTTTCGCACCGTGATTCCGCGCAATGTGCGCCTGGCCGAAGCGCCCAGTTACGGCAAGCCGGTGCTGCAATACGACCGCCACTGCGCCGGCTCCCAGGCGTATCTGGCGTTGGCCGGGGAGGTGCTAAGGCGCCGCGCCGACTCCACCGAGCGCCGCGTCGATGCCAACGAGCGCGGCGCCGATGCCACCGAGGCGACGCGCCGGGGCGGCCTGAGCATTCACAACTAACAGAGCAAACCATGTCCCAAAAGAAAAAAGCGCGCCTGGGCCGCGGCCTGGAAGCGCTGTTGGGCGATGTCAGCCCGGTGCCCGCGGATGCGCCGGCGCCGGGGGAGGACGGTGCGCGCTCGCCGCTGCGCGAATTGCCGGTCGAGCAACTGAAGCGGGGTGCGTATCAGCCGCGCACCCGGATGGATCAACCGGCCCTTGAAGAACTGGCCGAAACCATCAAGCGCCAGGGCGTGATGCAACCCCTGCTGGTGCGGGAAACCGGCCGCGGCCGTTATGAAATCGTCGCCGGGGAACGGCGCTGGCGCGCCGCCCAACTGGCCGGCCTGGCGGCGGTGCCGGCGTTGGTGCGCGACATCAGCGACCGCGACGCCATGGCCGTGGCGCTCATCGAAAACATCCAGCGCGAGGACTTGAACGCGATTGAGGAGGCGGCGGGATTCCAGCGGCTGCTGGACGACTTCGGCCTGACTCACCAGCAAATCGCCGACCTGGTGGGGCGCTCGCGGGCCGCGGTCACCAACCACCTGCGGCTGCTGGCCCTGCACCCGGCGGTCAAGAAGCAACTGGATGCCGGGCACATCGAAATGGGGCACGCCAGAGCCCTGCTGACGTTGCCGCGCGAGGCGCAGCCGGGCGCGGCCAACAAAGTGGCGGCCGCCCGCCTGTCGGTGCGCCAGACCGAGGCGATGGTCAAGCGCCTGCTGGCCGGGGGTCACGGCACAGGCGAGACCCCGGCGCAGAAATCCGCCGATGTGGCGCGCCTTGAGGACACGCTTTCGCAGCGGCTGGGTGCCCGGGTTTCCATTCAGCACGGCGGCAAAAAGGGCCGGGTGGTCATTCACTACCATTCGCTGGATGAACTGGACGGCATTATCCAGCGGATTCAATGACCGGGCGGCGGGACATGCGCGGCACAAAGCCGATTCTCAACTGCCGCGTGCGGTTTGAGTTTAACTGCCCGAAGGACTGGGGCGACCTGGCGCAGACCGGGGCGCCGTGACCGCATTCACCGCCGGCCTGAGCCTGGGCCTGTCGCTAATCATCGTCATCGGCGCGCAAAATGCGTTCGTGCTCAGGCAGGGGTTGAACCGGGCGCATGTATTCGCCGTATGCCTGGTGTGCGCGTTGTCGGACGCCATTTTGATCGCCGCCGGGGTTTTCGGGTTTCACCTGATGGTGGATGCGTTCCCCCGGTTTGAGGCGGCGGCGCGGTACGGCGGGGCGGCGTTTTTGCTGATTTACGGCGCGCGCAGTTTTTGGACCGCCCTGCGCTCATCCCAATCCCTGAAAGCCGCCGACCGGAGCAAAGGCTCGCCGGCGGCGGCCATCACCACCGCTGTCGCGCTGACCTGGCTGAACCCGCATGTGTATCTGGACACGGTGGTGTTATTGGGCTCCGTGTCCACCCAGTATCCCGGCCAGAATGTGCCGTTCGCAGGCGGGGCGGTGCTGGCGTCGTTCGCGTTTTTCTTTGCGTTAGGCTATGGCGCGCGCGCGCTCACGCCGTTTTTCAGCCGGCCGGTGTCATGGAAAATCCTCGATGCCCTGATCGGCGTGGTCATGTGGTCGGTGGCCGCCAACCTGCTGCTCGGCGGAGGCGTCTGACGCTTGACCTTGGAGCGCTACATTCGCCGGGTGCTGGCGCTGCAGGCGGTGTGCGCGTTGGCGCTGGTGGCGCTGGTGGTGCTGGCAACGGCGTTAGCGGCGGCGCCGGCGGCGGCGCTCACATTAGGGCTGGCGCGCGCCGTCGCGGCCGCTTTCGGCTCGGCGCTGGGCATTTTAGCCACCATGGTAACCGCCCGGAGTGTGATAAAATCCGGCCGTGCCGTGGCCGCCAATCCGCATCTGGGGCTGTTGCCGGTCTATTCCGGGTTGCTGTGGAAACTGCTGATCGTGGCCGGCGGCGCGTATCTCGGCCTGGCGCATTTCGGCATGAAACCGCTTTATCTAATGCTCGGTTATATTACAATGCAGGCCGGTTATGTGTGGGCGGGGATGAAACCCGGCGGCGCCGACCGCGCGCACCGAAGCGGCCCGAAGTGACCAGTAATTTTCATCGACCAAGCCAAACCCGCAAAACCCCCGCACCCGAATCCCATGGCCGCCTCCGACACCATCACCTCCGGCGAGTTCATCCGCCACCACCTGACCAACTTGACCTACGGCCGCCACCCGGACGGCCGTTGGGGGCTGGCCGAGAGCGGCGAGCAGGCGGCGGACATGGGCTTTATGGCGCTGCACCTCGACAGCCTCGGCTGGTCGTTTGCGTTGGGCGCGGTGTTCTTGTGGCTGTTCCATCGCGTGGCGCGGCGGGCGACCGCGGACGCGCCGCAAGGCATGCAGAATTTCGTGGAATGGATTGTCGAGTTCGTGGACGAAAATGTGCGCGGCCTGTTCAACGGCAGGAGCGACCTGGTCGCGCCGATGGCGCTGACGCTGTTCTGCTGGATTTTCCTGATGAACCTGATGGACTTGGTGCCGGTGGAAGTGGTGCCGCGGCTGATGGGCT
>JAPPQJ010000103.1 GCA_028817015.1 Gammaproteobacteria bacterium
GTCCGGCTCCTGGCCGGTCCACACGCCGTTTTGCACTTCCGCGACCACGCCGCAACCGACCGAGCAGTGGGTGCAGACGCTCTTTTTGATGACCACATCGCCGTTTGCCGAGGCGCTGGCGGCGTGGGTCTTCACGACCCGGCCCGGCCCCAACACGGCGGCCGCGCCGGACCCCAGGGCCAGGCCTGAGCGCTGCAGGAATGCGCGCCGGCTGATGGTCTGGCCGGCGCCGGCCTGGTCTCCTGGCTGTTTTCTGGTCAATTTCATCTTGGAATGCGCCTGATCGCTGCTGGGTGTTTGATTAAGGGAGCGCGGTGATTGCCGAATCCTAAAACCGCGCCGACCGGTAATATGCGCGGATATGCTCGGTTTCCCGATACCCGTTGCGCTTCCCGGCGTCGGCCGGGGCGGCCGGTTGCGGCGTCTCGCCTAAGGTGCGCGCCACCGCCGCCCCCGCGCCCAGGGTCGCGCCGGCCAGCGCCGCGCCTTTTAGAAACGAGCGGCGAGCGCCGCCGGATACTTCATTAAGGGATTGCTTTAACTGCTTCATGGTTCAACCTCCGCAACGGTGAATCGTGAATCACGCTGTCTAATGTGCTTGAATGTGCGCTTGAATGTTAAGGTATTGGCTCTCCATTTCGACAAACCTCTGCCCTAAAAAACCGACCGATTTGTAAAAACACGCTGATTTGGCGGCCTGCAGGTCGGCGAAGAACCGCCCGGCCCAGGAATGCAGGTGGCGCATGAAGAAGCGCCGCTCGCGGGCCTCGTCGATGTCGTCGGCGCGGATAACCAGCGCCATGCTCTCGCACAACGCGGCGATATGGTCTTCCGGGTCTTTATGCGCTTCGCCGGCCTCGAGCCCCAACGATTTCAGGTCATCGCGCAGGTCGCTGAGCGGTTTTTCCATCAGAAAGCCGGTTAAATGCCACGACCCATACGGCACCACTTCCCCGCGCCCGACCCCGATGAACAGGTCGTGGTATTCATCGTCCAGCGATTGGGGGCTGGTTTGCGCGGCAGCCAGGCGGATTTGCCGCCACCCGCACCGGATGTTGTCCGAGCGGTCGGCCTGGTCAGCCGGCGGCAACTCGATGCTCCTAAGAAGGCCCAGCAGCTCCGGTTGGGGGGGAGCGCTTAGCAGGGATGCCAGCATAGAGTATGTGTTGGCGCGAATACGGGCCCCCTCACTCATCGCTGAATGATCCCAACCATTGTGGCCTTCCGGTCCAACCCGTGTTTCCGCCATACATGTGCTCCGATGGTGCTGCGCGCAGGTGCAACGCGAATATCCCGCGGATATTCATAGCATACTATTTCGCGCAGCGCAAAATTTTTTTTTTTGTGCGCCCCCATTGGGCAAACGGGGGCTTGGCGGGCCCGTTTGCGGCTGCCGCGGGCGATCACTCGGAAAGCCGCGTTTCCCGGTCCAACAAATCCTTAACGCGGCAGTCCTCGCACATCTGCAACCGCCGCAGGGATTCGGGCTTCTCAAACATCCAGTGGCCTTTCAGTTTCTCGGTCATGCGCGTGATCATGGACTGCGTGGCGAACGGCTTGGCGCATTGGATGCAGCGAAACGGCGCCTCTTCCTTAAGCGCTCTCGGGGTATTGGCGAAGGAGAGGTCGAAATGCAGCCGCGACTCCAGCGTGACCGCGGTCTCCGGGCAGGCGTTGGCGCAAATCCCGCACTGCACACAGTTGCTCTCGATGAATTTCAGCGCGGGCGTGTCGCCGCCGGCCTGCAGAGCGCCGGCCGGGCACACGGATACGCATCCCATACACAGCGTGCAGGCTTCGGCGTCCAGCCGTATGCGGCCGAACAGCGAGCCCGCCGGCAAGCCGGCGGCGGGCGGCGGACAGGGCGAAATGTCGCTGAAAAAGGACAGCGCGGCGCGGATCGTGGCTCGTTTGTCGCCGGCCGGGGCAAAGGTCGATGCTTGCTCAATCGACTCAGGGGGCTGGTGCGCATCCAGCGCGCCCAGATCGTCGATGATTTCGGCGCGGTGGGTGTGGCAGCCGGTTTGTTGGAGAACCGCCGCAATGACGGCCAGATCGCGCCGCACCGTGGCGGTCACTTGAGCGGGCACCTGCCCGGGCACATACAGGCAGACGCGGTTGGCGCCATATGCCATCGCCGACGCAATCAGGTCGAGGCCCGCCGAGCCGATTTCCTCCACCGCAAACGGAACGATGTGACCGCCGAAGCGCGCCGACACCGCCTCGACCGACGGGCGCCCGTTTTCATTGTCGAAAATCAGCAGGGTCACGCCGCGGTTGCGGTTTTTCAGCCGCAGCGCTTTGAGCATGACGCGCAAAACCTCGATTTGCTCGGCGGCCCCGGGATAGACATAGCCGATTGCCCCGGTCGGGCAACTGCTGGCGCAAGCCCCATAACCCATGCACAGATGGGGGTTGACTTCGACGGTGTCGGCCAGCGAAAGGATCGCGTCGCTCGGGCAGGCCTCGAGGCAGCGGGTGCAGCCGCTGACACCGCTGCGGCCGTGGGCGCAAATGTCCGGGTTGTAATCGAAGTATTTGGGCTTCTCGAACTCGCCGATCCGGCCCGGAATGGCGGCGATGGCGGTCTCCAGCGACTCCTCGCCCGGCCTCGCATGATGGTATCCCGGCGGTTTGACCGCCGCCGAGATCAGCGGCTCAGCGCCGCAATCCAGCACCTGGTCGAAAAAGCCGCTTTGGATTTTAAGCAAGTCGGCCAGATTGTCGCCGGGGTCGCCGCCGGCGCGCTTGTCGTCGTGGCAGTCGATCATCACGCGGAAGCGGCCAAGATAGCCGCGCACCGACAGGCCGGCGCAATGATAGGCATCGGCGTTTGCGCTTGCGCCGCTTTGCGGCGAGGGGATGGCGTTATAGCACAGCAATTTCCCGGGCAGTTTTGCGGCGATGCCCGCGGCGATGTCCGGGCCGGCGATGATCAGCAGCCGGTTGGCCGCGACATAGGAAACGCGGGTGGTCGGGTCGGGCGCCCACGGGGTGGACTCGAATACCGCCTGTCGGTGTTTTGCGCTCCGGCTCCCGGTGGACAGATTCAGGTTCAGGGCGGCCAGGTAGGTGCTCATGGCGACCGGTTATCCGCCCGTTCGGGGTTTTCCTGATTCGCATCGCCGGCTTCGCCGACCTGATCGTCTTGCGCTTCATTCGGTGTGATTTCCTCTGCTGGCCGATCCGGCTTCGGTTGTGACTCCACCTCAGCCGCCGCTTCGGTTTCGGCTTCTTGCGCCCGGCGTTTGCGCTGTTCATCCAGTTCCATCCGGTGCTTCATATCGCTGGTAATGTGGTCGCCGAGGGCGGCGAAATTGCGGAAATCTTCGTCGTAATCGTCCAGGCCGTCGCGGTCATTGAATATCGCGCTGCGAAACAACTTGCGCAACGCCAGTTTGCGCAACTCCTCGCTGACGCCCGGCGACAAAAATCCGGAAAAATCGCTGTTTTCAGTGAGACTGTCGAGGGGCGGCATGTGCGCATCGGTGAGGATTGTTTGCGGCGCCCGGGCGGGTAATTCAGCGCCATCGCGCCGGCCTTCGATCAGTTCACCGCCGGAGGGCGGCTGACCGGCGACACCCGCCGAAGACCGGCGCTGTTCCACGCCGCCAGCCTTGCGGCGCGACCAGCGCGCGAGAAAATTTTCGTCAGCGTGTTTGCCTGGGCCTTTTTGCATAAACCGATTCCTGCGCCCACTCCTGGCGGGCGCGTTTCTTTTTGCCGGCCGGGCGGTAGTGTGAGATGACATAGCGTTCCAGAATATCACACATGTTTGCCGGCATAGGCGCAGGCAGGACCAGGCGGTCCACTTCCATGTAACCGTTCGCCTCGTCCCGGTTGGCGGTGATGAAAGCGGGCAGCACTTCGCTGTCGCCGTGCTCGCCGTCGCAAACCACGAACAGATACGGCCGCTCGGAAAGCAGGTTATACCAGTAGCCCTCGCCGCCGTCCTTATACAAGCGCAGCATCATGCCGCCGTGCAAATAACGGCGGTGAATTCCGTCATCGTGGATCAGCACCGCTTGCCGGTGCCGGGGAATGTGCTCGCCGGCAACCACCGCAAACACCCGCCACTGCGGCAGGACCCACCGCTTCGCGCGCTCGATGGTGCGCTGCAAAACCACCGCGACCGGAATGCGGACCTCGCGGTCGGACTCGGTGAATGTAAACGCCGGCGCGGGCGCCGAATCAGGCCCGGCCCGGTGAATGGGGCCGCTCACTCCACTTCAAGGGTGTCTTTGATCACCAGCGACACCCCTAACGAATCGATATGCAAAGTCATGCTGAGCGGCACTTCCCCGCCGGCCCGCAGTGCGCCGCTGTCGGCGGCTTTGCGCAATGCGGTTTCGATTTCCCGCTGGGAGGTGACCCCCACCTTCTTGAGGAATTTTCGGATTTGCATATTCATGGATTGCTCGTTCATAGCGTCCTCCTCGGGTTTGTCGATTGCGGCATTATAAGCCGGGCCCCCGCATGGCCCGGGAATTTTGCCCCGAACCCCTTCCCATGCGCCAAATTAGGCTATGATTGCGGTTCATGCCGAGACCATGCCCGCCATTTCAGGCCCCGAACCAGGGTTATCTGCCCCGATGAAACCGCCCGGCCACGCGCTTTCGAACAATTCCGACTCGCTCGATTCGCGAATCCCGGGCGGCCCGTCAACGCCCCGGCCCCTGATGAGTGACGCCGGCCTCGAGTCGATTCACCGGGTGCGCTCGCACAACCAGTTTGGCGACGAACAAACCATCAACATCGTCGGCGAACTGCCGCTGACCATTAAAGTCGATGGCCGCGAACTGGTCACCCTGATGACCCTCGGCACGCATCCTGAAAAACTGGTGCTCGGCTATCTGCGCAACCAGACTTTATTTGAACACCCCTCGGAAATCAAGTCGATCCGGGTCGACTGGCAGCGCGAGTCGGCCGAGGTAACCACGGTAAACGGCAACGGCGTGCCGCGCCTGCATTCACTGAAGCGCACCGTCACCACCGGCTGCGGCCAGGGCACCATACTCAGTTGCACGCTGGACAAGTTATACGAACACCGACTGCCGGACATTGAAATCAGGCAATCCGCCATTTACAACGTGCTCGCGCAAGTCGCCCGGCACAACAAGGCCTACCGCACGGCCGGTTCGGTGCACGGTTGCGGGCTGTGCCAGGACGGCCGGGTGTTGATGTTCATCGAAGATGTCGGCAGGCACAACGCCATGGACACCATCGCCGGCGAAATGTGGCTGCAGAACATGGGCGGCCACGACAAGATTTTCTACACCACCGGCCGCCTCACCTCGGAAATCGTGATGAAAGCGGCCCTCATGGGCGTGCCGGCGCTGGTGTCGCGCAATGGCGCCACCCACATGGGCTTTGAACTGGCCGAAGAACTCGGCGTAACCCTGATCGCCCGCGCCAAGAGCCGCCAATTCGTGGCGCTCAACGCAAAAAACCTGGTGTTCGACCAGCCGCCGGTTTCGCGCAAGTTGAAAAAGTGACCCCGGTCACCCGGTCATCGGGCGTGAAAATCACCACCCATGACAAACAATCAGGATGAACCGCCCGCTTTTGGCGAACCCCCGCAGGCGATGACCGTAGTTGAACAGTTGCAACAGGGTTGCCGTGAAATCAAGATGCCGGCCCGTCTCAACCTGGCCGGCGGCGAAACCCTGGAGTGCGCGGAAACATTGCGGGTGCTTCCCGGCAAGCGCGCGGTCATGAAAGCGCGGTGGCGGGAGCGCACGGTGCTGGTTAAGTTGATGCTGGATACGCCCTCGGGCCGGCGCAATGTGCGGCGGGAACTGTCCGGTTATCGCGCTCTGAAAGCCGCGAACATAGCGACCCCCGAACTGTTGCTGACCACCCGTTGCAAGGAGGGCCACCATGTATTGGGGTTTGCGTTTATGCAGCAGGCGCGGCGCCTCGGCGACCGCTGGCGCAGCGGCGACGGGGGCCTGGAAACGGCAGCCGCCGGCTTGGGCATGATCGCCTTGCTGCACCGCAACGCCTGCCGCCACACCGACCCGCATTTTGACAATTTCCTGCTGGCCGGCGAGCGTATTTATGTGGTGGATGTGGCCTCGGTTGAGCGGCGTCCAAACACCGAATACGGCCGCTGGCAGCGCAACAACCTGGCCTTCTTTCTGGCCCAATTCAGGCCGCTGTGGCGCAAACCCCTGATGGATTCGCTGCCTGAGCATTACCCCGGGGCGGCCGGCGACCCCCGGCTTGAAAAAGCCGTCGCGCGGGCCTGGCGGCGCCGCAAATCCAAGTCCCTGAAAAAATGCGTCCGCGAGTGCGGCGACTTTTCCACCCGTAAAACCCGGCGCCGGTTTGCGGTGTGGAGCCGCGCGCGCCATGGCGCTGACCTGGACTCCTTTGTGCGCGACCCGGACGCCTGGATTGCCAAAGGCCGGTTGCTGAAAGACGGCAACTCGGCCACGGTGGTCGGCGCTCAACTGGACGGCCGCCCGGTGGTGATCAAACGCAACAACATCAAGAACGCCGGCCACTGGCTGAGCCGCTGCCTGCGCCCCACCCGCGGTTATGTCAACTGGCGCAACGCCCACCTGCTGATCCTCAGCGGCATCGCCACGCCCGAACCCATCGCGTTCGTGGAAAAACGCCGGGGCCCGTTTCGACTGGGCGGGTATTATGTCTGCGCGTGGTGCGGTTTCCCGTCGGCAGCGGACAAATACCGATCCGAACAACCGAGCGAACAGGAACTCAAAAGGTTTGAGGAATTGTTTGCGGGCCTGCGGTCGGCGAAAATCGTCCACGGCGACTTAAAGGCGTCCAACCTGCTGGTAACCGACAACGGCATATCGCTCATCGACCTCGACTCGATGAAAGAAATGCCGCGCCGGAGCAACTGTCAACGGTTCGCCGCAAAAGACCGCCGCCGGTTTCTGGAGAACTGGAAAAACAAGCCGGCGCAGCGGGAATTATTTGCCGGGATTTTCAGCGAAGGCTGAATGCGGCGATTAATCCGGAACGGCGAATCGACCGGCGCAAGGAAAAGTCACCGGACTCCCGCTCGGATTAAATCTTCGTACCCCTTAACCGCCCGCTCCACGGAAAAGAAACGCGCCCGGGCCAATAACTTCTGCCTGTCCGGCGGGTTATCCAGCGTGCGCAACATCGCATCGGCAAGGGCGGTGTGGTCGCCGACGGGGACCAGCGGGCCGATTTCGCCGCCTTGCAGGATTTCCGCCGGCCCCGACGGACAGTCGGTGCTGACGCAAGGGCAACCGCATGCAAGAGCCTCGATGAGCGCCGTGGGCAGGCCTTCGGTGCGGGATGAGAGCACGAACAGGGCGGCGCGCGACATAAAAGCGAACGGATTGTCGGTCCATCCCGGCATCGACACTTCTCGCTGGAGATTCAGTCGCCGCACCAGGTCTTCGACCGGTTTGCGCTGCTCGCCTTCGCCGAGGATTATCAAACGATACCGGCGCCGCCGGGACAATTGAGCAAAGGCTTTGAGCAAAGTCGGGAAATCCTTTACTTTTTTCAATCGACCGCAGGCGAGAATAACCGGCGGGCCGTTGTCGGCAAACCACGGGTGGCAGGGTTGTTGCGATTTCAGGCGCTCGAGTTCGGGCGGAATCACCGGGTTGTAAATCGTCACCAGTTTGTCGGCCGCGATGCCGGTTTCCCGGCGCACGCTGTCCCCGACCCCGTTGGAGACGGCCACCACCCGCGCCGCCTCCGCAAACAGGGTGCTGTATTTAACCGCTTTGCCTTTGCGCCTTCGTTTCATCAGGCTGTGAACAATCGGGATGACGGGGGGATGGGGGGAGACGAAGTGTCGCGCCAGCAGCGCCGACACCGTGGCGCTGATTAGACTCGGCAGGATAATGTCCGGCTCCGCCTGCCGGATGTAGCCCGCCATCTGGCAGGTTTTGCGGAACTTGTCCTTGGTCGGAAAGGCTGAAAAATTCCATTTCAAGGCCCTCGCCAGGCGAATCCGGTTGTGCCACCTCGGACGATATGGGCGCACCCGGATAATGCGTTGGCGCAAATCGTCGTAGGCGGGGCGGTCTTTAGTCGCCCGGTCGGCCGTTTCATCGGCCACGAACAACCGCGCCTCGAAGGGAATCCATTCGGGATAATGAATGCGCATGTCGAACAACACCAGGTCAACGCGATGCCCGCGCGCGACCAAACCTCGCGCCAGGGCCAGCGCCACCCGCTCCGCCCCGCCGCCGTGCAAACTGGAAACGGCGAAAGCGATGCGTAAGGGTTTGCCGGGATGGGCGGATGCGGAACGGTTCATGATGCAATTTATTTGTTCAA
>JAPPQJ010000033.1 GCA_028817015.1 Gammaproteobacteria bacterium
TCGTCATGGTGAGAAACCCGGTGGAAATGGCCTATTCCTGGCACAATCGAAAACTGGCCGGGGCTGAAAATGTGCTGAACTTCGAGAAAGCCTGGAATCTGCGCAATAAACGCAAGGCCGGCCTTTGCATACCGCCCTGCCGGGACCCAAAAGAACTGATTTACGATGAAATGTGCAAGTTGGGGGAACAATTGCAGCACGTCTACCGCCAGGCTCCGCCCGGGCGCGTGCATGTTGTGGTGTTTGACGACCTCAAGGCGGATGCAGCGGGTGTTTACCAATCGGTGCTGAGGTTTCTGCAGGTGCCTGATGACGATAACTGCCTGCCGAATTTTGAGGTGCATAATGCGGCCAGGAAAATACCCCGGTATCGGCTGATGGCTCGTCTGGTCAAACCTGCGTTTGGGCCGTTGGGACGCCTTAAGGCCGCAGCGGGATTTCGCCGGTCATGGGGTATCTATCAGCGAATTCTCCGGCCCGAGATGGGGCCGCGCCCGCCCATGCCGCCCCGGGTGAGGCAAATGCTGGCTGAATATTTCCGCGACGATGTGCGGTTGCTGGAGCAGTTGATTGAACGGGATTTGTCGCATTGGATTGAGGTCTCTTAGCGCGGTAATCCGCCGCTTCGGGCGACGGCCGCGTCTTTGACATTGATGAGGCGGCGCGTTTTAACGCCGCCCGCCGGCGCCCGCCTCTCCGGCCAAATTCAGCGCCGCGTGCAGCAGCGTGTTGGCGCCGGCTTCCAGGTGCTCCGGCTCGGCGGATTCGGCTTCGTTGTGGCTGATGCCGCCGGCGCAGGGCACGAAGATCATCGCCGTCGGCACTTTGCGCGCCACCTGGCAGGCGTCGTGGCCGGCCCCGGAAACCATGCGGCGGTTGGGGTAGCCGAGTTGGTCCGCGGCCTGCTGCACGCCGGCCACGCACTTCGCATCGAAATGCACCGGCGGGTTGTGCCAGATTTCCTCGACGGTGATTTCCACGCCGCGCGCCCGCCGCACCGCATCGACCCGTTGCGCCAGTTGCCCGTCCATCTCGGCCAACGCCGCCTGGTCGGGATGACGAAAATCCAGACTCATGCGCACCTCGCCGGGGATGGTGTTGCGCGAATTGGGGCGCACCTGCAGTTCGCCAACGGTGCCGACCGCATGCGGGGCAAAATCCCCGGCAATGTGCTCGGCGTCTTGAATCAACCGCGCCGCCGCAACCAGCGCATCCTTGCGCCCGGGCATCGGCGTCGAGCCGGTGTGGGAGTCGCGGCCGCACAGCGTGATGTCATACCAGCGCAGCCCCTGGGCGCCGGTCACCACGCCCACGACCTCGCCGTGGCGCTCCAGGATCGGGCCTTGCTCGATGTGCGCTTCGAGGAACGCGCCAAGCGGATGCGCGCCGCAGGGCTCGCTGCCGGCGTAGCCGATGCGCTGCAACTCGCCGCCCACGGTGCGGCCGTCGGCATCGGCGCGCGTCAGCGCAAAATCCGCCTCAAACAGCCCGGCATAAACGCCGGAGGCCAACATCGCCGGAGCAAAACGGCTGCCTTCTTCGTTGGTCCAGTCGATGATTTCGAGCGGCGCGGCGGTCTGAATGCCGTTCTCGTGCAGGGTGCGCACCACTTCCAGGCCGGCCAGCACGCCGAAGATGCCGTCAAACTTGCCGCCGTGCGGCTGGGTGTCGAGGTGGCTGCCCATGCCCACCGGCAGGCGCCCGGTGTCGCGCCCCGGATAACGGGCGAAGATGTTGCCCAGTTGATCGACGCGGATGTCGCAGCCGCTTTCCCGGCACCATTGGGTGAACAACTCGCGCCCGGCGCGGTCCTCGTCGGTGAGCGCCAGACGGCACGAACCGCCGGCGGCGGTGGCGCCGATCTCGGCCATCGCCATGATGCTGTCCCACAGGCGCGCACGGTTGACGCGCAATGCGCGGAGGGCGTCAGCGGACGGCATCTCGGGCGGCACCTCAGGCGGCATCGCGGCGCAGCGCCTGGCACAGGCAGTGGACGCCGCCGCCAAGTGTGAACATCGACAGGTCCGGGGCGAAAACCTCGAAGCCGCGGGCGCGCAACTGGCCGATGAGTTGCTCGCATCCCTTCATCGCTAACACGCGCTGCCCGCCGAGGCTGACTAAATTGACGCCGAGGTTTCGGGCTTCCCGGTAACCCACCTCGATGAAATCAAAGCCCCTGCCGCACAACCACTCCACCAGCCAGTCCTCGAGCGCCTCCACGCAGGCGACCAACAACTTCGGCGCCAGTTGCGCTTCCCAGCCCTCCTCGCGCAACCGGACATAATCGTTGTCCACTCCCCAGGGGATGACGCTGGGGGGCAGGCTTAGGGCTTCACCGTGGGCGGCGTCCATCGTGATTTTCGGGGGTCGGGTGCTCGCATGCTTCGCCGGGTAATATAGCACATTTCCGGCCCGCGCAAGCAGCTGTATGATGCCCGAAATCCGCGATTGTACTGAGCGGATGATTTTTTCGGCGGTGCGGTTGAAGCGCTCGTTGCAGGCGTTCATTTTGGGGCATTTGGGGTCAGTGTAGCGGTGCTGCCAGCCCGAGTTATTGCGCGAAGTCGCTTGAATCGGAAGTGTTTATCGACTATTTTTCATGCATCATGGTGGAATTTCAATTCGATGAGCAAAAGAGTCGCTCCAATCTCGACAAGCACGGCATCAGTTTTACCGAGGCCCAGTCGTTGTGGGACGACCCGGACTTGCTTGAAATCCCGGCGCGGACCACGGTCGAAGCGCGAACTTTGCTCATCGGAAAACTCCAAGGCGGATACTGGTCGGCCGTGGTAACGCTCAGAGACGACAGCGTCCGAATTATATCGGTTCGCCGTTCCCGGACCAAAGAGGTGCAACTTTATGAA
>JAPPQJ010000026.1:0-2316 GCA_028817015.1 Gammaproteobacteria bacterium
AGTTTGTCGACTCGGTTACCGAGGCCGGCCCCAACCGCATTCTCGCCGAGGGCGGCGATTCGCGGGCGGTGGACGCCATTTTGGCGCGGGTGCAAATCTCGGTGGAAAAACACCACTCGGCGGGCATCGCCGTCGCCGGCCACCACGACTGCGCCGGCAACCCGACGCCGAAGGAAACGCAACTTCGGCACATTGAGGCGGCGGTGCGGTTTATGCAAAAGCGCCATCCTAATCTGCCGGTCACCGGGTTGTGGGTGGATGAAAAATGGCGGGTGAACGAGGTCGGTTGAAGCGGGGTTGCGCTTTAATGGGACTCTTTCGCGCGCGCCGCGCCGGCAGATTTTTCCTGCGCTGCGCGCCGCCATTCGCGTTTTCACTGCACGCATTTGGGTTCAGGCATGGCCGTCGTCGCGCGTTTTGCCGGCGGGCCGTCTTTTGCTTGCGTCTCTTGCATGCGGCGTTTGGATTCGACCTGTTCGGACAGCATTTTTTTGTAAGACTTGCGCCAAAACGCCCTCTGTTCGGCGCGCGTCATCCCGGCCAGCTTCTTTTGCAGCGCACGCTGCCCTTTGCGTTTCCACTGCACGCACTTAGGTTCAGGAATCGCCACAGTTAACCGCCTCCAGGGGAGAGAAAATGTCAATCCGATTATAACCGTTTAATTCGTTCACGGCGTTGTATTTTCGGATTTTGTCAAAATGCACGATGTGTTGGAAGTTCCAACTGACGATCATTCGGCAGTCGAGGACGGTCGCCATCGCCACATGCCCCGCATCGGTGGTCGATTTGGCGGTGACAACGCCGGCGTCGAGATACGCTTCCTGAAAATCTTGCGCTTCGGGCAAAAAACAAAGATTTCGACTTCGCCGATTTTGGCATGATAAAAATCTCGGACATTGGCGGGAGCGTCTTTAATTTCCTCACGCACAATCACCGACACAGCCAATTCATACCGCCCCGCCGAAAACGGAAGTGTCCGCGCATATTTTCATGCGGGAGAAACCGGTGTCGCGATGTTCAGCAGTTAACTCGTTGACGATATCAGATATTGGTCAACGTTTTGCTGGCCGTTTCGAGAGACACGAAGTTTATTCGTCCTCGTTCATATTGAGATATTCTCTGCTTATAAAGTCGACATATTCTTCGCCCTGACGGTATATCTGAAGTCCCAACTCCCACATAGTGGCACCATGGCCACCAGCCAGCAACTGGAATGGAGTTCGCAATGCATCTATTCTACGAGATTGCGGTTTTTTCTGTTTTTTCTGCGCCCAATAATGATCATTCAGCAAGATATCCCAAAATTTCATGTCCATCCATGCGGCATCCATCCAGTCAACACTTTCTCCATAACCAGCAAACCAAGGAGCCGGAGTGTTATGTTCCCACTCCTTGCTTGACAGTTTTTTTGCCAATCCGTCGAGTTGGCAACCTGCAAGATAAATTCCTCGTATAGACGCGGCCCCGCGTATATCCCGGCTAAAAAGGGAGCTGAACAGTGAGAGATTGCCGCTTTTTTCTTTTTTGTTAAGAATGATTTTATTGTTCTCTCCATGCGCCCCAATGCAGATAAAATTTACGCCGTGTTTACTGACCATATCCTTGAATGTTGCCACGAAAGAAGCCTTTCCGGTAAAGGTTGCATAATGAAAAAGATTCGGATCGCCATCGTAGACATGCATCGACAGGAGTTGGAAAAGCGGTCTTACCGTGGTGATGCGGTCTTTGGTATACCATTCCGCCGTTTCTAATACGGCAAGTTTAGGTTGAGGCTTTGGCATCGTATCGCTCCAAATTGCAGCCGGGTTGCACGCCGCTCTACAGCGGCGACTGCGGTTTATACACCGGCCCCTCGACATGCATCGGCGGCAAAGCGCGGCCGTCGAAGTGGCGGGTAAAACGATGCGCGGGCCGCGTGCTCATCGTTTATAAAGCCGGCGGGCGCGACCGCAAGAAGCATCGCGCCCGCCGGTGTTGTGTTCTTATTGGTTATCCGCAAACGCTTTCCCCAACTGCGCGTTGGAAGTCTGCGCGCCGGCCCAGAACGGCACGGCGATTTCGGCGAATGCGCGCTGTGAGTCCCAGACCTTTTTGAAGAACGGATTTTCTTCCGCAAGTTCCGCGAGTCGGGCCTTGGCCGCATTCATATACGCCGGGAAATAATCCGCGGGCGTGTCGTGCAGGATGACGCCGTGGTTCTCGGTGAGGTCCTGGAGCGCTTTGCCGTTTTCATAGATGCGGTAACTCAGCGAGCGAATCAGCGACGCATCCGCCGCCACTTCCATGGCCCGTTTCTGGTGGTCGGTCAGTTTGTTC
>JAPPQJ010000026.1:2358-2863 GCA_028817015.1 Gammaproteobacteria bacterium
GCCGAACACGCTGTCCGGTTTCGGGCAGCACCACTCGGCGGCGTCAATCACGCCCTTTTCCAGCGCCGGCAGAATGTCGCCGCCACCCATGGCCACCGCCGCCACGCCGATGTCGTTATAGACCTGCCCGGGAATGGCCGGCGGCGCACGGAAGCGGTATTGGCGGAAGTCGTCCATGCTCGCAATCGGCTCCTTGAACCAGCCCAACGCCTCGGGGCCGACCGGTTGCAGCATCAATCCTTTGACATTCATGCCCATCTCGTCCCACAACTGCTCGTAGAGTTCGCGCCCGCCGCCGTTCATATACCACGAGATGAAGGCGATGTTGTCCATGCCGACGCCCGCGCCTGCGGGCGGTGAGCCGAACAATGCCGCCGCCGGGTGTTTGCCCGACCAGTAATGCGTCCAGGCGAAGCCGGCTTCCACCAGACCTTTGTCGACCGCGTCCAGGATGTCGCGGCCGCTGACGATGGCGCCGTCCGGCAGCACTTCGATTTGCACTTCG
>JAPPQJ010000199.1:0-1832 GCA_028817015.1 Gammaproteobacteria bacterium
TCCTCCTGTTTAAGAAACCCGGCGCGCCGCCGCCGGTGAGCGCGGCGCGCAAGGCGCGTTCCAAACTGAGCGCGGAAGAATGGAACCGGTATTTCACCGGCCACTGGAATTTCCGCGGCGAAAGGCAGACCAAACACCTGGCCATGTTTCCCGTGGAATTGCCCAAGCGTCTGATTAAAATGTTTTCCTTCGCCGGCGACACCGTGCTCGACCCGTTTTCGGGCAGCGGCACCACCGCCCTCGCTGCGATGAATCTCGACCGAAACTCCGTCAACTACGAAATCAACGCGAAGTTCGTCGACATCATCCGGGAGAAGTTGGCGGTGAAGCAGAGAAGCCTGTGGAATCCGCATATGGAATTTGTTCACGACAATGCCGAAGCCGACTGGCGCGCGATGACGGCCCGGTTGCCGTATATTTTCCGCGACCCGGTGCAAACGGAAAGAAAAGTGGACCCGAAGAAAATGCAGTTTGGGTCGAAGTTGGATGAGAACAGCCCGCGGCGGGATGATTTTTATTATGTGAAAAAAATCACCGGCGCCGACCGGCTGATGCTGAGCAACGAAATGGAAATCAGGCTGCTCGGCGTCAGACCGTTGCGCGGGAAGTCCACGGAGGCGAAGGACTTCATCATGCGCAAAACCAGGGGCAAAAAAGTTTTCCTTCGGTTTGACCGGGAAATACACGATGACGAAGGCAAACTGCTTTGCTATCTTTACCTGTCGGACAAGACTTTCATCAACGCCCATTTAATCAAGCGGGGTTTGGCCGTCGCCGACCCTGATTTTCAGCATCGTCATGCCGGCAGATTCCTGAAATACCAGGAGAATGTGAAAAATGGCTAAAGAGTGGATTCTGAACAGCACAACCAGCCGTTTTCAGTTCAACTACAAAAGAAGAGTGGGGGCGGTGTCTGAAGAAATCAGAAAATGCGCCCCGAAGACCCTCGAAGAATGGCGGAAGTATTACTTTCTCAACGTCCGGGAAAAGGCCCATATTGAAGAGTTGGGGCGACGGCTGCATGTCAAAATCACCGAGGTGATTTCATTGGAAGTGGAACAAATCACCGAACAGGATTGCGTGGATTACATGTTGGGCCTGGTAATTGACCGTACTTTCGACGGTTACCAAACCGAAATCAAAACCATCTACGGCCAACTGGAGCAAGCGTTGGGTTGCAAAATCAATCCGGCCCCGGACGACTGGGACCGCGGCTATAACGCGGATTTCTACATCGAGGTGAAGGGGAAACACATCGGTATCCAAATCAAGCCGGTCAGCGATGTTTCGCATATCCCGCAGATATACAAAGAAAGGGAACTGCAGAAAGATTCCCACGCGGAATTCAAGAAAAAATTCGGGGGAGAAGTCTTTTATGCGTTTTCCGCCGCGGCGGAAAACAAAAAGAAAATCAAGAACCCCGAAGTCATCGCGCACATCAGAAGAGAGACGAAAAGACTCGGTTAACCGTACGACACCGCCACCGGAGAAATCACCGTGACAGACCGCAGACTACAGGTTTTTGCCACAGTCGCCCGTTTGCTTAGTTTCACCAGGGCGGCCGAGACGCTGCACATGACCCAGCCGGCGGTTACTTTCCAGATTCGCCGGCTGGAGGAGCATTTTAGCGTCCGCTTGTTCGACCGCACGCACAACCGCATCGCGCTGACCGAGGCCGGGCGGGTGGTCAAGTTGTATGCCGACCGCATCATGGCCCAGTATAACGAGATGAACCGCGCGGTGCGCGCCTCGACCGGCGATGTGCAGGGCCCGCTGGTGGTCGGCGCCAGCACCACCATCGGCGAGTATTTTATCCCGCGCATGGTCGGCGC
>JAPPQJ010000199.1:1876-2852 GCA_028817015.1 Gammaproteobacteria bacterium
GAAAACAACGACATCGATGTCGGCATCGTCGAGGGGCCGGTCAACAACAAAAACCTGGTCACCCAAACCATCTGGGACGACGAACTGGTCGCCGTCTGCCCGGTCGGCCACGCGCTGGCGGCGCACGACGAGGTGGCGGTCACCGACCTGCTCGAATACCCGTTCATCAGCCGCGAAGAGGGGTCGGGCACGCGCGAGGTGATGGAGGATTACATCGCCGAACAGCGGGTCGAGGGCGCCGACCTGAACATCATCATGGAATTCGGCAGCCCCGAATCGATCAAAAGCGCGGTCAGCGCCGGCCTCGGCATCTCGATTTTGTCGGTGGCCACGATGGAAAAGGAGTTGACTCTGAAGTTGTTGCAAGCGGTGCCCTTGAACCCGCCCATCCGCCGCCCGTTTTCCCTGGTCTACCAGCGCCAGAAATTCCGCCTGCGGGCGATGGAGGAATTCCTCTCCTTCGCCAAGTCACGCTGCGAGTCGTGACGTTTGCAATCCATCGCCTGAAGGTTTTGACTTTGGCATTGCCGCGAATGGTCCCGGGCAATACGCGGACTCGGGCGCTTTCAGCGGGATGGGTTGAAATTTTTCCGTCAAGCCGGTTATACTGGAGGCACATCCACCATCGCCCCCGCACATTGGCGGTCACACAAACCCGCTGAGCGGGCGGCGGACGGGAATTAAGTGTCCACTTTGAGAACCTATAGGAGGTATCAAACCGATGAACCAGAGAGATGTAGAAAAACTTGAACGCGAACTGCGCGCCGGGCGAATTTCCCGCCGCGAGTTCATGAAGGCCGCCTCGGTGTTGGGGCTGACGGCGGCCGCGGGCGGCGTTGCCGGCCTTTCCGCGGTGCTCAACCCGGCGCATGCGATGGCCAAAAAGGGCGGGCGCTTCGTCATGGGCATGGGCCACGGCTCGACCACCGACTCGCGCGACCCCGGCACCTTTGAGAACGACTTCACCATCGGCTCA
>JAPPQJ010000056.1:0-4352 GCA_028817015.1 Gammaproteobacteria bacterium
CGATGTGGCCATGCGCAAGGCCGAGGCGCGCATGATTCCGTGGAAGGGCAAGGCCTGAGCGCCGGCGCCGCCGCTTGCAATGCGCGGCCGGCGGTGCTTAAATGCGCGCATCACAGCGGGATTTATCAATCCAGTCCTGTTCACCCTGTTATCATTTGGAGGAGCAAACCATGAGTAAATCTGCCAACACCGTCAACCCGACCCGGAGAAAAATCGTCAAGGGGGCGGCATTAGCGGCCGGGGCGGCCGCGGTCGGGCCGTGGGTGGTCAGCCCGCGGGCGTTAGCCGCCGGCGAGGTCAACTGCACCATCTGGACCGACTACATCCCGGCTAATGTGATCGCCGATTTCACCGCCGCCACCGGCATCAAGGTCAACTACAAGGAGCTCGGCTCGAACGAGGAACTCATCAACCAGATGAAGGCCACCAAAGGCGCCGGCGTCGATTTGTGCAGCCCCACCAACAACCGCTCCGGGCAGTGGGTGGACCTCGACCTGTTGCAGCCGTTCGACTACAGCCGCATCCCCAATTTGAGCAATGTCAACCCGGCGATGCTCAAGGTCGGCGATGCCGAGTGGAATTTCGGCGACAAAGGCTCGCACTGGCTGCCGTTCATCTGGGGCACCGAGGGCATCGGCTGGCGCACCGACCTGTATGCGCCGCCGGGCGGCGTGCCCAGTTACGGCAACATCTGGGACCCGCAAGTCGAGGGCAAAACCATGATTCGCCCGCACAGCGGCATGTTAGGCGCCGGGCTGTATATGGAGACCATCGGCGAACTGGAGCCGGGCGATGTCTGGAAAGCCTACCGAAGCGAGCAGGCCATGCGCCCGGTGTGGCAGAAAATCACCGACTTCTGCATCGCCCGCAAATCGCAGATCAAGTTGTTCTGGAACGACACCGACGCGCAGAAGAACGGCCTGCTGAACGACGGCGTGGTGGTCGGGCAGACTTGGGACGGCCCGCCGCTTTCGATGAAAAACGACGGCGAACCGATTCAGTATCAGGCGCCGAAGGAGGGCGCGATGGCGTGGGTGGACAGTTTCGCCATGTCGGCCGCCGCGGAAAATGTCGATGAGGCCTATGAACTCATCAACTATGTCTTCAACCCCGAGGTCGCGGGCAAGTCGATCGATGTCCACGGCTACAACTCCGCGGTGTTGGGCGCGGATGCATTCGCCGGCGCCTCCTACAAAAAGAACTTCGCCGAGGCCTATCCGGGCGACGCGCTGAGCAACCTCAACCCGTGGCCGGCCGAGCCGCAGTGGTATGCGGATGTCCGCACCGAATACCGCAACAAATTCGTCAACGCATAACCACAACCGCCCCGGCGCCGCCCCGGTCATGCGGGCGCCGGGGTTTTGCGTTCCGGGTTCCGGTTTCACAAGGGGCGGCGTTTTATGCGGCGCGCTTTTTTCGCTTTTCCCGCGCGGCGCGGGGTGTTCCGCGCCTGTGACCGCGGTTGACTTGAAGCCGGCGAGCGGCAGTCGAGCATGACCGGGGGATGCCCATGAGCGCGGATGTGCAACTGCACGATGTATGGATACGATTCGGCGAGTTCGTGGCGGCCAGGGAGGCCAACATTCACATCAGGGAAGGCGAGTTTTTCAGTTTTCTCGGCCCGTCCGGGTGCGGCAAAACCACGCTGTTGCGCGCCGTGTCGGGGTTTCTGGAACCCTCCCGGGGGCGCGTCCTCATCGGCGGCAGGGACATGGCCGGCATCGGCCCGAACAAACGCCCGACCGCGCTGATTTTTCAGAACCTCGCGCTGTTTCCGCTGATGACGGTGTGGGAGAACATCACCTTCGCGCTGGAGGTGCGCGGCGCGGGCAAGGCGGCGCGGCGCAAAAAAGCCGATGAACTGCTGGAACTCATCGCCCTGCCCGGCCAGGGCGAAAAGATGGTCAGCGAATTGTCCGGCGGCCAGCGCCAGCGCGTCGCCATCGCCAGGGCCCTGGCCGCCGAGCCCGATGTGCTGCTGCTGGACGAGCCGCTGTCGGCGCTGGATTTGAAACTGCGCCAGCACATGCGCACCGAGTTGCGCGCCATTCAGCAGCGCGTCGGCATCACCTTCATCTACATCACCCACGACCAGGGCGAGGCGCTGACCATGTCCGACCATGTGGCGGTGATGAGCCAGGGCGTCATCGAGCAGGTGGGCGACGGCAACACCATCTACAACCGCCCGGAAAGCGCGTTCGTGGCCTCGTTTGTCGGCGAGAACAACCTGTTCAGCGGCGCCGTGGCTGAAGCCGGCGAGGAGTATGTCACGGTGGACACCCCGGCCGGCCGCCTGCGCGCCCGCCACGCCAGGCGCAATGGCAAAGGGCAGTTGGCGGCCGGCGAGCCGGCGTTTGTGTTCGTGCGCCCGGAGTCGCTTAAGTTTGCCGGCGCCGCCGCATCATCCGAGTCGGCCCGGCCGCTCGGCAACCGCATTTCAGCGCGCATCCACCAGCAGGAATTCGAGGGTAATTTGTGGCAGGTGTTCTGCGGTGTGGAGGGCTCCGACAAACCGGTCAAACTGTCCATGGTCAACGACGGCGAGTCCATCGGCCACGCCCCCGGCGAGGAAGTGACGCTCGGCTTCAACGCCGACCTCACGGTGGCGCTGCCGCAAGGGGAGTTGGCGGCGGAGTAAAGCGGCGCGACTGAGACCCGATGACCGCCTACTGGCACAACTTCTTCCGCAAACACGGCGCCGCGCTGTCGGTGTTTCTGCTGGCCTCGGTGGGGTTCTGGATTTTCATGATGATCATCCTGCCGCAGGCGTTCATGCTGGACTTCTCGCTGCGCGCCAATGTGCCGCCGCCGAAATGGGGCACCGACGCGCACCACTACACCGCCGAGCACTACCGCTACATGCTGTACGGCAGCGCGCAAAGCACCGACTCGTATAACTTCGTGGATTTGTCGGTGTTCGCGCGCACCATATTGGCCGCGATTTTCGTCACGCTCATCGATCTGGCGTTGTGCTACCCGGTCGCCTACTACCTCGCCCATGCCGCCACCGGCGGCTGGCGGCGGCTGATGGTGTTGTCGCTGATTGTGCCGTTCTGGGTCAACGAACTCCTGCGCGCCTTCGCCTTCAAGATCATGTTCGGCAGCAACGGCATCATCAACAACGCGCTGATGTGGGCCGGCGCCATCGACCAGCCGTATGACTTCATCCGCAACAGCGTGGCGTTGTATTCGGGTTTGAGTTACGCCTACATCCTTCTCATGATTTTCCCCATCTACAACGCGGTGGAAAGCCTCGACCGCAATCAAATCGAAGCGGCCCGCGACCTGGGCTCGCCGTGGTGGCGGATTCACAAGCGCGTGGTCATTCCGCACGCCAAGCCCGGCATCACCTCCGGCTGCACCATGGTGTTTATGCTGACCGCCGGCGCCCTGGCCGCGCCGCAAATCCTGGGCGGCCCGAGCAGTCTGTGGTTCACGCAAATCATCTACCAGGCCTTCAACCAGGCCGGCAACTGGGCGCGCGGCTCGGCGTATGCCATCATTCTGCTGATCGTCTGCATCCTGTTCGTTCTGTTCATGATGCGCGTGTTCAAGGTCAAACTCGGGGAAATCGCCCGATGATCCTGACCGCCGACCGGGTGCGAAACTTCTTCGTGCTGCTGTTCGTGCTGGGCTTTTTCGCCTACCTGTTCGGGCCGCTGATAATCATGGGCGTCACCGCCTTCAACTCGTCGGCGTTCCCGCGCATGTCGCCGTTTGAATGCTTCACGGTGGAATGGTTTTCGGTGCTGGCCAACGACGACAAGCTGGTCGAGGGCCTGCGCAACAGCATCTTCATCGGCGTCGGCGTGGTGCTGCTGGCGGTGCCGCTGGGCCTGGCCGGCGCGCTGATGCTCACCCAGGTCAAGGAGCGCGTCCGGCCGTGGTATTACACCATCGTCATCTCGCCGATTTTGGTGCCCGGCGTGGTGCTCGGCATTTCCACGCTGTTGTTCTGGGACCGCATCGGCACCATGTTCGGGGCCTCGCGCGACTCGGTTTTCTACGACGGTTTCTTCCTCACCATCATCGGCCAGGGGACCTTCATCTCCGCGTATACCATGTTGGTGTTCATCTCGCGGCTGCAGCGATTCGACTTATCCCAGGAGGAAGCGGCGCTGGACTTGGGCGCCACTCATGTGCAGACCTTTCGCAAAATCCTCCTGCCGTTCTTAAAGCCGGCCATCGCCTCGGCCGCGGTGCTGGCGTTCCTGGCGTCGTTCGAGAACTACAACACCACGGTATTCACCATCGTCTCGGAGAGCACGCTGACCACCTTCCTGGCCGGCAAAGTGCGTCACGGCATCAACCCGTCCATCAGCGCGCTGGCGGTGATTATCGTGGTCATCACG
>JAPPQJ010000056.1:4362-8216 GCA_028817015.1 Gammaproteobacteria bacterium
GCTGCTCGGCGCGGCGCTGCACGAAGTATTGAAACGCCGCGAGGCCGCGGCCGAGAAGGAAACCGCGCGCATCGCCGCCGGCAAGTTAACCCAGCGCCGCCGCGCCAGGCCGTTTGCGCTGGAGCCGGCCGTCATCCTCATTTTGCTGGTGTTCACCGCCGGCCTCGGCGGCGCGTATTTCGCCGGCACCATCGGCGTCGAGGAATGCAAGGCGCAGGTCAAGGCCGAGAAAATCCGCCAGGCCCGGGAGCGCACCCGGCAGCGCGAGGCCAAAGCGATGTTCCAGAGTGCGCCCGCGGCCTCGGAAGCGGCCGGCCGGCAAGCGGCTGAGCAGCAAACTCAAGCCACCGACAAATCCGGGCGCGCCGGCGTCTCGCAGTTCCAGGGCATCTTCGATGTCGGCAACTTGAAGGACCAGGCCGGCGCCGATGATGAAGGCGCGGAAAACGCCGGGAACGCGGAAAATGAAGCGGCGCCGGTTGGCACCGAGAACTTCAACAGCATTTTCGACCCGCAGAATCTCAACCGGCAAATCGACTCCGGCGACTCCGGCCAATGAGCATCCTCACCACCTGCATCGGCGCGTATCCAAAGCCGGCGTTCGTGAAACTCCCCGACTGGTTCAACCTGCCGGCCGGCCCCGACGCATCCGAGCCGACCGGGCAATGGGCCGCGGCGTTCCGGCAACTCGGCGATGGCGAAGCCGCCGAAGCCGTCCTCGCCCGCGGCGTTGAACAAGTCATTGCGGACCAACTCGGCGCCGGCATCGACATCCCCACCGACGGCGAAGTGCCGCGCGAAAACTACATCCACTACCACTGCCGCCATCTGCACGGTTTCGACTTCGAGAACTTGACCGAAAAGGAAGTGCGCGGCGGCACCTATTCGGCGCGCCTGCCGACCATCCGCGGCCCGGTGTCGGCCAGGGGCGCGTTTCTGCCCGCCGACTGGCGGCGCGCCCAGCGCTGCTCCAACAAGCCGGTGAAAATCACCATGCCCGGGCCCATGACCATCGCCGACACCAACTACGACGACCACTACCATGACCCCGCCAAACTGGGCGCCGACCTGGCCGCGGCGTTGAACTGCGAGGTGCGGGCGCTGGCCGAAGCCGGCTGCCGCTACATCCAAATCGACGAGCCGGTGTTCGCCCGCCGCCCGGCCGAGGCGCTCGACTACGGCGTGGAAAACCTCGAGCGCGCCTTCCACAACTGCCCCGCCGAAGTCACGCGCACGCTGCACATTTGCTGCGGCTACCCCGACCGCCTGGACCGTGACGACTACCCGAAGGCCGAGCCGGGCGCGTATTTTCAACTGGCCGACGCGCTGGAGGACTCGTCGGTGCAATGGCTGTCCATCGAGGACGCCCACCGCCACAACGACTTGAAACTGCTGGAGCGCTTCCGCACCACCACCGTCATCCTCGGCGCGGTGGCGGTCGCCCGAAGCGGCGTGGAGACGGTCGAGGAAATCCGCGCGCGCCTGCATGCCGCGCTGAACCACATCGACAAAGCCCGGCTGGTGGCGGCACCGGACTGCGGCCTGGGGCTGCTGGGCCGGGAACTGGCGCGGGCAAAATTGAGAAACCTCAGTGCGGCGGCGGGCAGCGTTTAGCCGCGCGGCCGCCTGCTGCCTGGCCGCCGCGTGCCTGGCGCCCCCACCGGTGCCCGCGGACGGCGGCGTGCCGGGGTGGAATCGGCTGGTCTATCTAATGTATCGAGTGGAGGTCACCAACTACTGCGGCCTGACCACCGAGCGGGTGCTCGCCGGGTTTCACCGCCAACAAAAAGCCCTGTCAGGGGACTATAATCTCGAGCCGCATCACCTCGAAAGCGCGCGCGTTGAGGCGTGGAAGTTGGCCTACAAAGAGTGGGACAACCGCGGCCTGGGCGGTTTCCGCGGCTGGTGCCGCTTTGATGCCGCCCGCTACGCCAGACAACTGGCGGAGTCGCCGGGTCGCTGAGCGCGGCGAGATTGAAGTGCCCCAGTGATCAAATGATCAAAGCCGGCCGCCGCGTGCCCGCCGGCCAATCGTTACCCGGAGGACCGCAACATGAACTTACAAGCCAACGCCGCATCGGTGACCGACATCGAGGAAATCCAACACTTCATCAACGGCCGGCGCGTGGCCGGGGCCAGCGGCCGCTTCGGCGATGTCTATAACCCGGGGTTGGGCGTGGTCGCCGGGCGCGTGCCCCTGGCCGCCAAAGCGGAAGTTGAAACCGCCATAGCCGCGGCCGCCGCAGCCTTCCCGTCGTGGGCGGCGGTGCCGGCGGCGCGGCGCGCCCAGGTGATGTTCTCGTTCCGCGATTTGGTCAAGCGCCACATCGATGAGTTGGCCGCGCTGGTGTCCTCGGAGCACGGCAAAACCCTGGAAGACGCGCGCGGCTCCATCACCCGCGGCCTGGAAGTGGTGGAGTTCGCCTGCGGCATCCCGCAACTGCTCAAGGGCGAGTTCAGCGAAAGCGTGGCCGGCGGCGTGGACTCGTGGAGCATGCGCCAGCCGTTGGGCGTGTGCGCCGGCATCACGCCGTTTAACTTCCCGGCCATGGTGCCGATGTGGATGTTCCCCATCGCCATCGCCTGCGGCAACACCTTTGTGCTAAAGCCCTCCGAGCGCGACCCGTCGTGCGCGTTGCGCCTGGCCGAGTTGATGAAGGAGGCCGGCCTGCCGGACGGCGTGTTGAATGTGGTCAACGGCGACAAGGAAGCGGTCGATACGCTGCTCACGGACGCGCGCGTGCAGGGCGTCAGTTTCGTCGGCTCCACCGCCATCGGCGAAATCATCTACCAAACCGGCTGCGCGCACGGCAAGCGGGTGCAGGCGTTGTGCGGTGCGAAGAATCACATGTTGGTCATGCCCGACGCCGACATCGACCAGGCGGTCGATGCGGTGATGGGCGCGGCCTACGGCTCGGCCGGCGAGCGCTGCATGGCGATTTCGGTGGTGGTCACGGTCGGCGATGCGCCGGCCGACGCCCTCATCGCCAAACTCCTGCCGAAGTTGGACGCCCTCAAAGTCGGCCCCTACACCGACCCCGCCGCCGAGATGGGGCCGGTCATCAACCCCGACGCCAAGGCGCGCATCGAAGGCTGCATCGCAAGCGGCGTGGAAGAGGGCGCGCAACTGCTGCGCGACGGCCGCGGCGCGGTGGTGGCGGGCGCGGAAGGCGGCTGTTTCGTCGGCGCCACCGTGTTCGACCGGGTCACCCCCGGCATGCGCATCTACACCGACGAGATTTTCGGCCCGGTGCTCAGCATCGTGCGCGCCGGCGATTACGAGGAGGCGGTGGCGATGATCAACGACCACGAATACGGCAACGGCACCGCCATCTTCACCCGCGACGGCGACGCCGCCCGCGACTTCGTCCACCGCATCCAAATCGGCATGGTCGGCGTCAATGTGCCCATTCCGGTGCCGCTGGCGTTCCACAGTTTCGGCGGCTGGAAGCGCTCGCTGTTCGGCGACTACGCCATCCACGGCCCCGAAGGCGTCAGATTCTACACCCGCCTGAAAACCGTCACCTCCAGATGGCCGTCCGGCATTCGCGAAGGCGCGGTGTTCAACTTCAAGGCGGGGGGGGAGCATTGATTGGCATTGAGCGGATGCCATGATGCATGCGGACATGTCCACCAACCAAGCGGATATCCGGCCTGCCGGGCCACCCGCGGCCCGCAACCCCCGCGGTCCGCACGGCCGCTGGTTGAACCGGATTCACCGAGGCGACTGCGTTGCCTTGATGCAACGGATGCCGGCCGAGTCGGTGGATTTAAGTTTCTGGTCGCCGCCTTATTTTGTCGGGAAGTCGTATGAGAAGGATTGGACTTTTGAGGATTGGCAGGCGTTGCTGCGC
>JAPPQJ010000196.1:0-16516 GCA_028817015.1 Gammaproteobacteria bacterium
ACTACAAAAAATGGGGCATCCGTTCGCTGGCGATGCCCGCATTGGGGTGCAGTTTAGGCGGGCTGGACTGGAAACAGGTAAGACCGCTGATGGAAAAGTGTCTGAGCGAGATGGATGTGCCTGTGGAAATTTACGAGCCGCTTGCAAATGACGAAAAGCGGTCTCATAGGCATCGAATCCTTTCCCGCAAAAAGCGACCCGCATTTATTAGGCAGCGCGCTTTGTTTTAGCCAAACCAAACGATCGCTATGCTGTCGCAACCAGTATTTTCCGGCGAATGATGTTGCACTTGCGGGGTGAATTCAAGTTTGCGCTTACTCCGATATTTTTGTGAAGCGCACTTTGTCGCGTGAAATTTGTTCCACATCCCATCCTTTCTTTTTCGCCCAGGGCATTAACTCTTCGTGTTCTACAAAATTGTAATCAAAAGACTCGGGGCGCGAGTCATATGAAGGAAATGCACGCGCAACCATTTCGTACGGAAAATCAACCTGTTTCGCCGAACTGGATTCGTCAAGATGCCGCTCCAAAACAGCAAAATGTTTCGGGGCTTCACGCTTCGCGCGTTGATAATCCATTGGCTTCTCTTGAGTTCAAAAAGTTGAGGCCACGCCCCTTATTCCACACTGCAAGCCAATTGCAATGTCGCGTGCAACAGTGCATTCGCGCCGGTCTCAATGTATTTTGGCTCGGCGGATTCGGCTTCGTTGTGGCTGATGCTGTCGGCGGGCGGCATCGCACGGCATATCGGACGGCACCTCAGGCGGCATCGCGGCGCAGCGCCTGGCACAGGCAGTGGACGCCGCCGCCGCCAAGCGTGAACATCGACAGGTCCGGGGCGAAAACCTCGAATCCGCGGGCGCGCAACTGGCCGATGAGTTGCTCGCATCCCTTCATCGCCAGCACGCGCTGCCCGCCGAGGCTGACTAAATTGACTCCGAGGTTTCGGGCTTCACCGTAACCCACCTCGATGAAGTCAAAGCCCCTGCCGCGCAACCACGCCACCAGCCAGTCCTCGAGCGCCTCCACGCAGGCGACCAGCAACTTCGGCGCCAGCGGCACCACCAGGCCGTCCATATGCACGAATTCACGCGAAATCGGCGCCACCTGCGCTTCCCAGCCCTCCTCGCGCACCCAGCCGGCCACCTGCTCGGCGCCGGCCCGCTCGGAGCGCTCGCCGCAGTAGCCGATCAGCGCCAGGCCCGGTTCGAGGATGACGAAATCGCCGCCCTCGAAGTGCCCGGCGGTGGCGTATTTCCAGATCGGGATGCGGTGATCCTGGTAGAAGCGGATGGCGGTGACATAATCGGCGCGCCGGCACTTCAACTGCATGTGGCAGATGAGCGCGCCCCACGGCGTCATCACGCTGGAGTCGCGCGCGAAGAAGTTGCGGTGCAGACTCTCATCCGCATCCAGGTAGTGGCAGGCGACGCCGGCCGTCTCATAGATGCGCACCATCTCGGCGTGCTGGGCGGCGGCCAGTTGCGGGTCGAAGGAGACGCCGTTGTGGCGCTGGTTTTGGAGGGTGCGGGCGGTAATCGGGCCGGCCTCGACCCAGCGGTAGTATAATGGCCGGCCGAGCAACACATCGCGCAACCGGGCATAATCGTTGTCGATTCCCCAGGGGATGGCGCTGGGGAACGAACTCAGGGCTTGACCGTGGGTGGCGTCCATCGTGATTCTTCGGTGGTCGGGTGGTCGGCCGGGGAATTTAACACATTTTTGGCCCGCGCAAGCGGCGGAGGTATCGATGATCAGAACCGGGGAGCAATACCGCGACGGCCTGCAAGACAGGCGCGAGGTGTATTTGGACGGCGAGCGCATCGCCGGGGTTGCCGCCCACCCGCAGTTCAAGCCGATAGTGGATGCGCGCGCGCGCATCTACGACATGGCGCACGACCCCGGGACGCGCGGCGCGATGACCTACGAGGAAGACGGCGAGCGATACGCCATCGGCTTGAAATTGCCGACTTCGCGCCGCGACTGGGACGCCAAGCGCGCCGCCGTGGACCGGGTGATGAAGGACATCGGCGGCGTGGTGACCCGGGTCGGAGACGAGACCATCGGCGAGATGTGGTCGCTGCGCGACGGCGCCGACATTCTCAATGAAATCGACCCGCAGTTTTCCGAAAACATCGAGCGTCACATCCAAACCGCGGTGCGCGACGATGTGTTCCATGTGTCGGCCAACACCGACCCCAAGGGCGACCGCTCGAAACACCCCCGCGACCAGGACCCGGACATGTTAGTGCATGTGGTTCGGGAAACCGACCGCGGCATCGTCATTCGCGGGGCCAAATACGAAACCGCCGCGGCCTATTCCGACCAGGCGTTCCTGAAACCCACCATCGCCAACTGGGGCGACGCCGCGCTTTCCGATTATGCGGTCGGCTGCATCCTGCGCATGAACGCGGCCGGGGTCAAGCACATTTGCCGGGCCGGATTCGCCGGCAAGGGGGCGCCCGCGGACTATCCGCTGTCCAATCGCTTCGACGAAATCGACACGCTGATCATCCTCGACGATGTGGAAATTCCGTGGGAGGATGTGCTGTTCTACCGCCACACCCGCGCGGCCGCGTTCATCCGCGCCACCCTGCACCGCTACTCGGCCTTCCCCTTCGTGCAGCGCATATTGACATTTACCGACCTGATGATCGGCGCCGCGCTTTGGAACATCCGCCAGACCGGCCTGGAAAACCAGCCGGCGGTGCAGGAGAAACTGGCCCAACTGGCGATCTACCGCGAGGGCATCAACGCCCATTTGAGCGCGGCCATCGCCACCGCCGAGACCAGCCCGAGCGGCCTGGTGATGCCCAACCAGTCGTTGCTGTTCACCGGCCGCGTGCACGCCTGCGCCAACCTGCCGGCGATGATGCACATCGCCCGGGAATTGTGCGGCGGGCAAATTTGCGTCACCCCGGACCACGCTTCGTTCCAATCCGAGCAGACCGGCCCGTGGCTCGACAAGTTTTACTCCATCAATGAAAACTGGCTGGCCGACGACCGGCGCAAACTGTTGGCCTTCGCCCGCGACCTGCTCAACTCCGGCTACGCCAGCCACCGCCTGACCTTTCAACTGTTCGCGCAGTCGCCGCCGTTCGCGCACCTGGCGGCGGTATACCGCAATTTCGACTGGGACGGCCCCCTTGACCTGGTTAAAAATGCCGCTAATCTGTCCGACCGGGTCAGCACCGAATAACCCCCAAGCGAGTCGCTGATCATGCAGACTTCCAACCCGCCGCACCGCCGCCACCGCCGGTTCAACACCCGCGACACCTATCCCGACCAACTCCTCGACAATGACCTCTGCCAGGTGGTCGTGGCGCGCGGCACCCTGGTGTTCGTGCGCGGCCAGGTCGGCCAGGCCATCGACGGCTTTGAGAGCCTCGCCGATGCCGGCCCCGGCGCGCAGGCCGACCAGGCCATGCGCAACCTGAAACAACTCCTCGAAGAAGTCGGCTCCGACCTCAGCCACATCTGCCGCATCCAGGTTTACATTACCGACCGCCGCTACCGCGACCCGGTCTATCAGGCCATCGGCGCCTGGTTGCGCGGCGTCTATCCGGTCAGCACCGGCCTCATCGTCAGCGGGCTGGCGCGCCCGGAATGGGTGATGGAAATCGAGGCGACCGCGGTCATCCCCGACCCGGCCCCGCCGGCCAGTCAGCCATGACCTTCTCCATCGTCGGCCGTTGCCGGCGCAGCGGCATGTTGGGCGTGGCCGTCACCACTTCCAGCATCAGCGTCGGCGCGAGATGCCCGTTTGTGCGCGCCGGGGTCGGCGCGGTCGCCACCCAGAACATCACCGACCCCGCTTTGGGGCCGGCCGTGCTCGACCGCATGCAGGCCGGGATGGAGGCCGCGGACGCGGTGGGCGAAGCGCTGAACAACGACCCGAACCGGGCATACCGGCAAGTAACCGCCGTTGACCGGCACGGTGCCACGGCCTGGCATTCGGGCGGGCGGATTCTCGGCCTCCACAATCAATCCGCCGCCGCCGACTGCGTGGCCGCGGGCAACCTGCTGGCTGATGAAGCGGTGACCGAAGCCGTGGCCGAAGAGTTTGACCGCCGCCGCGAGCACCTCGCCGAGCGCCTGCTGGCGGCCATCGAAGCGGGGCTGCGCGCCGGCGGCGAACAGGGGGATGTTCATTCGGCTGCACTGTTAGTCGCCGACCGGCACCCGTTCCCGCTGGTTGACCTGCGGGTTGACTGGCACGACCGCGACCCGGTCGGCGCGTTGCGCGATTTATGGCACGCCTACCGGCCGCAAATGGACGCCTACCTGACCCGCGCCCTCGACCCCGCCAATGCGCCCGCCTACGGCGTGCCCGGCGACCCATGTGAATAACAACCAGAGCGCCGACTCAACGGCGGCGGCTCAAAGCGTCATGACCAACTCAAACACCAAGCCGTGACTTCCGAACTGTTTGCGGTCAACGGAATTTCCATCACCAAGGTCTATGCCGGCGGCACCGGCGATGTTGTCGCGCTGGATGATGTTTCCATCTCGATTAAGGACAACGAGTTTTTTGTGCTGCTGGGGCCGTCGGGCTGCGGCAAGACCACGCTGCTGCGCTGCATCGCCGGTTTCGAGGCGCTGACCGCAGGGCGCATCCTGCTGTTCGGCGAGGGCATCGACCACCTGCCGCCGCACCGCCGCCCGGTGAATACGGTGTTTCAGCACTACGCGCTGTTTCCGCATATGACGGTGAGCGACAACATCGCCTTTAGTTTGCGCATGCTGAGGCGCGATGAACGGGAAATTGCGCAGACGGTTGAGCGGATGTTAGCGTTGGTGCATATGGCCGAGTTTGCCGGCCGCTATCCGGCGCAGTTGTCCGGCGGCCAGCAGCAGCGGGTGGCGCTGGCGCGGGCGCTGGCCAGTCACCCGAAGGTGCTGCTGCTGGACGAGCCGCTGTCGGCGCTGGACCTGAAGTTGCGCCAGGCGATGCGCCTCGAGTTGAAACAATTGCAGGAGGAAACCGGCATCACTTTCGTGCTGGTGACCCACGACCAGGACGAAGCGCTGAGTATGGGCGACCGCATTGCGGTGATGTCGAAGGGCGCGATTCAGCAAACCGGAACGCCGAGGGAAATCTACGATACGCCGGTCAACCGCTTTGTCGCCGACTTCATCGGTGAGACCAATTTTCTCGACGCCACCATTCGCTCGGTGAACGCGAACACCGCCGACTGTGTGCTCGAAGGCGGCGCCCGGACCGGCGCGACTTTGGCCGGCCCCGCGGCCCGCATGCGGCCCGGCGACCGGGTGCTGCTGTCGGTGCGCCCGGAAAAAATCGCCGTGCGCCCGCGCCAGCAACAGCCGGGTGCCGGGCATGGCATCGACGGCAGCATTACCCGCTCAGTCTATATCGGCACCGACACGCTGTACCAAATCGCCCTGGACACCCGCACCCCGCTCATCGCGCGCCTGCAAAACAGCCGGCAGGCGACGGACTTCGCGGTCGGCGAAGCGGTCAGCGTGTCGTTTGATGCGGCGGCCTGCCGGGTGTTGGCGGATTAGCCATGCCGTCGCCGGCCACCCCACCCCCGCGCGCCGCATCCGAGCACGCCCGGGCGCGGCGGCGCCTCAAGGCGCGCGCGCTGCTGCTGTCGCCGGCGTTGTTAGTCATCTGCGGTTTGCTGGTCCTGCCGCTTTGCATCATCGTGGTGTATTCGTTTCTGACCCCCGGCACCTACGGCGGCGTGGTATGGCGGTTTTCCACCGAATCCTATGTGCAGTTTTTGTTTGAGCGCGACCTGTTCGACGACACGCTGGCGTTTTCGCCGGCCTATCTGCAAATCTATTGGCGCTCGTTCATCCAGGCGTTAGTCGCCACCACGGCCTGTTTCTTAATCGGCTTTCCGACCGCGTATTACATCGCCACGCTGCCGGAGCGCAAGAAATACATGTGGGTGCTGCTGATTACCGTGCCCTACTGGATCAACCTGCTGATCCGCACCATCGCCATGCTGTTTCTGATTCGCAACGAAGGGCCACTCAACCACGCCCTGCTGTTCGCCGGCCTGGTCGATGCACCGTTGAAAATCGCCTACACCAACATCGGCGTCGGCATCGGGCTGATCTACACCTACCTGCCGTTCATGGTGCTGCCGCTGTATGCGGCCATCGAGCGCTTTGACTTCCGGCTGGTGGAGGCGGCCAGCGACCTGTATGCCAGAAGATGGACGATACTGCGCAGGGTCATCCTGCCGTTGGCGATGCCGGGCGTGGTGGCCGGCTCGCTGCTGGTGTTCATTCCCAGTTTGGGCGCGTTCATCGCACCGGATTTGCTCGGCGGCGGCAAGAACCTGATGATCGGCAACCTGATTGCGCTGCAATTCCAGGGCTCGCGCAACTGGCCGTTCGGCTCCGCCGCCGCGGTGATTTTGATGACCATCGTGCTGTGCGCGCTGCTGGTCTATGTGCGCCAGCAGAGCAAAGCGCGCCTGAGGCAGTTGCGGTGAAGCCGCCGCGCTCCCGCGACTTGAAACGCTACCCCGGCTTCGGCGCCGTCACCTGGGCCTGCCTGGTTTTTCTGTATGGACCGCTGCTGGTCATCGCGCTTTATTCGTTCAACGAAATTCGCTCGATTACGGTGTGGGGCGGTTTCAGTTTGCACTGGTATGCCAAGGCGTTCAACAACGAACTCATCCAGCGCTCCACCTGGAACTCCCTGGTCATCGCGCTGTGCGCGGCCAGCATGGCCACCACGTTAGCCACCGCCGCCGCGTTAGCGGTCATCCGCCACCGCCGTTTTCGCGCCCGCGAAACCTGCATCGGCATCATCAACCTGCCGCTGATGGTGCCTGAAATCGTGACCGCCATCGCGTCGCTGGTGTTTTTCGTGCTGGTCGGAATTCCGCTGGGCGTCGGCAGCATCGTATTGGCGCACACGGTGTTCTGCATCCCGTTCGCCTACCTGCCAATCAGCGCCCGGCTGGAAGGCATCGAGGGCTATTACGAGGAGGCGGCCGGCGATTTGTATGCCGACAGCCGCCGCGCCTTTCGCCATGTGCTGTTGCCGATGCTGATGCCGGGGGTGCTGGCCGGGTTTATGTTAGCGTTCATCATCTCGCTGGACGACTTCATCATCACCAACTTTGTGGCCGGGCCCGGCGCGAGTACGCTGCCGCTCGCCATCTACGGGCTGGTGCGCACCGGCCTGACCCCGGAAATCAACGCCGTGTCCACGCTGTTGTTGCTTGTATCGGTGATTTTTGTGATACTCTCCTGCTTGTTAGGCCGCAAGCGTTATCCGGCGGGGCATTGACAACGCCGGGCCGCTTTCCTTGCCCCGCCCTTGTTCCACCCTCATTCCACGGAGCAAAATCATGACCCCATCACCGTTCAAAACCCTGGCCGCCGCCGCCCTGTTGGGGCTGGTCGGCGCATCCGGCCCGGCCCAGAGCGCCGGGAAACTTAACCTCTACAACTGGTTCGACTATCTGCCGCAGGAATTGGTCGACAAGTTTTCGCGCCAGCACGATGTCGAGGTCACGCTGGACACCTACGACTCCAACGAGTCGCTGCTGGCGCGCCTGAAGGCCGGTGTCACCGGCTACGATGTGGCGGTGCCCGGCGACTATATGGTGCGGATTCTCATCAACGAGGGCATGCTGGAGTTAATCAACGCCTCCGAATTCCCGAACTTCGGCAACATCCCCGCCGAGTATGTGGATGTCTATTTCGACCCCGGCCGGAAATACTCGGTGCCCTACCAGTGGGGCACGACCGGGTTCATGGTCGACACGGCGGTATACGACGGCGACATCGACACCCTGGCCATCATCTTCAACCCGCCGCCGGAGTTGCGCGGCAGGATCAACATGCTGAAAGATGTCAACGATGTCATCAACGCCGGCTTGCGCTATCTCGACCTTGAGCGCTGCAACGGCAACCCCGAGGATTTAAGGCGGCTGAGCGACCTGCTGAACGACGCCAAGCGGCACTGGCTGAGTTTCAACTCGGACGGCGCCAAGGAGGTGTTGGTGTCCGGGGACGCCGCGGTCGGGCAGATCTGGAACGGCTTCGGCATGCGCGCGCGCGCCGAGAGACCCAGCTTGAAATACGCCTACCCCCGGGAAGGCATCACCGGCTGGATGGACAATCTGGTGGTGTTGAAGGGCGCGCCCAATCTCGACAACGCGAAACTGTTTTTGAATTTCATGCTGGAACCGGAAAACGCCGCCATCCTGACCAATTTCGCCAGATACACCGCCGGCGTCAGCGGCACCGAGCCGTTTCTGGACGAGGAAATGAAAACCGCCCACGAGGTCAACTACCCGTCCTCGGCCCCGCCCCCGGAATTTGTCCCGCCGTGCCCCGATAACGTCATCCGGCTGTATGACCGCATCTGGACCAACCTTCTGAAATAACCCGCAGACCGAGGCCGCCATGCCATCTTACGACACTCCAACCATCCGCCGCAAAGACATCGACCACCAGATTCACCCGTGGACCGACTTTGCCACCTTCAAGGAAACCGGCTCGTTAGTGTTGGCCGACGCCGAAGGCGCGTTTGTTTATGACTCGCAGGGCAACCGGTATTTGGACGGCATCGGCGGCTTGTGGTGCGTCAATGTCGGCTACGGGCGCCGGGAAATCGCCGAGGCCATGGCGGCGCAGGCGGAGAAGATGGTGTATTACTCGTCGTTCGGCGCGCACACTTCCATTCCCGCCGCCGAACTGGCGCACAAACTGGCCGAGTTGGCCCCGCCCGGCCTGTCGCACATCCAGTTCGGCACCGGCGGCTCGATGGCCAACGACACTGCGGTGCGCATGATCCATTACTACTTCAACCGCCTCGGCCGGAAGTCCAAGAAGAAAATCATCACCCGGCACGACGGCTATCACGGCAGCACCTACCTGTCCATGTCGCTGACCGGCGTGGCGTTTGACCATCAGGGTTTCGACATCATCGACGACGGCCTGATTCAGCGCGTGTCGGCGCCCAACACCTACCGGCGGCCGGACGGCATGACGCCGGCGCAATTCTGCGATGAACTGGTGCGCGAATTCGAGGACAAAATCGTCGAACTGGGCCCCGACCATGTGGCCGCCTTCTTCGCCGAGCCGATCATGGGCGCCGGCGGGGTGATCGTGGCGCCGCCGGACTACCACCCGCGCATGCTCGCGGTGTGCCGGAAATACGGCGTATTGTATGTCGCCGATGAAGTGGTCACCGCCTTCGGGCGCCTCGGTCATTTTTTCGCTTCGGAGGCGGTGTTCGGCATGGTGCCCGACATCATCACCAGCGCCAAGGGGCTGTCGTCGGCCTACGCCCCGCTGTCGGCCACCATCCTGTCGGATGAGATCTACGATGTGATCAGCACCCCGCAGGCCGACGGCGCGCTTTTGACGCACGGCTTCACCTACTCCGGCCACCCGGTGTGCTGCGCCGCCGGATTGAAGAATATCGAAATCATGGAGCGCGAAGATATTTGCGGGCATGTGCGCGAAGTCGGCCCTTATTTTGAAGCGCAGTTAGCCACCCTCGCCGACCTCGACCTGGTGGGCGATGTGCGCGGCAGTCATTTCATGCTGTGCGTGGAAAATGTCGCCGACAAGCAAACCGGGGCGCTGCTCGCCGACGACCTTCGGGTCGGCGACCGCATCGCCGAGGCGGCCCAAAAGCGCGGTTTGCTGGTGCGGCCCATCGGCCACTTGAATGTGCTGTCCCCGCCGCTGATCCTGAGCCGTGAACACATCGACACCCTGGTGGCGGTGTTGCGCGAGTCGATCATCGAGGTGATGGACGATCTCACTCGCGAAGGGCGGTGGAAGGCGTAATGCCGGGGCCGCTGTTGCCGCACCGTCACATCCCCCTCTTCCCCGGATAAAAACATCCACTCTGCGCCGCCCTCCATACCCCATGCCCCCTGCACCGGTTGCACCGCCACCGCTGACCCAGTCGCCCCTGTGGTAGACACCGTTGCCACCGAACCCGCTGCCGCCACCCCAGTCCACCGTTACCTCTGGTGGCTGCTGTTGCTGCTGGTGCTGGCCGTCAGCGTTTTCATTCGCGTGCAGGACTACCCCGCCTGGCAGGGCAACCCGGATGTGTATTTCTTCGACGGCCAGCCGCTGCTGTTGAGCGGAGACGGCTATCACTATCTGCGCCTGGCGCGCGATTACCGGGACGGCCGCTATGCGCCCCTGGACGAATTGCGCACCGCCCCAGAGCACCCGCCGCGGCCCATGCCGGTGCCGCTGCTGTCGGTGCTGACCGCGGCGGTGAGCGCGTTCAGCCCGCTGTCGTTGGAGTGGGCTGCGGTGTCGCTGCCGGTTTTCCTGTCGCTGTTGCTCGCCATCCCGCTGCTGATGCTGTGCCGGCAGTTGCGCATACCGCCGTTGGCGTCGCTGATGGCGGTGCTGGTCGCACTCAACACCCACTGGTTCATCATCCGCACGCGGCTCGGCGCGTTTGACACCGACTGCCTGATCGTGGCGTTCGTGCTCGGCGCGCAGACCGCGGCACTGGGCTTCGGCATGTGCCGGGGCTGGCGGCGCTACGGGTATCTGCTCGGCGCCGCGCTTAACGCCGCGCTGTTCGCGTGGTGGTGGGACCAGGCGCCTGAAGCGGTGGCGCTCATCTGCATCGTGCCGCTGGCGCTTAGCGCCGCGTTCTACTACCGCCCGCCGCGCCGCGAAGCGCTCATCGCTGCAGGCGTCATCGCGGCGGTGGCGGGGTTGTTGGCCGCCGGCGGGCAATTGGCCGGCCTGGCGCGCACCGCCCGGGAAGTGCTGTTGTTCGGCGTCAAGGGCGGCGGCGCCACCGGCTTCCCCAACACCGCCGACAGCATCGCCGAACTCGGCGACATTAACCTGCAGGTGCTGGTGGACAACACCACCGGGTTTCTGCCGACTGTGCTGCTTGGCGCCGGCGGTCTGCTGTATCTGCTGTGCCGGCAACCGCGGGCGGCGTTCACCGCGCTGGCCGTGCCGGTGGTGCTGACGCTCAGCGTCCTGCAATTCGGGCTGCGCGGATTTCTGTTTTGGGGCCCCGTGCTCGGCATCGGCGTCGCCGCGGCGCTGACTCTGCCGGCCGCGGCCGCCCGCCGCTTTGTGCCGCAAACCCCGGCGCCGCGCATCATCTCCGCGCTGATGATCCCGGCCGGCGCGGCCCTGGCCATCGCGCCGCCGCTGGCGCGCGAACTGGATTCAGCGCTGATGGCGCCGCTGGTCTGGCCGGCGATTCCGGTGATACAGGCCATCGATGCGCACACCCCGCCCGATGCGCTGGTGTGGGCGCCGTGGTCGCTGGGTTATCCGATCATGTATTACACCGGGCGGCGCGTGATCATGGACGGGCAGTTCATGGACGGCGAACGCCAGGTCTATGCCAACCTGCCGCTGGCCGACCCCAACCCGGCGCTGGCCAGAAACTTTATGCGGTTTTATGCGGCGCGCGGGCTTTCCGGCGCGCGGCGCATCGTGCAACTCAGCGGCTCCACCGACGCCGGGCTGACCTGGATTCGCCAGTGGTTCGGCCAAAGCGCCGATGCGGCCGCGCGAAGTTTGTGCCAACTGGCCGGCGCCTCGCAGCCGCCGCCCGCCGACCTGGCCACCCCGGAGGCATGCCGCGATTTCCTGTTCCCCGACAACACCGATCCGCTGTATCTGGCGCTCGACAGCGGCCAGTTGCGCGGCAGTTGGTTTCGGTATGGCACCTGGGACCCCGGGCGCAAAACGGGTCGGCCGTCCGCACACCAGTTGTTTGACCAGGCGCGTCGCGAAGGCGACACCATGTTCATGAGCGATGACTTGTCTTTCGATGTCAACCGTGGGATGAAAATAAGTCTGTATGTCGATGGCGAGGAGATCCGCGAGCCGATCACCCGGTTCATCACCTATACAGGCAGTGCGCTGGAAGAGAAGCAATACGGCCAGCCCGGCGGCCTGCACTTTGAATGGATGCCGCACGCCCGGTTCGGCGTGCTGATGTCCCGGGAAGTCGCCGAATCGGTGCTCAACCGGATGTTCATCCGCCACACCGTGAATCCGGCCTACTTCCGCCACGCATTCCTGCAAAGCCCGACCGTGTCGCTGTGGGAAGTCGGCGTGGTTCCCCGCAGCCCATGAGCGGCGCCCGCTTTGTCGTTGTCATCCCCGCCTACAACCCGGACCAGCGGCTGAACGCGGTGGTCGAGGCGTTGCTGCCGCACCTGCCGGTCACGCTGGTCGACGACGGCAGCGCCTGCCGGGGCCGCCAATGCATCGAAGGCCTGCCGGAGGCGGCCGGTTTAACCGTGCTGCGGCACCCGCGCAACCGCGGCAAAGGCGCCGCGCTGAAAACCGCCTTCCGCCACCTGCTGGCGCACCAGCCCGGCCTGGCCGGGGTCATCACGGTTGACGCCGACGGCCAGCACCTGCCCGAGGACGTGCTGAAAATCGCCCGGCACCTGGGCCGCGGCGGCGGCCATGTGCTGCTCGGCGCGCGCCGTTTCGACTCCGGGGTGCCGTGGCGCAGCGCCTTCGGCAACCGCCTCACGCGCCGGCTCATGCGCCTGCGCCACGGCCTGTCGCTGTCCGACACCCAGACCGGGCTGCGCGGCATCCCGGCCCGCTACCTGCCCGACATCGCCGCCATCCCCTTCGACCGGTATGAACTGGAAACCGAAATGCTGCGCGTATTGAAGCGTCTCGGCGCCCGCTTTGAGGAAATCCCGATTCACACCGTGTATTACCACGGCAACGCCCGCTCGCACTTCCGCCCGGCGCTCGACTCGATGCGCATCTACTGGGTGCTGCTGCGTCACAGCCTGTCCGGGGCCCTGGCTGCGGCGGTGGATTTCAGCGTTTATCTGATCGCGCTGGCGTTCTCGAACCACATCCTGCTGAGCGTGTGCTTGGGGAGGTTCTGCTCGCTCCTCATCAACTTCTCGCTGGTCAAGGTCTTCGCCTTCCGCGCGCGCCGCTACACCGCCCGCCAATTGACCTTCTACCTGCTGCAGGTGGGCGTGATGGCGGTGGTGGCCGCCCAACTGGTCGGCGCGACGCAGGCCTGCTTTGACATTCCCCCGGCTGTCTCCAAGATACCGGTGGATATCCTGCTGTATCCGGTGAATTTTTTAATTCAGAAGAGGTGGGTGTTTCGAGGGCCGGGGAGCAGGCGCGGGGCGGGCGGCGGCGGGGAATAGCGAAGCGGCGTGACAACGGTCGCCCGGACGCTTCACGCTTCCTGTAACTCCGCCAACCCCCGGAAATACGACAGCGCTTCGGGGTTGGCCAGCGCCTCGGTGTTGTCAACCGCCTCACCGTGCACCACGTTGCGCACCGCCAGTTCGACGATTTTGCCGCTCAAGGTGCGCGGGATATCCGGCACGGCGATGATTTTTTTCGGCACATGGCGAGGGCTGGTGTGGCTGCCGATGGTGTCGCGGACGCGCGTTTTAAGTTCGCCGGTCAAGGCCGCGCCGTCGCGCAGCACGACGAACAGCACGATACGCACATCGCCCTCCCAGGTCTGGCCGATGCACAAACTCTCCAGCACCTCATCGACTTTTTCCACCTGGCGGTAGATTTCCGCGGTGCCGATGCGCACCCCGCCGGGGTTGAGGACGGCGTCGGAGCGCCCATGGATGATGACGCCGTCGCGCTCGGTGATCTCGGCGTAATCGCCCTGCGCCCAGACATTCTCAAAGCGGGCGAAATAGGCGTCGTGATAGCGGCGCTGGCCGGGGGTCTCGTTCCAGAATCCCAGCGGCATGCTGGGAAACGCCCGGGTGCACACCAACTCGCCGCGCCGCCCGCGCACCGGGCGGCCGTCGGCGTAGATGTCCACGGCCATCCCCAGCCCGGGGCCCTGAATCTCGCCGCGATAGACCGGCCTGAGCGGATTGCCGAGCACGAAGCAGGAGACGATGTCGGTGCCGCCGGAAATCGAAGCAAGCATCACATCGGATTTGATGCGCCGGTAAACATAATCGAAACTTTCCGCAGCCAGCGGCGAGCCGGTCGACAGCAACACCCGCAGCGCCGATAAGTCGTGCCGCGCGCCGGGCTCCATGCCGGCCTTGGCCAGCGCCGCGATATACCGGGCGCTGGCTCCGAATACGCTGATGCCGGCTTGCTCGGCCAACCGCCACAGCCGGCCCGGGTCGGGGAACAATGGCGCGCCGTCATACAGCACCAGGGTGCAGCCGCTGGCCAATCCGCTGACCAGCCAGTTCCACATCATCCAGCCGCAGGTGGTGAAGTAGAAAAAGCGGTCGGCGCGGCCCAGGTCGGTGTGCAGGCGGTGTTCTTTGAGGTGCTGGAGCAGCGTGCCGCCGGCGCCGTGGACGATGCACTTGGGGGCGCCGGTGGTGCCGGATGAATAGAGAATATACAGCGGATGGTCGAACGGCAGTTGGGCGAATGCCAGGTCGGTGGCGGCGGCGTCGCCGAATTCGTCGAAGCCAATCACGCGCCGCCGGTTGCGCAGCGCCGACCAATCCGGCGATTCATTCAAAAACGGCACGGCCACCACGCATTCCAGTTGCTCCAACCCGGTGGCCACGCTGGTCACCGCTTCGCGACGGTCGAACACCCGCCCGTTGTAGCGGTAACCGTCGGCGGCGAACAGCACGCGGGGGGAGATCTGCGCGAAGCGCTCCAGCACGCCCTTGACGCCGAAATCCGGCGAACACGATGACCAAACCGCGCCGATGCTGGCCGCCGCCAACATCGCGATCACCGCTTCCGGGCCGTTCGGCAAATAGCCGGCCACGCGGTCGCCGGGGCGGATGCCGAGCGATTTCAGGCCGGCGCTCAGGCGCGCGACTTGCCGGTGAAGTTGCCGGTAGGTGAGTTCCCGGACAGCGGCCGCCGGGTCCTCGGCGCTGAAGCGGATGGCGGTTTGATCATCACCATGACGCAGCAGGTTCTCGGCGAAGTTCAGGCGGCTGCCGGTGAACCACCGGGCGCCGGGCATGGCATCGCCGTTTTCCAGCACGCTGTCCCAGCGCCGGCTGGCGCGAACGCCGGTGAAATCCCACACCTTAGCCCAGAACGCTTCGCGCTGGTCGATGCTCCAGCGATACAGCGAATCGTAGTTTGGCTCGATGCCGTGGCGCTCCGCCGCCTGTTGCATGAAGCGATACATCGCGCTGCGGCGCCCGGCGGCCGCCGACGGCCGCCACAGCGGTTGCGGGTTGGGAGACGGGGGTTTTTCCGGCATGGTTGGATGATTAGCGATCGACACTCAGGCGGCCGCCGGCGCCGAAATCAATACTGCGACTCCGGCACATGGACGATCAGCCCGTCCAACTGCGGAGTGATTTTAATCTGGCAACTAAGGCGGCTGGTCTCATCCACGCCTTCGGCAAAGTCCAGCATCTCCGTTTCCAGTTCATCCATGGGCGGCAGTTTGTCATACCACGATGGGTCGATGTGCACATGGCAGGTGGCGCAACTGCACGCGCCGCCGCATTCCGCCAGAATCCCGGAAAAGCCGCTGCGCACAGCCACGCGCATCACCACATCGCCGTCGTCGGTGTCCACCGCGTGGCAACTGCCGTCGGCGAGGATGAAGTTGATGGTGGTCATGCGGGCGGCGGTGCGGGCAGGCGAGCGGCGGGCGCGAAGTGTATCAGTCAAACACAATCGGATACAACGAGCCGACCAGCAGCACGGCCACGCTGACATTGAAAACCCGCATGCGCCGCGCGTCGGTCAAAAAGCGCCGCACCTGCGTGCCAAGCAGCGCCCAGGCGGTGACCGACGGCACGGTAATCGCGCCGAACACCAGCGTCACCACGAACACGCTGGCGATGGAGTCGGACGGCTGGCGGTAGGCGCTCATCGCGGTCAGCGCCATCACCCACGCTTTGGGGTTGACCCACTGAAACAGCACCGCCTGCAAAAAGCCGACCGGCCGCCCGCCGTCGCCGCCGCCCGGCAGCACCGCGGTGGCGATTTTCCACGACAGATACAACAGATAGACGATGCTCGCGGTTTTCAGCACCGTGTAGGTGACCGGGAAGGCGGTGAACAAGCGAATCAAGCCGAGGCCGATGAGGGTCATCATGAACACAAAGCCGCAGCACACCCCCGCCACCACCGGCGCGGCGCCGCGCATGCCGTAATTGGCGGCGGCAGCCAGCACCATGAAGTTGTTGGGGCCGGGCGTGACCGCTGAGACGAACGAGAACACAGCCAGCGCGGTGAGCAGCTCGACGCTCATCGGCGGCGCTTACACCAAATCCGGGTCGGCCATGATTTCCACCAGCGCCGGGCCGGGATGAGCGAGCGCCTTGTCCACCGCCGGGTCGAGTTGCTCGATGGCGGTGACGCGCGCGCCGAAGCCGCCGCACAACCTGGCATAAGCCGCGAAGCTGGGGTTGTGCAGCGCGGTCTGCCACACTTCCCATTCCGCCGCGCGCTGCTCTTTGGTGATTTTCCCCAACTGGTTGTTGTTCAACAAAATGTGGGTGATGTTCATGTTGTACTTGACCGCCGTGGTGAACTCAGCCAGGTATTGGCCGAAGCCGCCGTCGCCGCTGATGGACACCACCGGGCGGCCGCGCAA
>JAPPQJ010000196.1:16526-24394 GCA_028817015.1 Gammaproteobacteria bacterium
GCCGATGGAGCCGAGATAGCCGGACATCAACACCGACTGCCGCGCGCATTCGAAATAACGGCCAAACGAATAGGTGTTGTTGCCGACATCCACGGCGATAATGGCGTTGCCGGGAATCAACCGCGTCAACGCATCGAAGATGGCGGCGGAGTTCAGGCCGTTGCCGCGGTCATCCTGGCGGCGGCTTTGTTTTTCCTCGCGCCAGATTTTCCACCGTTCGGCGACCTCGGCGCGCCGGTCAACCGTATCGACGCCCTTCTCTCTCACCGCATCCCTCAACAACCGCGCGGTGGCGGCGATTTCGCCCCACATCGGCAACTGAACCGGATGGAATTTACCCAGCGCCATGCGCTCGAAATCCACCTGAATAATCGGGCGCTTCTCGGTGATGCCGGTGTGATTGGAAAACGACGAGCCGAACGCCAAAATCACATCGCATTCATTCATGAACCAACTGGCAATCGGCGTGCCCGAGCGCCCCAGCACGCCGGCCGCCAACGGATGCGAATCGGGCAACTGCCCCTTGCCCTTGAAGGTGGTGAGCACCGGCGCATGCAGTTTGTCCGCCAACGCCGTGACTTCTTTCATCGCATGCCGGGCGCCGTAGCCGGCGATGATGACGGGCCGCTTGTGCTGGCGCAGGAGATCGACCGCCAGCGCAACCGAATCCGCGGCCGGGGCGATTTCGTCTTCACTGATGCGGCCTTGCGGGTGGCCGGGCCGGTCGCCGTGCGCAGCCTCGATAGTCTGCACATCGTCGGGGAAAATCAGATGCGCCGGCCGCCGTTCCACGATGGCGTTCTTGCACGCCAAACTCATCAACTCGGCGTGCCGGCTGGTGTGCAGCACGGTCTGGCTGAACTCGGCCACCGCCTCAAACGCCGACGCCAAATCGATTTCCTGAAACGCGCCGGGCCCGAACACCTGCACATTGACCTGGCCGGTCAGCGCCAGCACCGGCGCGCGGTCCATCCTGGCGTCCCACAAGCCGGTCAACAGATTGGTCGCGCCGGGGCCGGCGATGGTCAGGCAGGCGGCGGGGTTGCCGGAGACCTTGGCGTAGCCCGAGCACGCGAACGCGGCCGCGCCTTCGTGGCGGATGCCGTAGTAGCGCATCCGCCCCCTGGCCTCCTGCGCGCGCACCGCATCGGCCAAGCCCAAATTGGAATGCCCGACCATGCCGAACACCGACTGCACGCCCCAGTTGATCATGGTCTCAATCATGGTGTCGGACACGGTCGGTGTTTTTTCCGGTTCGGCCTCCAGCCCCAGGTAGATGCCGTCTTCGCGGATGTCCAGCGGGTAGAGTGTCTGCCCGGAATCTTCGTGGCCGCCCGGCGGTGCACCGGTGTGCGGGTCAAAATCCCATCCGTGCCACGGGCATCTCAGCCAGCACTTGCCGTCGTTTCCGACCTCGATGGAGCCCTCACCCAGCGGCCCGCCCTGGTGCGGGCAGCGGTTGTCCATGGCCGTGTACCGGCCTCCTACATGGGTCAAAGCCATCGACTTGGCGGCGGCGGTGACGGTCTTAACGCGGCCCTCGGGCAACTCGTCGAGGGCGGCCACTTTGTGCCATTGCAGTTCGGCGGGGCGCTCTTTGGGCATGGGCTTTGTCGAGGTCTGGAAATCGGCGCGCGGTTACAGCGGCATGATGCCGGCGTATTCGACGCCGGTGAGATGCGCCGTATCGCGGTTAAAGGTGGTCAGATCGGAAAGATTGAATTCATTCAAATGGCTGTGCCCGCAAGCCCGCGCCAGGATTTTCATCAATTCAACCGAGGCGCACAGGAAGCGCTCCAGCCGCCCGGCGGCGTCTTCCACGATCAGGCGCGCGCGCAGGTCTTTTTTCTGGGTGGCGATGCCGACCGGGCAGTTGTTGGTGTGGCAGGCGCGCATGCCCAGGCAGCCAATGGCCTGCAGCGCGGCGTTGGACAGCGCCACGCCATCGGCACCGAGCGCTAATGCCTTGGCAAAGTCGGCCGGCGTTCTGAGCCCGCCGGTGGCGATCAGGGTGACTTCGCGACGATCACAGCGGTCGAGATGGCGCCGCGCCCGGGCTAACGCGGGCATGGTCGGCACCGAAATGTGATCGCGGAAGATCAGCGGCGCGGCGCCGGTGCCGCCGCCTCGCCCGTCGAGGATGAGGTAATCGACGCCGACTTCCAACGCCGCATCGATGTCCGCCTCGATATGCTGGGCCGACAATTTGTAACCCACCGGGATGCCGCCGGTCTGCTCGCGCACCTCGCCGGCGAAGTCCTTGATTTGCTCGAGGCTGTGCCAGTCCGGGAAGCGGGCCGGGGAAATCGCCGGCTGGCCGGGCTCAAGCCCTCTCACTTCGGCGATTTTGCCCTGCACCTTGGCCCCCGGCAGATGCCCGCCGGTGCCGGTCTTGGCGCCCTGCCCGCCCTTGAAGTGGAACGCCTGGCACTTCCTCACCCTGTCCCAGCCGAACCCGAACCTTGCCGAGGCCATCTGGTAAAAGTAACGGCTGTTGGCCCGCTGTTCTTCGGGGAGCATGCCGCCCTCGCCGGAGCAGATGCCGGTGCCTGCCCGTTCCGCGCCTTTTGCCAGGGCGATTTTCGCCTCCTCGGACAGCGCGCCGAAACTCATGTCGGCCACTAACAGCGGGATGCCCAACGTCAGCGGCCGGGCCGCCTGCGGGCCGACCACCAGTTCGGTGCCCACCGGGTGACCGTCGAGCAGCGGCATACGCGCCAGTTGGCCGACCACGAATTGTATTTCATCCCATTGCGGCAACCGCCGCCGGCTGACGCCCATCGCCGCCATCGGACCGTGATGCCCGACCCGGCTCAGCCCCTCGCCGGCCAGTTCGCGAATCAACTTGACATGCGGCTCGTCGGGCGTGCCCACCGGGTCCTGGTAGGCGCCCTGGTAGGCGGCGCGCTGATACGGCTGCGGATGCGCCGACTCCCAGGCCAGAATTTCATCCTCATCGACGCATACCTTGCCGTCCTCGACCCAGGCGGTGAACTTGGGCAGGGTTTCAGCGTTGTTGTATTCGCTCACCCCGGTGTCAAACCGGTAGTCCCAGCCGTGCAAGCCGCAGATGAGGTTGTCGCCGACGATGCGGCCGTCCGCCATCAGCGCGCCGCGGTGGGCGCAGCGGCCATACAGCACCGACACCGCGTCATCGTATCTGACCACGACCAAATCCACATTGGAAACCAGCGCGTGGGCCGGCCGGCGGTCGCGCAGTTCATTCCAATCCGCGATTTGCAGTTTTTTCATGGATTGTCGGCGCGCTTTTGCCGGTCAGGAAGGAAGTGCCACGATTTGATAAAATCGCCGGGCGCCCGGGGAATCGCTCCAGCGACAACGAAACGCCGCTGATTGTAATACGATTTGCCTGCGAAAGATCAAACGCGCCCGGGCCGCCCGAGTCGCCATCACCGCCGAAGTTGCCGGACTTAACCGCTTGCCACCGACCGCTCAAAACCCCTCCGCCGCACCGCCGGGCCTGTCGCTGGGCTGCGCGGTATTGCTGACCGCGGGTTTCGCGCTGCTGCTGTGGGTGGTGCACCTCATCGATGCGCTGCTCCTGCCGGCCGCCGTCAAACCCGGCGTCTATCCCCGCACCACCGCCGGGCTGATCGGCATTGCGCTGGCGCCGCTGGTGCACAGCTCGTTTGACCACCTGATATCAAACACGCTGCCGGTGCTGCTGCTGGGCAGCAGCATGTTGTTTTTCTATCCGCGCGCCTCCCGGCTGGCGCTGCCGTTTCTGTATTTGGCGCCGGGCCTGGGCGTGTGGCTGCTGGCGCGGGACGCTTACCACATCGGCGCCAGCGGCCTGACCTACGGGATGATGTTCTTTCTGCTGGTGGTCGGCATGCTGCGCAAAGACCGCGCCTCGGTGGGCTTTTCCGCGGCGGTGCTGTTCCTGTATAGCGGCATGTTGGTCGGCCTGCTCCCCGAAGATTCCGACATCTCATTTGAATACCACCTGTTCGGCGCCCTGGCCGGCGCCGCCTGCGCCTTCGCCCTGCGCGGGCGCGACCCGCAGCCGCCGGCCCGGAAATACCACTGGGAGGACGACGACCGCGAAGACCCGGTGATCGGCGACCAGTGGCGCCTGGCGGAAGCGACCCCGGAACCAGCGCCGGCGCGGCAAGAGCCGGGCGAGCTTTACTACATGGACGCCGAGGACGCGCTACTGGACGCCGAGTGGTATGAGGAACCCCGGGAGGAGGAAGCGTGGGAGGCCGAGCCGGGCGGGGAATACGGGCGCAAGCGGCGGTGACCGGGCGGGTTCGGCGGAGAATTTCCCGCCGCAGTGCGTTATCATGGCGTCCGTTGTGCAGTGGGTGAATGAAGATGAACGCCGCCGCCGGTTCCGCCAGCCGCTTCAGGAAAATCAGCGAGATTGCCCGGATGATTAACGCCGGGAGCGATCTGAACGCGAGACTGGAACGCATTGTTTATGCGGTTTGCCGGCACTCCGAATGGGCGTCTTGCGCGATGATGCGCATCGATGCGAAGGCCGGGTATTCGGTTCTGGTGCGGCGTTTTGATTCGCGCGCGCCCGACACAAAAACGCCGGCGGACCGGGGTGGATTTCGCCTTCCTGCAATTCGCAGGAAAAATAACCGCTTTTTTGACAGGCAATCGCCGATGAAACGGCGCCCTTATTAAGCCAGCATGCCGGCTGCGGGATTCGGGCAAACCGGCGCCGGCAACCGACCTGAAATCACCAGACCGGGAAACGCGCATGCTTCAACCTCGACAAGCGAAAAACCAGGCCAAAGATTTTGCCGACCTGAGAAACATCCTGGGCGCCTTTGTCACCGGGGTCACCGTGGTCACCACCGTCGACAATCAGGGCCGCCCGCGGGGGCTGACGGCCAATTCTTTCACTTCGGTTTCGCTTAACCCCGCCTTAATTCTCATCTGCATCGGTGAAAGCGCGGCCAGTTATGCGGCGTTTACCGCCTGCAAAAGATTCGCGGTCAACATTTTATCGGAGCGCCAGAAACCCGTTTCGGCCCTGTTTGCGTCCAAGTCTCCGGACAAATTCAAGCGCGTCGGGTGGACAAAGAGTCCGGGCGGGTCGCCGCTGCTGGACCACAGCCTGGCCTGGCTCGACTGCCGGTTGCACGCCCTCATGCCCGTCGGAGATCACGCCATTCTGGTCGGCGAGGTGGCCGGTTATTCGGCGGGCGCGGGCGGCCGGCCGCTGGGGTATTTTCGCGGCGGTTATGTGCGTTTTGGCCTGGAACAGGACGCCATGGACGCTTACCGCCGCGCGCAGCCGGTATTGGGCTGCATCGTCGATGACGGCGACCGGTTGCTGTTGTGCTCGGATGCGTCGGGGCAATGGTCGGTGCCGCTGTCCAATATGGCGGGCGGCGCCCAGTCGGGGAAAGGCGCGCTTAGAGCCGTGCTCGAAAATATCGGCGCCGAAGTGGATTTCTCCTTTATCTACTCTCTGTTCGGCGTTCACGACGGCGAGCCCACCCATATTATTTACCGTGGATTGCTGAAAAATTCGCAGCGCCTGCGCCGCGGCGCGCAAAGCAACGCCCGCCTTTTTCGCGCCGATGAAATTCCATGGGAGAAGATTGCGCTGGCCCCCTTTCGCCAGATGCTGAGGAGATATGTCGCCGAACGGCATTCGGAAAGATTCGGCATTTATGCCGAATCAGATGCCGGCGGCCAGGTCGCGGTTTTGGAGAGTCAGCCGCAGCCCTGGGCGTCGTATACCAACACCAACATGTCCAACGGCCGCTCGGCGGCCGGCAAGAAATGAAAACCACCGTTTCCCGAATCGCCGGACACGCCACCGACTTGTTCGTTGACGGCGCCTGGCGAAAGCCGGCTTCCGGGCGGTATTTCGCCAGTTACGACCCCAGCACCGGCGCGCCCTGGTATGAAGCCGCCGACGGCGGCGAAGAGGATGTGGACGCGGCGGTCAACGCCGCCACCCAAGCGTTGCAGGACGCGGCGTGGAACGCCATCACCCCCACCCGGCGAGGCGGCTTAATGCACCGCCTGGCGGCTTTAATCGACGACAACAAGGAAGACCTGGCGCAAATGGAAACCCGCGACAACGGCAAAATCATCGGCGAGACGCGGGCGCAAACGGGTTATCTGCCCGATTACTTCAACTACTTCGCCGGCATGGCCGACAAAATCCACGGTGAAGTTCTTCCCATCAACAAGACGGGGATGCTGAACTTCACCATGCGCGAGCCGGTCGGCGTTGTGGGGGTGATCGTGCCGTGGAATTCGCCGTTGTCGATATTGGCCACCGCACTCGCGCCCTGCCTGGCCGTGGGCAACACCGTGGTGGCCAAGCCGTCCGAGCACACCTCGGCGTCAGCCCTGGCATTGGCCGAGTTGTGCATGGAAGCCGGTTTTCCCGCGGGCGTGGTCAATGTGGTGAGCGGATACGGGGAAAGCGCCGGCCACGCCCTTAGCCGGCATCCCGGGGTCGCCAAAATCGCCTTCACCGGCGGCACCGATACCGGGCGCAAAATCGCATCCAACGCCGCCGCCAATCTCACTCCCTGCACTTTGGAGTTGGGAGGCAAATCTCCGCATGTCATTTTTGATGACGCCGACCTGGAGCGGGCCGTGAACGGCGTGGTGGCGGGGATCTTTGCCGCCGCCGGGCAAACCTGCGTCGCCGGCTCGCGCTGCTTCGTTCATGAGAGCATTTATGACCGCATGGTTGACCGGGTGGCGGCGCGCGCGCGCGCCATCCGCATCGGCCGCCCCGAAGACCCAAACACGCAACTCGGCCCGCTGGCGCTGCAGTCTCAACTCGAAAAGGTTCAGCGTTATGTCCAATACGGACTGGACCAGGGGGCGACGCTGGCGGCCGGCGGAGGCAGGCCGCCCATCAAGGGAAACGGGTGGTATTTCCAGCCCACCGTGTTTTCCGCCGCGCGCAATGACATGAAAATCGCGCGCGATGAAATCTTCGGCCCGGTGGTGTGCATGATTTCATTTCGCGACGAGGCCGACTTAATCGCCCAGGCAAACGACAGCGTATACGGTTTGGCCGCGGGCGTCTGGACCCGGGACATCGACCGGGCGCTGCGTTTTGCGCGGGCCGTCGACGCGGGCACGGTGTGGGTCAACACCTACCGCTCGGCGTCGTTCGTCTCTCCGGCCGGCGGCTTCAAATGGAGCGGTTACGGCAAACACAACGGCTTTGAGGCGGTCCGCGAATACACCCGCGTCAAAAGCGTTGTCATCGACCACTCCGGCCTCGGCAGGGACGCTTTCGTCATCCAGTTGAAGTGACCCGGCCCCGCAACAAGAGGACTGCCGCCATGAAATTCTCCATCGCCATTAACCTGATTCGCTCCCGGCCATCCCAGGACATGCGGGAGGTATACAGGAACGCGCTGGAATTGGCGCAGATCGCCGACCAGGGAGGGTTTGAAATCGCCTGGGTGCCCGAACATCACACCATTGAGATGACCATTTCCCCCAACCCGTTCGTTTTGCTGAGCCACTGGGCGGCAAACACCGATTCCATTCGGCTGGGAACGGCGGTGGTGGTGGCGCCATACTGGCACCCCGTTCGCCTGGCCGGCGAGGCGGCGCTCACCGATGTGCTGTGCGGCGGGCGCCTGGAACTGGGCATCGGCCGGGGCGCGTATCAATACGAGTTTGACCGCATGGCGGGCGGCATGCCCCAGCGCCGGGGCGCCGCGCATGTGAAAGAAATCATTCCGGTCATCAAGGCGTTGTGGAAGGGCGATTATGCGCACGACGGGGAATTGTGGTCGTTTCCCGCGGTGACCTCGGTGCCCAAACCGGTGCAGAAGCCGCATCCGCGAATCTGGGTGGCGGCGCGCGACCCGGACACTTTCGACTGGGCGGTGCAGAACAAC
>JAPPQJ010000196.1:24404-25323 GCA_028817015.1 Gammaproteobacteria bacterium
GAACAACTGCGACATCATGACCACGCCGCTGCGCAAACCGTTCAGCGAAGTGCAAAGCCTGGTCGGGCGCTTTGAGTCCGCCGTCGCCGGAAACCCCGGCCGCACCCCTGAGCACATGATGCAGCGCCTCACCTGCGTGGTGGAAAAGGAGGAGGATGCGGAAATACCGGCCCGCGCGGTGGTTAACTACTGGCGGTATTTTGAAAACCTTTTCACCGGCGCCGGCTCGGTTAACAACGGTTTTCCGGAACCGGTTGATCTTGAAACCATCAACGGCAAGGAGGATTGCGGGGCCGAAGACTTGTGCGAGAACATGCTTTTCGGGACGCCGGAGCAAATCATCGCCAAGTTGAACCGTTACCGGCAAGCCGGCGTGAACCACCTTTTATACGGCGCCAATTTTGACTTGCCGCATGCGTTGACCAAACGCTCGCTGCAACTTTTCATCGCCGAAGTGATGCCGCATTTCCGGGAACAAGCCGGCGCCGGCCGCCTGCGGGCAATGTAATCCAGTCCAACCGCTTCATTTTTCAACCCGTATCAATCCTGATGGAGGATTAAGCCATGACTTACAAAACTTTCAGCAAAGCCGCGCCGGCCGGCGCGGCCAATCCGGGCCTGAGCCGCCGGCGTTTTCTTAAGACAACCGCGTTAGCCGGCGCATCCGCCGCGGGGCTGCCCTTGTTATCCGGCAGCGCCCCGGCCGCCTCGCATCTGAGCGGCCGCCACATGGTTCACACAACCTGGGGCGGGGTTTACAGAGACGCTCAAATAGCCGCTTACTGCGACCCGTTCAGCGCCGCCACCGGCGCCGAGGTGATTCAGGGCGGCCCCATGAACGCCGCCAAGTTGAGCGCCATGCTGGAAAGCGGCAAGCCCATCTGGGATGTGGTCGATGTCGTCGATGTGTCGTTGGCGG
>JAPPQJ010000212.1:0-24240 GCA_028817015.1 Gammaproteobacteria bacterium
TCATCGCGCTCTCGCCCTCGCGCGCGGCGATTTGTTTTCCGCCGATTCGCCGCCCCGTCCCTTGCGCGGCGCGAACTCGAAGCCCAACTTGCCGGAGTGGTCGGTTAAGTCCATGGTCAGGTGGGCGGCGAATGGGCGTTTGTTGCGCCTGGACACGAAGCCTTGCAGGAGGTCAGTTTTGCCGGCCGACAGCAGTTGCCGCACCTCGGCCGGCTCGATGGCGCGGCTCAGGATTTGGCGGCCGATGCCGAAATCGCAGGCGGCCTTGTCGCCAAGGGCGTTGCTGCACGGGTAGCGCTTGCCGGAGTCGATGACCGCCGCGCCGCACTTGGGGCAACTACCGAGTTGCTCGCAGCTTTGCGGGTCGATGTCGTGGTCCGCGGAGTCGTCGGCGAAGTCGAAGGAGGCGGTGAAGTCGTCTTTGATGATCAACTCGGCGGAGAACTCCCGGCCCAGGCGGCTGCGGAAACCGTCGAGCGGGCCGACCCGCCGGTCGCGCAGCAGGGCGGCCGCCTCAGCCGGCGACAACTCGCGCGAGGCGATGGACTTCCAGATGAAAAAATCGCAAGGCCCGGCTTTGCACACAAACTTGCGGTAGTTCTCGCGCACTTCGCCGCCGCATTTCGGGCAACTCGCCTCCAGGGTGACATACTGGCCGTCGATTTGGTCCACATCGCAGCGTTGCGCGGCGGCCACGATGTCGCCGGTCATGCCGCGGATGTGGCGCATGAATTCAGCGGACGAAAACTCGTCGCTTTCGATCATCTTGAGTTTCTTTTCCCACTCCCCGGTCAACTCGGCGCGGGTCAGTTCGTGGATCTTGAGCGCGCGCAACAGCCGCATCAGGGTCTTGGCCTTGGGCGTCGGCACCAACTCGCGGGCGTCGCGCAGGATGTAACGCACCTTAATTAACTCCTCGATGATGGACGCGCGCGTGGCCGGCGTGCCCAGGCCGCGCCCGCGCATCGCCTCGCGCAACTGGTCGTCATCCATGCTCTTGCCGGCGCCCTCCATGGACGAGAGCAGGGTGGCTTCGCTGTACCGCGGCGGCGGTTTGGTGCGCTTGTCTTCCATTTCAATCTCCGATACGGCGGCGCTTTCCGATTGCCCCGGTGCGACTGAAAGCGGCGACAGCGTCTCGCTGGTTTCCTTGCGCCCCATCACCCACATCCAGCCGCCTTCGATCAACACCCGCCCGCGGGTGATGAAGGTCTCGCCTTCGACCACGCTGCGGCGCGTGGTGTTCATAAAGCGCGCCGGCGGATAAAAAGCGGCGATGAAGCACCGGGTGACCAGGTCGTAGATGCGGCGCTCCTGCTCCTTCAGGTTGCGCGGCGGTTCGCCGGTCGGAATGATGGCGAAATGGTCCGACACCCGGGCGTTGTTGAAGATGCGCTTGTCGCCGTCTTTGACATAGTTTTTGGCCAGCGCCTGCGCGGCCCAGTGGCCGATGCCGGCCGACCGGGGGCCGTCCCCGCCGTCCCCGCCGTCCGGCGCGGCGGTGCCGGTTTGCAATGCGCACAGCGACTTCATGATTTTCTTCACCGTGGCCGGATAATCCTCCGGCAACGCGCGCGAATCGGTGCGCGGGTAGGTCAGCACTTTGTGGCGTTCATACAGCGCCTGGGCGATGGCCAAGGTGGCGCGCGCCGAAAAACCGAATCTGCGGTTGGCCTCGCGCTGCAACGAAGTCAGGTCGAACAACTGCGGCGGCGACTGGCTGGCGGGTTTGGTGACCTCGGACACCCGGCCCTCGCGCCCCCGGCATTTTTCCACGATGGCCTCGGCCCGGCCCCTGTCCCAGATGCGCTCGGGTCGGGCCGTGCCGTGCGGGTCTTTGGCCGCACCGCCATCCTTGCCCTTCCCGGCCTTGCGTTGCGGGTCGACCCAGCGTCCCTGGTATTGCCCCGAGTCGATCTGGAAGGTGGCGACGATTTCCCAGTAGTCGCGCGGCGTGAAATCCTGGATTTCCTTTTCGCGGTCGACCAGGATGGCCAGGGTCGGCGTCTGCACGCGCCCCACCGTGGTCAGCGAAAATCCGCCGCCGCCGGAGTTCAACGCGGTCATCGCCCGGGTGGCGTTGATGCCGATCAGCCAGTCCGATTCGGCGCGGCACACGGCGGCGTGCTGCAGCGGCAGCAACTCTTCACCGTCGCGGAGATTGTCAAAACCGTCGCGGATCGCCTGCGGGGTCATCGACTGCAGCCACAAACGCCGCACCGGCTTGGCGCCCTTGAAGTGGCGGATCAGGTAATGAAAGATCAACTCGCCCTCGCGACCGGCGTCGCAGGCGTTGATGACGCGGGCGATGTCCCTGCGTTTGTAGAGGCGCTTGAGCAGTCTGAGTTTGGTCTCACTTTTTGTTATCGGCTGCAAGTCGAAGTGGTCGGGAAGCACCGGCAGGTTCACCAGCGACCATTTGCCGCGCTTGACCTCGGCGCCTTCGGGCGCGGCCAGTTCCAGCATGTGGCCGACCGCCGAGGTGACGACATAACGCGGGCCCTCGAAGTATTCCTTCTTGTTCTCGAACCCGCCGCCGAGCGCGCGGGTGATGTCGCGCGCCACCGACGGCTTCTCGGCGATCACCAGCGTCTTGTCGGATTCGCCGGCCGGCTTGGCGGCGTCGCTCAGCGGTTTGCCCATGGGCGGCGGAATCGGTGTGCGCGCAATCGCCGGGCGCTTAATGGATGCAGGTGTGCAGCCCTTCCATGACCAGCGCCTCGGTCAGGTCGGAGATGCCGTCGCTCTCGGCGTAGTTGCTGAGCACCATCAGGATCACCCATTTGAGGTGGTCGAGGTCGATGCTGTCGACGCCCAGCGCCATGAGTTGATCGATCACCATCTCGCGGGACACCGGGTCGAGCACGCCGCATTGTTCCAAATTGAGCAACAGGCCCTGGGCCTCGACGCCTAAGCGCTCGGCCTCGGGCGCGGTGTAGTGGCGCAGCGCATCCTGCTTAGCCGGCGGCGTGACCGGGCTTTGCTCGCACAGTTGGGCCAGATTCTCCAGCCAGTCGAAAGCGCGGTCGATCATGCCGTGCTCAAAACCGGCCTGGCTGAGTTCCTGCACCAGGGTTTCCTGGTCGGGGCCGTATTCCTCCTGTTCGTCGAACATGTAGTTCTCGAACATGTAGATCAGAACATCGAGTACGTTTTCTTTCATCGAGATGGGCGCGGAAAGGCGCGTTGGGGATTGGGGTTTTGGAGTGCCGGGGTTTGGGGTTAGTTTCGCACGAGTTTCACATTAAGAAAAGAATAAGGAAAGAGGCGGCGGCCAGGGCGTCAGCGCGGCAGCCGCTGATACCCGCCGGCGGCGGCGGCGATGAGGCCGTTCAGTTCCAGTTCCATCAGGATGTATGAAACCTGGTCGGCGGTCAATCCGCTTTGCTCAATGAGTTGATCCATGCTGACGGGCGCGTAGTCTATCAGATCATACAACGGCGGAAGCGCGCCGGGCGCGCCGGGGGGCGGGGGCGCGCCCACCGGGGCGGCGGCGCGGCCGGGCGATTGGGCGGTGAAGTATTGCCCGATTTCCTCGAGGACATCTTCGGCGGTTTCCACCAGTTTGGCCCCCTGGCGCAGCAGGTGGTGGCAGCCGCGGCTGACCGCGACATGGATGGAGCCGGGCACCGCGAACACCTCCCGCCCCTGCTCGCCGGCCAACTTGGCGGTGATCAAACTGCCGCTGCGAATGCCGGCCTCGACCACCAACGTGCCGAGCGACAGGCCGCTGATGATGCGGTTGCGCTGCGGGAAATACTCCCGGCGGGGCGGGCTGCCCGGCGGGTATTCGGAGACGATCAACCCGCGCTCGACGATGTCCCGGTAGAGGTCGCGGTTGGCGCGCGGATAGACGACATCGATGCCGGTGGCGACCACCGCCACGGTGTGGCCGCCGGCGTCCAGGCAGCCGCGGTGGGCGCTGCAGTCGATGCCGCGCGCCATGCCACTGGTGATGGTCAGCCCGGTCCCGCACAACTCGGCGGCGAACTGCGAGGTGGTGCGCCGCCCGGCCGGAGTCGGGCTGCGGCTGCCGACCACCGCCAGTTGCGGACTCATCAATAACGCGCGCTCGCCGAGCACGAACAAGCCGAGCGGCGGGGTGTTGATTCGATTGAGCAGCGGCGGAAAATCCGCATCCACGAAGCCGATGTAAGCGGCGCCGATGCGCTCCAGCACCGCCAGGTCGGCATCGACATTCGGGCGCGTCATTTTCGGCACCTTCACCGCCCTGGCCGCCCCCGACTCGCCCGCCGCCGCCCGCAACACCCCGGTCAGCGTATCCCGATCAGCCCCCAACACCGCCCCCGGCGACCCTAACACACGCACCAGTTCGCGCTTGGCGGGGAGGGTCAGGCCTTTCAGTTGGGCGAGTTGAAGCCAGTCCTTTTGCATGGGGGTTCCTTGCGATGGTTTATGCCGAGTCGATGGTTCCATGGAAATTCCAGTTGTCAGCGAATTATAACAGTTGACACGCGGAGCAAATGGCCGGGATTATGCGGGAAAGTTCAACCGGTGAATATCAGTATACCCCGAGACTTTAAGATTTAGTGTAAAATCCCCGCAAAAGGCAATCGATCAAACGAGCAACGGAAAATTCCGACCCAAAATGGCAGTACGCACAGAAAACCTCGCGGAAAGATTTTGACAGGAAGCACCCAATCTCCAAAAGATCACCGGGCCGCTGAAAGTGCCGAAAGCGGGGTGTATAAAGACGGCGAGGCCGGTGTGTTGATAGAATCCGCATTGGAAGGGAATAAAAGATGTTTCCATGAGGTCAATTATATTAACGTCTAAAAGATGGCAGATCGGGCCCGCACATGAAAGTTGAGGAAAAACAATATCTGGAAATATTTCTGAACCCCGTCAAGAAGTGCAGGGAATACAGGCCCAGGTTTGGACAGAACAATGCGCCGAAAGGGCTTTCGCTGACCGAATTCAAGGCCCTCTACAGATCGGACTCTTTTTACTCATGGATGGGGCTTGACGCTGATCTCATGTACGCGGCGCACCGGGCGGCTGGCGGGATGACTTCCGTGTATCGACAAATCGGCATTGGTTGCGAACATCTGTTTCGTGCGATTTTGATTGACGCCGCCGGTTACGCGGACCCCGCCTTCGCCGCATGGTCCTATACAACCAGAACGCGATCAAAAAAGACCAGGAGGCTTTCTCTTGACGGCAGGCTGGAGCTTTCAGAAATCAGAAAGCGGGCGGTGCGGGCGAATGTGGAACAGGGGATTAAGGGCTACTGCGGTGACCTGGGTGAAGTTGCCGAGCCCGCCAACGGCATTGTTTTTGAGATTCGGCAGGGGTACAAAAGCAAAGACTCCAAACGCCAGAATGCGGACATGGACAATGCAACGGTGGCGTGGGCCAACGGCTATTTGCCCGTGTTCGCCGTCTTTTCCTCGCAGATTGACGCCGACATTGTTTTGAGATACCGGAACAACCGTTGCGGAATTCTTGTCGGCGCCATTGACGGCGACAACCGGATATCCCTGTACGCTTTTTGTGATCAGATATTGGGCTATAATCTGGCTGATTTCTTCAGGCGCCACACGGCGACAATCAAAAAGGAAATTCACGGAGTGCTTGAAACGCTGCTGAGTTCAGGATAGCGGACATGAAAGTCGGGCGACATTCGGATTACACCTTCAAGTATAACAGGCAACTTGGCAGGCACGGCTGGCTGCGTTTGACGCCCGCATACTCCGTCAAACTGGTCAAGGGGATTATTGACGACATTTCCGGAGATTCTTTCATCCTTGATCCTTTTTCGGGCACAGCGACAACCGGCCTGGCGGCGGCCGAACGCGGGCTTTTCGCGCATTGCCTGGACATCAACCCGTTTTTGGTCTGGCTTGGGAATGCAAAATGCAGGCATTATCCGGAGGCTGAACTGGAGGAGATGAAGTCGGGGGTTGACGAAGTTCTTGCCGACTGGAAAACGGCCGCCAACCGGGATAACTGGATTCCGGACATACACAACATTACAAGGTGGTGGTGCGGGCACACCTTGAAGGCCCTCGCCGCACTTCGCCAGGCGATTGTCAACCGGTTTGGAGAACCCGAGGAAAACCGGGTTTCCGCACTGGCATGGATTGCATTTTGCCGCCTGGCCATCGAAACGTCTTCCGCGGCGTTCAATCATGTTTCCATGTCGTTTCACGATGAAGTTACAACATATAAAATGGAGCAGATTGAATCCCTTTACCGGAAGATTGCCGATACAATAGTCAAAAGCGCCCGTATAAATCCGGCCGGTTCGGCGTGCGCGTATTTTTCGGATTCGCGGAAGCCCGCTTGCATAGACGACATAAAATACTCACACGTGATTACATCCCCCCCGTATCCCAACCGGATAAGTTATATTCGCGAACTTCGCCCTTACATGTACTGGACAAAGTTTCTCAATACGGCCAGCGAGGCCGGCGAACTGGACTGGAGAGCGATTGGCGGGACATGGGGTGTTGCAACCAGCCGGTTGCAGGGATGGGAATCCAGCGGGGTTGAACTCCCGGAATCACTGAAACGGGTCGCATCGAAAATTCTGGAAACGGAAAGGAAAAATGCGTTGCTGATGGCAAACTATGTCTGGAAATATTTCCACGACATGCACCTGCACTTTCATGGCTTGCGGAAAGGCTTGAGAAAAGGCGCAACACTTTCATACATCGTTGGCAACTCCAGTTTCTATGGAGTGCAGGTTCGCACGGATGAACTTCTCCAAGACTCCCTGAAATTGCTCGGGTTTTCCAATATCAAGAGCCATATGGTCAGAAAGCGAAACAGTAAAAAAGAACTTTTTGAGTACTGCATTTTCGCCGCATGGAAAGAGGGCAAGGCGTCGGAGTCCGGATATTCGGCCCGCAGCGCATTCGCGGCAAGCGCGAGCGGGGGCCGGCGGCAAAATCATCGTCCCCGGGGTATTCAAACACTACGGCCAAGTCACAGCGGAAATCTTTCCGGGTTGCCGAAAAGTCGCGTTGCAGGCGGTGATTCAGGGCACAATGACTCTTGACTGAATCGACTCTTCAGGCCGCGGGAGCGCGAGTTTCGCCTCAGCAGTCGACCCTCAAACATTGATCGCCACCTGATAAAATTTATCCGAATAAGACCGCTTAAAGTGTCTTGAACCCATGGTTATATTACCCTCATGCAACCATTTTTTCCCGTTCGCCCGCTCATTCACCGGGCAATCCTGACCGCCGCCCTCGCCCTCCTCTGGGTGGCGGTGTATTACCTCTACGCCCTGGTCAGCATCGGCCCGGGGTTCTTCGCCGCGCCGCTTCGGGCGATCGAGTGGTTGCCGATGGCGATGCTTGGCGTCATCACGCCGGGGTTGTGGGCGTTGTTTCGGCCGTGGCGGTTGGCGGCCGGCGCGCGACGGGGCATCATCATCGGTTATATAGCCATGATGCCGGTGGCGTTTTCGCTGGCGTTAGGCTTTAGGATGTTGGCCAGCCCGGTGGTCTGGGTGCCGGGCATCGGGGTTATACTGCTCATCGGCATGGCGCTTGGATATGCCGTCGCCCGCCTGGTTGGCAAGCGGCGCGGCCGGTAATCCGGCGGGCCCGGTGATGCGAAGGCGCCGCCGGCTGCGATATAATCGCGCATCCGCACCGGGCAAAGCGCCCGCTTTCAACATTCTTTCGCCCCACCCGCCGCCATGACCGACCGCACCGCCCAAATTTCCCGCACCACCGCGGAAACGCAAATCTCCGTTGCGCTCAATCTTGACGGAAACGGCGTCGCCAGGTTGGACACCGGGGTGCCGTTCCTCGAGCACATGCTCGACCAGGTGGCGCGGCACGGGGTGATGGACCTGGACATCACGGCCAAAGGCGACCTGCACATCGACGACCACCACACGGTGGAGGACATCGGCATCACCTTAGGCCAGGCGCTCTTGGATGCGCTCGGCGACAAAACCGGCGTGCGCCGTTACGGCCACAGTTATGTGCCGTTGGACGAGGCGCTAAGCCGGGTGGTCATCGACTTCTCCGGGCGCCCGCTGCTGACCATGCACGCGAATTTTCCCGACCCGCTCATCGGCCGTTTCGCCACCGCGTTGATTCACGAATTTTTCCAGGGCTTTTGCAACCACGCGCAAGTTACGCTGCACATCGATTCCTTGCGCATGGCGGTGGAAATCGACCCGCGCATGACCGGCGTGCCTTCGACCAAGGGGCTGCTTTGAGCCGGCCGCCGCTGTCGCCCTCATGTCCGGCATCGTCATCGTCGACTTAGGCACCGGCAACCTGCGCTCGGTCAGCCAGGCGGTGGCGCATGTCGGCGGCGGCGTTCGCATCAGCGCCGAGCCACCGGTCATCGCCGCCGCCTCGCACTTAATTCTGCCCGGCCAGGGCGCGCTGGGCGCCTGGATTGACCGCCTGAACGCCAATCCCGAATTGCGCCAGGCCGTGCTCGGCCGCCTGCGCCACGGCCCGGTGCTGGGCATCTGCCTGGGCTTGCAGGCGCTGTATGCGCACAGCGAGGAAAACGGCGGCCTGCCGGGGCTTGGTTTGCTCGAGGGCGCGGTTAAGCATTTCGCCGCCGCACACCGGCGCGGTCAAGCAAACCACAACGGCGGCCATGGCGGCGGCATCGACCGCCTGAAAATCCCCCACATGGGCTGGAACCGCGTGCGCCACACCCGCGAGCATCCGCTGTGGCACGGCATCGCCGACCGCTCGCGGTTCTACTTCGTGCACAGTTATTTTGTCCACGGCACGGCGCCCGGTGAGGTGGCCGGCGAGTGCGAATACGGCGCCACCTTCACCGCCGCCGCGGCCCGCGGCAACCTGTTTGCGACCCAGTTTCACCCCGAAAAAAGCCAGCAGGCGGGGCTGCGTTTGCTGTATAATTTCGTCAACTGGAACGGGGCCTAACACCGGACTAATGCCATGCTGCTCATTCCGGCCATCGACCTGAAGGCGGGCCAGTGCGTGCGCCTGCGCCAGGGCGACATGAACGATGTGACGGTGTTCTCCGATGACCCGGTGGCGGTGGCCGCGCGGTGGGTCGAGGCCGGCGCGCGCCGCTTGCATATCGTGGATTTGGACGGCGCGGCCGAGGGCGAGCCGGTCAACGCCGAAGTCATCCACCGCATCGCCGAGCAGTATCCCGACCTGCCGATTCAAGTCGGCGGCGGCATCCGCACCGAGGACACCGTGGAGGTATACATCCAGGCCGGCGTGCGGTATGTCATCATCGGCACCCGGGCGGTGAACGAGCCGCATTTCATCAGCGATTTGTGCGCCGAGTTCCCGACTCATGTCATCATCGGCCTGGACGCGCGCGACGGCAAGGTGGCCACCGAAGGCTGGTCAAAACTGGGCCGCCACGACGCCATCGACATGGCGCGGCATTTCCAGTCGGACGGCGTGGAGGCCATTATCTACACCGATATCGCCCGCGACGGCATGTTGCGCGGCGTCAACATCGAGGCCACATTGCAGTTGGCCGAGGCGGTCAACATCCCGGTCATCGCCGCCGGCGGCATTCGCAACATCGACAATGTGAAGAAACTGGCCGCGCTGTCCGGCGCCGGCATCGTCGGCGCGATTACCGGCCGGGCGATTTACGAAGGCACGCTGGATTTCGCCGAAGGGCAGCGCGCCGCCGACGAAATCGCCGGGCGCGGCGCGTTCGGGTTATAGTCGGGCGCGCGCCGATGACCCTGGCCAAACGCATCATCCCGTGCCTCGATGTCGACGGCGGGCGGGTGGTCAAGGGGGTGCGATTCGTCGACATCGTCGATGCCGGCGACCCGGTGGAGGCGGCGCGCCGCTATGACGCCCAGGGCGCCGACGAAATCGCCTTCCTCGACATCACCGCCAGTTCGGACGCGCGCGACACCATCGTCGGCGTGGTCGAACAGGTGGCCGGCGAAGTGTTTATTCCGCTGACCGTGGGCGGCGGCATCCGCGCCCTGGGCGACATCCACCAATTGCTGCGCGCCGGCGCCGACAAGGTGTCCATCAACACCGCCGCGGTTGCGCGCCCGGAGTTGATCAGCGAGGCCAGCGCGCATTTCGGCAGCCAGTGCATCGTGGTGGCCCTCGACGCCAAGCGGCGCACCACCGGCCACGCCACCGGCCCGGCGTGGGAGATTTACACCCACGGCGGGCGCACGCCGACCGGCATCGACGCCGTGGAATGGGCTGCGCGCATGGTGCAACTGGGGGCCGGCGAGTTGTTAGTCACCAGCATGGACCGCGACGGCACCCGCGACGGCTTCGACCTGGCGCTGACCCGGGGCGTGGCCGAGGCGGCCAGCGTGCCGGTCATCGCCTCCGGCGGGGTCGGCACCCTGCAGCACTTGGCCGACGGCATCCTGGAAGGCGGCGCCGATGCGGTGCTGGCCGCTTCCATCTTCCACTTCGGCGAATACAGCGTGCAGCAGGCCAAGCGCTTCATGGCCGCGCAGGGTATCGAGGTCAGGAGTTGAGCACGATGGCGGAATCGGCGCACAACCTGCTGGAGCGGATCAAATGGGACGCCAACGGGCTGGTGCCGGCCATCGCCCAGGAGCACGCCAGCGGCAAAGTCCTGATGGTGGCGTGGATGAACCGCGAGGCGTTGGCCGCCACTTTGGCCGAGGGGCAAGTCGTGTATTACTCGCGCTCGCGGCAAAAACTGTGGCGCAAGGGCGAGCAATCCGGCCACCGGCAGACGCTCGTGGAAATGCGCCTCGACTGCGACGGCGACACCTTGCTGATGCAAGTCGAGCAAGCCGGCGGCATCGCCTGTCACACCGGCCGCCACAGTTGCTTCTACCGCCGCTTCGAGAACGGCGACTGGCGCGAAGTGGAGCCGGTGCTGAAAGACCCGGCCGAAATTTACCGGCAGGGATAGCCCGGCCGCAGCGCTCGCCGGCGGTGCGCCCCTTTGCGGGTTTAACAAAGCCGCCGGTTCCTTTACACTACCACACTCAAAACCAGCGAGGGGCAGAATCATGGGCATAGGCGGTATTGGCATCTGGCAGTTGTTGATCATTTTGGTGATCGTGTTGTTGCTGTTCGGCACCAAGAAACTCAAGAACCTTGGCGGTGACTTGGGCGGCGCCATCAAGGGCTTCAAGAAGGCGATGAGCGAAGAGAAAACCGACCCTGAGGCGCCGGTGCAAACCACCGGGGAAATCGCCAGCGATGAAGGGGCCAAAGCCCCTTCCGGCGCCGGGGTGGCGGATGGTGCGGTCAAAGAGGCGGCAAGCGACAGCAAGCGCTCCTGACGCTTCGGCCTTCGCGCAAGTCATCGTGACATGTTTGATGTCGGTTTCTGGGAACTGGCGCTGATCGGTGTCGTGGCGTTGATTATCGTCGGCCCGGAGCGACTGCCGGGAGTGGTGCGCACGGCCGGCCGGTGGGTCGGAAAAGGCCGCCGCATCCTGCACGACGCCAAGGCCGATCTGGAGCGCGAACTGAAAGCCCAGGAAATGGCCGATCTCGGCGCACTCAAGAAGGACATGCAAAACGCCGGTGAGCGGGTCAAAAGCGCCGCCGAAGACATCAACAGGTCGGTCGGCGCCGGGGAGGTCGGCGAATCTTTGCGCGAATCCCTGAAGCCATCACCGCCGCCCGCCGGCAACGGCTCGACCGGGGCCGGTGCGGCGTCGGAAGCCACCCACACCGACGCCGTCAAAGGCACCTTTTACATCTACGAAAACCGGCGCACCAAGCCGCACCGGGCGGTGTTGCACGCCGGCGCATGCAGGCATTGCAACGAAGGCCGGGGGCGCGATGGCCGCACCCCGAAGCGGGCCCGCTGGCACGGCCCCTTCTCCACACTCGAAGACGCCAGGCGGCAACAGCGCGGTATGGCGGCGCAGGTCAAAAAAGCGTGCAGATGCGTCGGCCGCCCGGGGGCCGCCTCAGCGCACTCGGCGGACTCGGCTGATGCGGCGCACTGCGAGGCGACGGGCACAACAAACGCATGAACACCGACGCCGAAGGCACGCTGACCTCGCATCTAACCGAGTTGCGCGACCGGCTGATACGCGCCATCGGTGCGGTGTTGGCGGTTTTTCTGATATTGGCGCCATTCGCCAATGATCTATACGAGTTGCTGGCCCGGCCGCTGATGTCGGCGCTGCCCGAGAACAACAGCATGATTTCCACCGAGCCTCACGGCCCGTTTTTCGTGCCGTTCAAGTTCGCGTTGGCCTGCGCCTTTGCGCTGGCCGTGCCGTATCTGCTGTATCAGATGTGGGCGTTTGTCGCCCCCGGCCTGTATACCCGGGAAAAGCGGCTGGTGTTGCCGCTGCTGTTGTCGAGCAGCGTGTTGTTCTACCTCGGCATCGCCTTCGCCTATTTCGTGGTCTTCCCGATCATCTTCCAGTTTTTCACCAGCACCGCCCCCGACGGGGTGGCGGTGATGACCGACATCAACGCCTACCTGGGCTTCGTGATTAAACTGTTCTTCGCTTTTGGCATCGCCTTCGAGGTGCCGGTGGCCACGCTGCTGATGATTCGCATGGGCGCCACCTCGGTGGACAAACTGAAAGCCAAACGCCCGTATATCATCATCGGCGCCTTCGTCATGGGCATGATGCTGACGCCGCCGGACATCTTCTCGCAAACCCTGCTGGCGATTCCGGTGTGGCTGCTGTTTGAAGCCGGCCTGCTGTGCTCGAAGTATATGCCGGGCGGCGCACCGCAGGCGCAACGCGATTGACCCGCAACCCGGACACCGAAAAACAACCCTTGTATTACCCCAAACTCGACAGCATCCGTTGTTTCGCCGTTTTAGCGGTGATTTTCGCCCACATTTTCCAGATTTGGACCTGGGAGCGGGACACTTTCGACCTGTTCCCGCTCGGCAATGCGGGGGTGGTGGCGTTCTTCGTGTTGAGCGGGTTTCTCATCACCAACCTGCTGCTCGACGAGCCGCCCGGCCAGCCCCTCGCCCGCTCGTTCAAAAATTTCTACATGCGCCGCATGCTGCGCATTTTCCCGATTTACTACCTCTACCTGCTGGTGGTGTTTTCCTTCGACCTGGGCGCCTTCAAGGTGGAATGGAGCGACCCCGCCGCCGCCCCCGGCGGGCCGCTGCTGACCATCCGCGATACCGGCGCTTTTCCGTGGCTTTACTTGACCAATATCTGGATCTACAACCACGCCAGTTGGATCACTTTCAACAGCCCGCTGTGGACGCTGTCGGTGGAGGAGCAATTCTATTTGGTGTGGCCGTTCATGGTGCTGTTTTTGCGCGGCAAACCGCGCGCCCTGGCGGTGATTTTCAGCGCCGTGTGCGCGCTCAGCATCGGCGTGCGCCTGTATCTGTTCCTGGCCCTGGGCTACACCAACACCACGCCGCACATCGAAGTGTTCACTTTCACCAACCTGGACTTCCTGGCATCCGGCGGCCTGCTGGCGCTGGCCCACCGCCGCTACGGCGAATCGCTCGGAGCATACGGCGTGCCGCTGCTAATCGGCGGGCTGGCGATGTACTATCTGGCCGTGCAGTTGACCGGCCGGGGGCCGGGGCTGGCGGCCATTTACTGGACCTTCGGCAAATTCGGCATGGCGGTCGCCGCCGCCGGCCTGGTCCTGTATTCGCTGCATTCCAACCCGCGCTTCACGCCGCTGCACAACCCGGTGACCATGCACCTCGGCAAAATCAGTTACGGCATGTATCTGTATCACAATGCGCTGGTCTTTCACTACCGCGAAATTTCCGGGCTGGTCGGCTTGAACCCGGCCGCCCGCATCAATTATGACCCGGCCACCAACATGCTAAGCGACCCGGCGGTGCCGCTGTTGCCGAAACTGCTCGGCGTGGCGGTGTGCCTGATCCTGGTCATCGGCGTCTCCGAATTGTCCTACCGGATCATCGAGCGCCCGGCCCTGCGCCTCAAAAACCGCTTCCGCAGCCGGCCGTTCCCGCAACCCGGCTAACCTTTGATGGCAACGCCAACTTGCTGCAGCGCAAAAGGCGCCCGGTGCTATGTCCCGCGAAACCGGCGGCGTTAAGTTCGCCCTGGCGCAGATCAACCCCACGGTCGGCGACCTGGCCGGGAATCTGGCCAAAATGATTCACCACTGCCGCGCGGCGCGCGATGAAAACGCCAATGCGGTGGTTTTCCCGGAGCTGGCGGTCAGCGGTTACCCGCCCGAAGACCTGTTGCTGCGGGATGACTTCCTGGCCGAGTGCGCGCGCCGCTTGCGGGAATTGGGCGAGGCGGCGGCGCCGCTCGGCGTCACCGTGGTGGTCGGCCACCCGCTGGCCGAAAACGGCAAGGTGTTCAACGCCCTGTCGGTGCTGTGCGGCGGCGAAACGCGCGCGCTGTACCGCAAACGGCATTTGCCCAACTACACGGTGTTCGACGAAAAGCGCTATTTCACCGCCGGGCGCCGGGCCGCGGTCGCCGACATCGGCGGGCTGCGCGTCGGCCTGACCATTTGCGAGGACATCTGGCACCGCCGCCCGGTCGCGCAATCCGCCGAACTGGGCGCCGATTTAATCGTCGCCATCAACGCATCGCCGTTTCACAACGAGCAGGCCTTCGTGCGCGAGGAAGGCGTGGTGCGCAAAAAGGCGCGCCGCTTTCGGTTGCCGATGATTTACTTAAACCAGGTCGGCGGCCAGGATGGCCTGGTGTTCGACGGCTCATCGGTGGTGGTGAACGCCGGCGGGGAGGTCGCGGCGCGCCTGCCGGCCTTTCGCGAAGCCATGCAGTGCGTGGAGTTCCACCGCCCGGCTTTCGCTGCGGGCCGCGTTGAAGCGCGGCTGCAAAGCCCCGAACTCATCTACCGCGCGTTGGTGTTGGGCGTGCGCGACTACATCGACAAAAACCAGTTCAGCGGCGCGGTGCTTGGGCTGTCCGGCGGCATCGATTCGGCGTTAAGTTTGGCCATCGCCGTGGACGCGCTCGGCCATGAACGGGTGACGGCGGTGATGCTGCCGTCTCGCCACACCAGCGCCATGAGCCTCGAAGATGCGCGCGCCGAGGCCCAAACCCTGGGCGTTCGCTACCAGGAAATTTCCATCGAGCCGCTATACCGCGCCGCCCTCGGTCAACTGCAGGCGTGGTTCGCCGGGCGCGCCGCCGACGCCACCGAGGAAAACATCCAGGCGCGCTGCCGCGGCCTGCTGCTGATGGCGCTGTCCAACAAATTCGGTTATCTGGTGCTGACCACCGGCAACAAGAGCGAAATGGCGGTCGGCTACGCCACGCTATACGGCGACATGGCCGGCGGATTTTCCGCGCTCAAAGATGTGCCGAAGACCCTGGTATACGACCTGGCCGCATACCGCAACAGCGTCTCACCCGCCATCCCCGAACGCGTCCTCAAGCGCGCGCCCACCGCCGAACTGGCCCCGCACCAAAAGGACCAGGACAGCCTGCCGCCCTACGACATTCTCGACCCAATCCTGGAAGCCTTCGTCGAGCGCGACCATTCGCCCGAGCAGATCATCGCCGCCGGCTTCGAGCCCGCCACCGTGCGCCGGGTGGTGGCGATGGTGGTGGCCAACGAATATAAGCGCAGGCAGGCGGCACCGGGTGTGCGGGTCACCTCGCGGGCGTTCGGCAAAGACCGGCGTTACCCGATCACTTCCCGGTTTTTTTAGCGCCCCTCCGGCTTCGACGGGTAGCGCCAGGATATCCGTCAACATCTGCTAAAATCCGCCCGCGAACCGCGTGCTCGGCGATAGCGCTTATTTCCGCCCGGTCATGCAAAACCTCCGGCGATGAGCGCGACCGGGCTCACACTTCCGTGCGTCGAAAGCATTCTCATCGATTACTTGGCCACCGCCCGAAAGCCGGGCAGGAAAAAGACCCTATGAAACTCGCGACCCTGATGTTCCTCATGGCCTTTGCCGCGGCCCTTGCCGGATGCGCCAGCCCGGCCGTCGAACCCGGCCGGCGGCTGTCGTCGGCCTACACCCCGGGCCCCTACGCGGTCGGCGTCAAGAGCAACTTCGTTAAGGACTTCTCGCGGCCGTTCGATGCCTGGGGCGCGCAATACAAGAGCGGCGGTTACCGGCAACTGCTGACCGCCATCGACGCCAGCGGCGAAGCCAGCACCACGGTCACGCAAATTTACTACCCGTCGCCGTCCAGCGGCGTCCGGGTAAAACGCCGGACCGGTCTCCATCCATCGGCGCTGTGGGCGGCCACCGGCGGGCGCCGCCAGACCACGCTGGATTTTTTCATGGGCGATGAGGCGCTCGCCGACCAGACGTTGCGCTTCTGGCAACGCCGCCAGACCTACCAGAGTTTTGTCGATGCACCGCTGGCGGCCGGCCGGTTCCCGCTGGTGGTGATGATTCACGGCCTCGGCGGCGGCCTGGGAAACTGGAACCGGGCGGCGGAGTATCTGGCCAGCCACGGCTACATCGCGGTCACGCTGGCCTACTCGTCGGACAGCGCCGACACCCCGGTGTTTCATGATCCAAACTCCTTTTTTGCCAAAACCGTGAACGATGACCAGCGCCTGGACGCCTACCGGTTGCGCGCGCAGGAGAATCCGGTGTTTAAGAACTTTATGAAATTTCTATACGGGTTCGACCGGGAAATTGAGCGGCCGTCCGACTTTCCCGAGCCCGGCACTTTGAGCGCGCACCAGGGCGGCGGGCTGCAAGCCGCGCGGATGATGGCGGAGTTATTTGAACAGCGCACCGAAGACCTGGCGGCGGTCATCGGCGAGATGAAGGCGCTGGACGCGCGCACGCCGGACTGCCGCAAGGCGCTGGAGATTAACGGGGTCAGGAAGGCATTGTGCGGCTTCTTCGCCGGCGCCATCGACGGCGAGCGAATCGGCGTCATGGGCCATTCTTTGGGCGCGATTACCTCGCAGTCGGCGCTGACCTTCCTGCCCGAAGTCGATACCGCCATCGCCTTCAACAACGGCCTGCCGCGCCGCTGGGAGCCGTATGGCGGTTTCCCGAACCCGTCGGGCGCCGCGCTGCCGGACGGCGTGCCGAAGGATTTCATGATCATCATCGGCTCCGACGACGCCTTCGTGCACATGGTTTTCCGCGACATCCACATGAAGTGGTTCGTGGACGCCGGCGGCGATATCAATGAGACCTACCCGTTGGCCATCGAGCAGGCGTGGCCGTCGCCGGGAAACCCGCAGCCCATCGCCCGCGCCGCGTATGAACGGGCGCAGCGGGCCAAGGCGCTGATTATCTTCCGCGACCAGGCGCACGGCACCGCCACCGACGATGAACTGAACCCCGAGAAACCGGGCCAATCGGCCAAAGGCCGGCGCGTGCCGTTCGAGCGCGACGCCAGCGCCTCGGAGTCGTTCGACATCCTGGCGTGGGCCGAGGACGACGGCGGCGACATTTTCCTGCCCCACCAGATGCGCAATTACTTCATCACCGCGTGGTTCGACTGGCAACTCAAGGGCGACCAGTCCAAACGCAAGGCGATTGTGCGCCATCCGTTCACCCGCGGCGTACAGTTGATGCTGTCCGAGGGCGTTTATCCTTGACCGGGCGCCCCGGCACCGCCTTGTGCGCGGACTGAGCGGCGCGGCGCACAGCCCGGCATGACCGAAACGCTGTCCCTCGATGAAGCCCGGAAACTGGTGTTGCTAAGCCAGTGGCCGCCCGGCGCGGGGCGGGCGGGCCGGGCCCTGGATGCGACGCTGGCGGCGGTGCGGCATCTGGGCTATGTGCAGATCGACACCATTTCGGTGGTCGAGCGCGCCCACCACCACACGCTGTGGAGCCGCTCGCGCCGCTACAGGCCGGCGCATCTGCAGCGCTTGCTGGAGGACAAAAAGATCTTTGAATACTGGTCGCACGCCGCCGCTTATCTGCCGATGGAGGACTACCGCTTCAGCCTGCCGCGCATGCGCGCCATCGCCGGCGGCCAGCGCCACTGGTTTGCGCCCGACCGCAGGATGATGAAAAAGGTGCTGCAGCGCATCTCCGCGGAAGGCCCGCTGCGGGCCCGGGATTTCGAGGCCGAACCGGGCCGCCGCCCGGGCCGGGCGGCGATGTGGGACTGGAAGCCGGCCAAGCGGGCCCTGGAACAACTGTTCATGGAAGGCCGGTTGATGACCCTGCGGCGGCAGGGTTTCAGCAAGGTATACGACCTCGCCGAGCGCGTGCTGCCGCCGGCCACCGACACCACGATGCCCTCGGAGCGCGAATACGGGCGCTTTCTGGTGCGGCGTTTCCTGCAGGCCAACGGGCTTGGCCGCCCGGAGGAAATCGCTTATCAGCGAAACGGCGCCAGGGGGCTGGTGCAAGGATGCGCCGCGCATATGGCGCAGCGCGGCGACATTATGCCGCTGCAAGTGCGCGGGCGCATTTACTACGCGCTGCCGGGCGCGCTGGAATTGTTGGGGCGCAAGTGGGCGCGCAAACGGCTGAAAATTCTGTCGCCGTTCGACAATCTCTTAATTCAGCGCCAACGCATGCGGGATCTTTTCGACTTCGACTACCGAATCGAATGCTACACGCCGGCCGACAAAAGAAAGCACGGGTATTTTTCCCTGCCGCTTTTGTGGGGCGGCCGGCTGGTGGCGCGCATGGACTGCAAGGCCGAGCGCCCGAACCGCGCGTTGCTGGTGCGAAATTTCGCCGGCGAACCGTTCCTCACGAACAAGGAGGAACTGGTCGATGCGTTAGCCGGTGAATTGATTCGTTTCGCCGAGTTCAACGCCTGCCGGCAAGTGAAAGTCGGCGCGTTGCCGGACAAAACCGTCCAGACCCTGCTGCGCCGCGCCCTGGCTCAGACAACGCATTAACGCGCAAGCGCAACCCGCCCCCTCTCCCTCCGGGAGAGAGCGGCGCGCGCCTGTTTTATTTCCCGCCAGGCGGCGCGGCGTTTCGGTATAGCGCGATTTTTTTGACATAGAAATCGGCGTACTCCGGCAGTTTGGCGACTTCCTGGTCGCTCAGTGGGCGCGCCAGGCGGCCCGGCGAGCCGATAATCAGCGACCTGTCCGGGAAGGTTTTGCGCTCGGTAATCAAGGTGTTGGCGCCGACGATGCTGTATTTGCCGATGACCGCGTGATTCAACACCCGGCTGCCGATGCCGATGAGGCAGTTGTCGCCGATGGAGCAGCCGTGCAGCATCACGCAGTGGCCGATGGTGACTTGTTCGCCGACCGCAATCGGCACGCCGGGGTCAACATGCAGCACCGCGCCGTCCTGCACATTGGAGCGCGCGCCGATGCGGATGAAATCGTTGTCGGCCCGCAACACCGCGCCGAACCACACGCTGGCCTTCTCACCGAGGACCACCGAGCCGATGAGGTCGGCGCTCGGGGCGATGTAACTGTCGGCGTGAAGGCGCGGGGTGCGGCCCGGCAAAGTGTAGATCATCGCGGCGCGGGGTGCTGTGAGGCGCGGACGTTACAGGAGCATCGGCCGGTCAAGATCGCCTCCCGAACGGCCGCCGCGCGGCCAGTGGGCGCGCATTAAGGAGAAAAACCTGTCGATGAATTTCTGCTTCTCGACATAGCGCAACGCCAGGAGTTGCGCGTCCCGGCGCGCTTCCATCAGGTAGTCGTCGCTGGTTTGCAGTTGGTCAACCAGCCCCAACTCCAGCGCGCGGCTGCCGAGCCAGTATTCGCCGGTCGCCACCTCGTCTATATTGAGGTCGGGGCGCTGGGTTTTGACATGCGCCTTGAACAGGTCGTGGGTTTCCTCGATCTGCTGGCGGGCTTTTTCCCGCGCTTTGTCGGTGTTTTCGCCGAACAGCGTCAGGGTGCGCTTGTATTCGCCGGAGTAGATTTGCTCGAACACCACATCGTGTTTTTTCAGCAACTCGCGCAGGTTCGGCATCTGCAGCAGCACGCCGATGGAGCCGATAAACGCAAACGGCGCGGCGATGATTTTGTCGGCCACGCAGGCCATCATGTAGCCGCCGCTGGCGGCGATTTTGTCGACCGCCACGGTCAGCGGAATGCCGCGGTCGCGCAGGCGGCGCAGTTGCGACGCCGCCAGGCCGTAGCCGTGCACCACGCCGCCGCCGCTTTCCAGCCGCACCACGACTTCGTCGCCGCGCCCGGCCATGGTCAAGATGGCGCTCACTTCCTGGCACAGCGACGACACCGCCGAAGCGCGGAGGTCACCGTCAAAATTCAGCACATAGATGCGCTTGCCGGGCGCAGTGCCGGATGGCTCGGCGGATGAATCGCCGGACTTGGCGGCGGACTTGGCCGCCCGCTTGCCGGCCCTGGCTTTGACTTTATCGGCCTTTTTCCTGGCTTTCAGCCGTTGCTTGAATTCGCGCGACGGCAGCAGCGCGCCTTGCAGCGCCTGCTCCATCTGCTCGTAGTGCTTGTTGAGGTGGGTGACTTCCAGGCGCCGTTCGGCGGCCTTTTTCTGGCGCGCGGTCAGCGCCGTCAGCACACCTGAAACGATGACCACGGCGATCACCACGGTCAGCGTCTTGGCGAGAAACAGCCCGTATTCGGCGACGAATTGCATGACTTTTTTTCCGGTGGATGTTGTCGATGGTTGCGCCGGCCCGGCTCAGCCGCCGGCGGCGCGTTGGCGGTCGATTTTCGCCCAACTGTCGCGCAAGGTGACGATGCGGTTGAACACCAACTTCCCCGGGCCGCTGTCGGCGTCCGGGAAAAAATAGCCGAGGCGTTCAAACTGGTATCGCACCCCCGGCTCGGGCTCGGCCAGCGATGCTTCGAGCAGCGCGTGGCGGCGCACCACCAGCGAGCGCGGATTGAGGAATTGCCTGAAATCCGCGTCCTTGCCGGCCGGCGGGTCGGCGCGCGACAACAGGCGGTCATACAACCGCACCTCGGCGGCCACCGCATCCCCGGCGTTGACCCAGTGAATGATGCCGGTCTTGCGCCCGCCGCCGTGGCGGGTATCCGGGTCGTATTGGCAGCGCAGTTCCACCGCCCGCCCTTTGGCATCCCGAACCACACCGGTGCATCTGATTAAGAACGCATATCTAAGCCGCACCTCGCGCCCCGGAGCCAGGCGTAAAAACTTGTTCGGCGGGTTTTCCATAAAGTCATCCCGCTCGATATAGAGTTCGCGCGACAGGGTGACCGGGCGCGCGCCCATGCCGGGCTCGGCCGGATGATTGGGCGCATCGATGGTTTCGGTGCGGCCCGGCGGGTAGTTTTCAATCACCAGTTTAAGCGGCTCAATGACCGCCATCACGCGCGGCGCGACCGGCTCGAGGTGCTCGCGCACGCAGTTTTCCAATTGCCCCATTTCAATGACATTGGCCTTGCGGGTGATGCCCACCAGGCTGATAAAGCGGCGGATGGAAGCGGGCGTGAAGCCGCGCCGCCGCAGCCCGCGCAGGGTCGGCATGCGCGGGTCGTCCCAGCCGCTGACATCGCCGCCTTCCACCAGTTGCGACAAACTGCGCTTGCTCATCACCGTGTAGTTCAGGTTGAGGCGCGAGAACTCAATCTGGCGCGGGCGGCGGGCTTTGGCCAGAGTCAAGCGGTCGAGGAACCACTCATACAAGGGCCGGTGGTCTTCAAACTCCAGCGTGCACAGCGAATGAGTCACGCCCTCGATGGCGTCGCTTTGGCCGTGCGCGAAATCATACAGCGGATAGATGCACCACTGATCGCCGGTGCGCTGGTGGCGGTGGCGGCGAATGCGATACAGCACCGGGTCGCGCAGGTTGAGGTTGGGCGAAGCCATGTCGATTTTGGCGCGCAGCACCATTTCGCCGTCCCGGTATCGGCCGTCCTTCATGCCCTCGAACAGCGCCAGATTCTCGGCCGCCGGGCGCCCGCGGTATGGGCTGTCGACGCCGGGCCGGGTTAAGGTGCCGCGCCCCGCGCGAATGTCGTCGGCGTTCTGGCTGTCCACATAGGCCAGGCCTTTTTCGATCAACTCCACGGCGCAGGCGTATAACTGCTCGAAATAATCGGACGCGAAGGCGATGCCGCTCCACCGATAGCCGAGCCAGCGGATGTCTTCCTCGATGGCGGCGGCGAACTCGGCGTCCTCCCTGGCCGGATTGGTGTCGTCGAAACGCAATGTGCAACACCCGCCGTAGTCGTCGGCGATGCCGAAATTCAGCCACATGGACTTGGCGTGGCCGATGTGCAAATAGCCGTTCGGCTCGGGCGGAAAGCGGGTGACCACGCGGTCGTGGCGGCCGGCGGCCAGGTCGGCGTCGATTTGCCGGCGGATAAAGTTGGTTGGCGCAGGGGTGGCGGACATCGGGCGGGCATCGGGCGCGGCGAAATCAGCCGCAACAGGGAAAGCGCGGAGTATAGCGCAGGTTGCAGGTTGACGGATGCAGAGGCGCTCACCGGCGCCGGGCCGATTAATTCGCCCCCTTATTTCTCTCCCTCTCCCCTGGAGAGGGCCGGGGAGAGAATGCGGCGTCAGGTCAACAACCGTTCCAGGATTTTTTCGTAAATCACCGACAAGTCATCCAAATCGGCGGTGGAAACGCATTCGTCGATTTGGTGAATGGTGGCGTTGACCGGGCCGACCTCGACCACCTGCGCGCCGGCGGCAGCGATGAAACGGCCGTCCGAGGTGCCGCCGGCGGTGGACTTGGCCGGGCGCCGCCCGGTCACCGCCTCGATGCAGTCCGCCGCCACTTCGACGAGTTCGCCGCGCACGGTCTCAAACGGCAGCCCGCCCGCGTCCCATTCAATGGCATAGTCGGCTTCATGATTCGCCAGCACCCGCTCGACGCGGGCGCGAATCGCCTGCCCGGTGATTTCCGGCGAATAGCGCAGGTTGAACTCCACTTCCGCGTGACCGGGAATCACATTGGTCGCGCCGGTGCCGGCGCGGATGTTGGAAACCTGAAACGAAGTCGGCGGGAAGTTGTCGTTGCCGCGGTCCCATTCGATTCCGGCCAACTCGGCGAGGATGCGCACGGCGCGGTGAATGGGATTGTCGCCGGGGTAGGCGATGTGCCCCTGTTTGCCGTTGACGCGCAAGGTGGCGCCGAGGGTGCCGCGCCGCCCCACCTTGATGGTGTCGCCGAGCGCGGCGGCGCTGGACGGCTCGCCGACCACGCACATGTCGATGCGCTCGCCCCGCGCTTCAAGCGCGTTCATCACCTCGCGCGTGCCCCACCGCGCCACGCCTTCTTCGTCGCTGGTAATCAGCAGGCCGATGGCGCCGCGGTGCTCGGGACAGCGCGCGGTAAAACGCTCGCACGCGGTCACGAAGCAGGCGATGCCGCCCTTCATGTCGGCGGCGCCGCGCCCGTGCAGCATGCCGCCGGCGATTTCCCCGGCAAACGGCGCAAACCGCCACTTTTCCCGCGGTCCGGTCGGCACCACATCGGTATGCCCGGCAAAAACCACCAGCGGCCGCGCCTCTGCGCGCCGCGCCCACAGGTTGCTGACATTCTCAAAATGCATCTCCTCGCAGACAAAACCAAGCGCCTCCAGACGCGCGCGCAACAACGCCTGACAACCGGCGTCGGCCGGGGTAATCGACTCCCGGCGAATCAACTCGCGGGCCAGGGCGACGGTGGGGGTGAGCGGCATGGGGTTGGGGTGTGCGGTTTCGGCGGGGAAGTATAGCACCGCCACCAACGCACCGCGCGGTATCGGCGGCCCGGCCCCGGCCAACGCGCGGACTCCGCCGGCCGCCGGTTGATCTGACGTGCGGCCCTTGCAAAATACTCAATACATAGAGTAAAATTACTCAATATAGTGAGCAATTCGCAGACACAACACATCCGCCCGCAGGCCCGGGAACTGACCCGCCGCTTAAAGGAACCGCGGCGCTTCATTCAGGTGGTCGCGGGGGCCCGGCAGGTGGGCAAGACCACGCTGGCGCGGCAGGTGGCGGCGCGCGCCGGGCTGCCGGCGCGCTATGCCAGCGCCGATGAGCCGGCGTTGCGCGGCGGCGAGTGGGTGGAGCAGCAGTGGGAGGCGGCGCGGATGTTGGCCGCCGAGTCGGGCCGCAAAGGCGCGCTGCTCATCCTCGACGAAGTGCAGAAAATCGCCCACTGGTCGGAGACCGTCAAACGCCTGTGGGACGCTGACACGCACGCCGGGCGGCGGTTGCGCGTGGTGCTGCTCGGCTCGGCGCCGCTGCTGATTCAGCGCGGATTGATCGAGAGTTTAGCCGGGCGTTTTGAGGTGCTGCACCTGCCGCATTGGAGTTTTTCCGAGATGCGCGAGGCGTTCGGTTGCTCGCTGAACGAGTATCTATATTACGGCGCCTATCCCGGCGCGGCGCCGCTGATTAAGCAACCAACCCGCTGGCGGCGCTACATTCTCGACTCGCTGATTGAGACCGCGCTGTCGCGCGATGTGCTGCTGCTGTCGCGCGTCGACAAGCCGGCGTTGCTGC
>JAPPQJ010000212.1:24294-25122 GCA_028817015.1 Gammaproteobacteria bacterium
TTGCTGGCCGGCGCCGGGCTGGTCACCGGCCTGCAGAAATACGCCGGCAAAACCGTGCGCCGGCGCGCGTCCAGCCCCAAACTCCAGGTGCTGAACACCGCGCTGCTCACGGCGCAAAGCGAATTCACCCTGGCCGAGGCGCGCAAAAACCGCGCCTTCTGGGGGCGGCTGACGGAGGTGGCGGTCGGCGCGCATTTAGCCAACTCCGCGGCCTCGGGAGACTGCCAGTTGTATTACTGGCGCGAGCGCAACCGCGAGGTGGATTTCGTGGTTCGCGCCGGGCGGCAACTGACGGCCATCGAGGTCAAGAGCGCCCGGGGGCGCCATCATCAAGCGGGGATGAGCGCGTTTTCCGGTGCCTTCGGCGGCGCGCGCAAATTGCTGGTCGGCGGCGATGGAATCGATGTGGAGGCGTTTTTATCCAAACCGGCGATGCGCTGGTTGAAACCGTAAACCCGCCTGCGCGCCGCGCGCCAATGCCGCGAAATTCTGCTATCCTCTGCGCCACCAATCCTGCCAACCCACCGGCCACTAACATCATGCCCGCTAAAACATCCGCCGCCGCGCCGACAAAATCGGCCTCGCGCAAAGCCAAGCCGACCAAACCCGACACCCGCCGTTTTTCCTCGCAAGTGGTCGACGGATTCGACCGCGCGCCGAGCCGCTCCATGCTGCGCGCGATGGGCTTCGAAGACGGCGATTTCCGACGCCCGCAAATCGGCATCGCCTCGACTTGGAGCCGGGTCACGCCGTGCAACATGCACATCGACAAGCTGGCTGACCAGGCCGCGGCCGGGGCCGATGCGGCGCGCGCCAAGGCGGTGGTGT
>JAPPQJ010000171.1:0-717 GCA_028817015.1 Gammaproteobacteria bacterium
TAGAGAATTTGAAAGTGTCGTTGGCGATATGGACATGTTCATTGAAACATCGAAGGACGATGTTGAAAACCATTTGCTTATCGTGTCCGGACTCTACGGACTGTTAACATCGTTTGAATCAATTCAAGAATACGAATGCAATGTTCCAGAGGAGCCGAAAATTAAGCGACTCCTGAAAGGGAACGATTTTTTAACTGAACTTGTGATTGCCTATATGGAAAAAACCAATATAAACCGCCTCTTTGACTTTATGGCCGATGATTCATACCGCCGCCTGATTGATTGGAAGCAAATAAAGAAAAAAACCGGCAGTAAAATATTCTTTTCTCATGATTTGAAACACGAACAGACAGGAATTAATTTGCTCCCCAGGCTTGGCCATGCGGCCGGTCTCTTATTAAGCGGGAGAACGCCTGAAAGCTTGTCAGATATTGATTTTGAGCACGAGATTAAGGAAGCGGGCATCGTGCTTAGTCAACATGAACCGGAATGGATTCCAGCCGGCATTGCGCCTTCAAAGCGCGAAGTGTGCGCTGTATGGGCGATAAGAATGGTCGCCAATATTGGCCGATTTCTTACGAAAGAAGGAGTATCAAAAGAAACTTCATCCCGCACATTAGTGGATAGAATTGATTCTTTTAAGGCAAAGAACCCTGAGATTGGCGCCGCCATGGATTCAATCAGAGGTTTTAGAAACGACGTCGTTCACAAATATGC
>JAPPQJ010000171.1:856-2794 GCA_028817015.1 Gammaproteobacteria bacterium
CATTCTCTCCGCGCCGTCCGGGGCCGGCAAGACCAGTTTGGCGCGGCGACTGGTGGCCAGGCGGCCGGATGTCGCGTTGGCGGTGTCGCACACCACGCGCGCGCAGCGGCCCGGTGAGACCCACGGCGTGGATTATTATTTCGTCGATGCGCCTGAATTCGAGGCAATGATTGCCGACGGCCGCTTCATCGAGCACGCGACCGTGTTCGGCAACTACTACGGCACCTCGGTGCGCGCGATTGAGGCGCTGATTTCGCGCGGCAAACATGCTATCCTCGAAATCGACTGGCAGGGCGCGCGCGCGGTGCGCCGCCAATTCCCCGGCGCCAAGTCGGTGTTTGTGATGCCACCGTCGATGCAGGCGCTGGAGCAGCGGCTACGGGCGCGCCGCCAGGACGCCGATGAAGTCATCGCCGAGCGCATGCGCGCGGCGAAAGATGAAATGAGTCATGCCGGCGAGTATGATTACACCATCGTCAACGACCGGTTCGACCGGGCGCTGGCCAAACTCGAGGCCCTGTTGCCGGTGGCGGCCGGTGGGCGCAGCGACTGCGGCGATGGCCGTGCAGCGGTGGCCGATTAACTTTCTTTACCTTGTTTACCTTGTGGAGGCAGCAACATGGCACGTGTAACCGTAACCGATTGTCTTGAAAATGTGGACAACCGATTTCAGTTGGTAATGGTCGCCACCCGGCGGGCGCGGCAACTGATGTTGGGGGCCGAGCCGTTGGTGGACGCCAACAACGACAAGCCGACCGTGATCGCCCTGCGGGAAATCGCCGAGGGCCTGGTCGGGCCGTCTATTTTGGAGGACCCGGCGCCCTTCACCGAGTTGAGTTTTGGCGAACAAAACGATGCGCATGAAGAGGGCGGCGACTCGATTGAAGAGGAGACCCGTGGCGAGCCGGTTACCGCTGAGCCGACGGTGGAAACGGGTACCTCCTGAGCCGTCGGCGCCGCCGGCGTCTTACCGGCCGCCGGAATCTTCCGGGCCGCCCGCCGCTGGCCGGGCGGCCGGCCAGCGGGCCGGCCCCGCCGACCGGCGCAGCGGCGCGCTCATCGACGCGCTGTTAGGCGACCTCGGCGCCTATCTCGGCCCGCAGGCCGTGGCCAACATCCACGACGCCTGCCTGTTCGGCGCCGACGCCCACGCCGGGCAGAACCGCGAAAGCGGCGAGGCCTACATTGGCCACCCGCTGGCGGTGGCCCGCATCCTCGGCGAGATGCGCATGGACAGCCGCACCATCATCGCCGCGGTGCTGCACGATGTGGTCGAGGACACCGACATCACCGTGGCCCAGTTGGCCGGGCGTTTTGGCGATGATGTCGCCGAACTGGTGGACGGCGTCAGCAAGGTCAGCCAACTGGAAATGGAGCCCAAGGAGCACGCCGAGGCGGCGTCGTTTCGCAAGATGTTCATGGCCACGGCCAAGGATCTGCGCGTCATCATCATCAAACTGTCCGACCGCCTGCACAACATGCGCACCTTAGGCCCGCTCAAGGAGGAGAAAAGGCGCCGCATCGCCCGCCAGACTTTAGAGATTTACGCGCCCATCGCCAACCGCCTCGGCATGCGCGACCTGGCGCAAAAACTCGAAGACCTCGGTCTGTCGAACCTCTACCCCAAACGCTATAACGCCATCTCCAAAAAATTGGGCGGCAAAAAGCGCGGGCGCAAGTCGGTGGTCGGCGAGTTGTGCATCAAGACCCGCGCCGAATTGAAACGGGCCGGCATCGACGCCGAAGTGTCCGGCCGCGAAAAGGACATCTACAGCATCTACCGCAAGATGCAGCAGAAAAAACTGTTGCTGCGCGAGGTTCAAGACATCAACGCCATCCGCATCGTCACCGAAACCCGCCCGCAGTGCTATCAGGCGTTGGGCGTCATTCACCAGTTATACAAACCGCGCCCGGAAAGTTTCAAGGACTACATCGCCA
>JAPPQJ010000197.1 GCA_028817015.1 Gammaproteobacteria bacterium
CCCGGGTCAGGGCGGCAATCTCTTCCGGTGTGGCGGTGTCGCCGAGCAGGACCGCGGCCGGGTCGCCGGGAATCAGGCGGCTGAACAAAAATATCAGCATTGACGCGGCGAGCAGGGTTGGCACAAACACCAATACCCGCTTGAACGCGTATGCAAACATAGACGGATAACCGGTCGGTCAGCAAGCGCTTGAGTTAAAAATCCCGCCCGGCTCCGCCGGGCGGGACGGGCTGCAAATTACTTCTCTACATTCCAGAAGTGAGGCCAAATCAAGGTTGCATCCGCGAGACCTTTCAGTTTTGGCGACGCGATGTTGTAGTTGTAAATGTCGCCGGTTTTCATCGTCGGGACCTGTTGATAGATGGTTTCCTGGATGCTGTCCCAAATCTTTTTGCGTTCCCCGGGATTGGATGACGCGGTGAATTTGGCGGTCAAGTCGACTTTTTCGGACGTGGTCCACCAGCCGGGATACTTGTCGTTCATCACCGAAATTAAAATCGGGTCGGGCACGAACCCGTGATGCGTGAAAAATAAATCCCACTGGTCCGGTTGCGCGCGTTTTTTAATCAACGTTGCCCAATCGTAAACCTGCAAATCTATGTTGAAACCCGCTTGCGCCAGTTGTTTGGTGTAAACCACCGCCTGGTCGTAATGAAACGGGTAGTTGGTGGAGACCATAAATTTTATCGGCTCACCGTCGTAGCCCGCCGCCTTTGCCATGCTTTTGGCGCCCTCGGTATCGTTTCGGCTGAAATTCCCGGTACCCGCATCGGAATACCAAAAGTTGCCTTCGGGCAGGAAAGATCCGTTGGAACGCCACAATTTTTCCGGGCCGATGGAAATTCGCAGGGCGTCTTCCTTGTTCAGGGCGGCTTGCATCGCCCGACGCAGGGCGAAATTGGTTTTCAACGGACCTTCTTTGGAGTTCATAAACACCAGGCCAAAAATGGGTGCGCCATTTAGAATGGTCGTCACGTTCGGGTCGTTGTCAAGGCCGGCGAACAAATCACCGGGAATGTTTTCGGCATAATCATAATCACCGGCTTTGAGACCGCTGATGCGCGTGCCGACGTCGGGCGTTGGAATAAATCTCAATTTTTCAAATTTGGCGACGCGCTCACCGGCGTATCCGTCCGCTTCGCCTTTGGGGGAGTTGTAATCATCAAAGCGAACCAGCTCCACATGGCGATTCGGTTTCCATTCAGAGAAGCGATAGGGGCCGGTGCCAATGTAATCCTTCGGTGGAATCGGTTCTTTGCCGGCGTTCTTCACGACCGATTCGGGGTAAATCGCCGCTCCGCCGTTGATGAACGCGAGCAGGTTTTTCCAGGGACCAAATGGCGCATTCAACTTGACGGTGATTTCATGCTTGCCGGTGGCGTCTATGCTGGACACATTGCCAAATAACAATCCGCCGCGCGAGCCGAATTCTCCCCAGCGTTTCAACGACGCGAGAACGTCCGCTGAAGTCATCTCCGCGCCGTTGTGAAATTTCACGCCTTTGCGTAACGAAATGATGATGGTTTTGCCGCCATCTTCCAGCCGCTCGCCGGATGCCAAAAGCGCTTCCGGAGCGTTGGCGCTGTTGAAAGTGTATAGCCCTTCAAACATGTGATGGGCGATGGTGGTCGCCAAATCCGAGGTGAGTACTTGCTGATCCAGGCTTGGCGGCTCCCCGACCGTGGCGTAACGAAGCGTGTCCGCATGCGCCGTGGTGATGACCGGCATGGCAATGACGGTGGCGACTATCGCGGTGGCGACTTTCTTATAAAGGTTGTGTTTCATTGCTGTTCTCCGACTGGTTCGATTGTGTAAGTGTAACAATTTTACACAAAAACACGGGGTGTCAACCGCCGGATCGCGGTTTTTTGCGTCATTGGGCGATAATCAGGGAAATCCCCCCGCTTTTTGAAGAAATTGTTATCAAAAAATCAGCCAAATCAAGCGGATGGGTGTCGTCCCCCTCTCGGATCGAACAAGTAATCGCCCATCCGCCGGCGCGCTGCACCGTGACGCAGAAATCAATGGCGGAAACTAAAATCGGAACGGATGCGATTGTTTGCAAGTCGCCGGCTACAACTTCGGGTCATTACGGCGATTATTATAGACATCATTTTGCAAATGCGAAAACTGCGCGGTGCGTTGCCCAAAAGAGAGCAAAAGGCTTCCGATTTTGTGCTTGATGATTTGCAACGAGTCGCCCGCATGAAACAGTGGGGCATCGCCGCGGAAGCGGGCGTTTCGGTTGCCACGAATCATCTATACGGCGCCAACTCCATCAGCCTGACCAAGCCCGATTCGCAACTGGCGCAAGCGACCCAAATTACCATCGGCGTGGATTTGCCGGAGAGCCGGGATATTTGCAAGCCGAGCGCATCCAGATTGGCGTTGACGGCGATTATTGATGTATTGGCTATGGGCGTCGCCGAAACCAAACCGGAAATCACGAAGAAAAAAATCTTCGGCGTATCCGCACCGCATTGATTCCGTTATCCGGGGACGCCGAACCAGAGCCGGTTGGTGACCGGTGTTTCGGGGTCGGAGTGTACCCGTAATTTGTTGTCAAACCAAAGTAGAAATGTCCTATTGTGAGCAAAGTAGAAATGTCCTATTGTGAGCAAAGTAGAAATGTCCTATTGTGAGGAGGGGGTGGGGGGTCTGACGGTGCCGAGGTAAGCGGGGTTCCAGCGCTTCCAGGGGTGGCTGGGCGGTGGCGGGCCGGCGCTGGCGACGGAGGTCATGCAAACGCTCGCTTACCGCATGTCCTACGGC
>JAPPQJ010000155.1 GCA_028817015.1 Gammaproteobacteria bacterium
CCTTGCCCCATAAGGCTTTCAGGCAACCCGTGTAGATTTTGGTATATAATTCCCCTTTTTTCCAACGACCGCAGCGAAATCTCCCTGTTTTTGTGCGCTTGCTCCATATAGGGAGCCAACTCAATGGCCCGGTCATAACTTTGCACCGCCTCCCGGTGCCGGTCCACGCCGGCCAGCGAGGCCCCCAAGCCGATGTGGTAGGTTGGATTGCCGGGTTGCATCTCGGTCAGGATTTGAAAATACTTAAGCGCCTCTTCGGGGCGGCCGGCTGTGTTAACCAGAAAAGCCCCCAGATAGGCGATGATCGACCTCGCGCTTGGGCTTAACTCATAGGCGTGCCGAAAGTGTTTTTCCGCCTCCTCAAGCCGGCCTAACATCTCGGCCGCCCTGCCCACACACACATTGGCCCAGGCGTTCCAGATTCGGTCGCCGGGGTGTTCCCCGGCCAAATCGTATTCGATGCGGCAGGCTTCCAGGGCCTCTTCATACCGCCCCACTTTCTGATAGGCCAGCCCGAGGTTGGAATGGCCGCTTCGCGCTTTGGAGTTCAGGGCCGTGACATGGCTGTAGAAGGAGATATTATCCCGGTAAATCTCCGTTTGCTGCCAACTAAGCGCGCCCAACACGCCCAGTAATGCGACCGCCGCCACTTGGACACCGGCCCGCCCCGGGCCGGGCAAGCGGCGCGCCGCATCAGTGGCGGCGCCGACCAGCACGGCGATGATCCCGGCGCTGGGCAAATACTGGTAGCGGTCGGCGACGAAGGAATAGCGCATGTAGCCAAAATCGATGAAGCCGAGCACCGGCGACAGCGTGACGGCGAAGAACAACGCGCCGGCCAGCGGCCCCCGGCCGACCCGGTGGCGGGCAAACCACAACCCCGCAACCACGGCCACGCCGGCCCCCACCGCCGCCCAGCCGAGCAGGTTGCCCGGGCTCAGGTCCCAGTGCGGGTAGATGACCGCCAAGTCGGTCGGCCACACCAGTTTGCCGGCGTAGAACCACAGCGACTGCGCCGCCATCAGCAGGCGCTCCCATAGCGAATAGTCAAAAGAGCGCGACTCGATGCTTCGATAATAAATCAAGTCGGCGGCGATGATAGCCAGCCCCAACAGCACGAACGGCGCTATGCGCAGCCCATCCCTGGCGGTCACGCGCCCGCTTTTCCACCAATGCCAGATGAGCAGCGTGATCGGCAGGGTCACGGCGATGGCCTTGCTGAGCAGACTCAATGCAAACAGCGCCAACGCCAGGGCATAGCGCCCCCACCGCCCGTGTTCTACGAAGCGCAGATAGGCCAGCACGCATCCCAAATAGAACAGGCTGGCCAGCAAATCCTTGCGCCCGATCACCCAGACCGCGGATTCGACATGCACCGGATGCACGGCGAACACCGCCGCCGCCAGCCACGCCCCGGGCACTTCAATGCGGCGCAAAAGGCGCCACAGCAGCAGCGTGACCGCCAGGTGCAGCAGCAAACTGACCAGGTGGTAGCCAAGCGGCTCCAACCCCCACAGGGCGTGTTCCAGCCAGAAGGTGGTATACAAAATCGGCCAGTAGTGCCCCTCGCCGAGAATGCTTCGAGGATGAAACCAGATCTGCCACAGGCCGGGCAAAGTCCGAACCGCCTTGGCGTTCAGCAGGATTTCATCGTCCCATACAAACCCGGCCTTGGTGGCGGGGAACAAACAAACCGCGACCAGCAGGCAAAGAAGCAGCGTGGCGAGGGCGTTGGTGGCGGGAAGCCCGGTGACCCGGTGGAGTAAGGCTGGCCGGGGATGCGAGGGCCTGGTGGCATCCCCGGTCGCCTCCTTCGGCGGGGCAGGGGGTGCAGAAGACTTCGAGGCCGCCTTCCTGCGCCGCTTTTGGTTTTTAGTCGCGCCTCTTTTCACAATACGGCAGTTTAATGCATCCGCCTGGCGTGTGTCTATGCGCCGTGACCGGGTGAGTCCAACCCATCGATGCCATTGGGGGTCGTGGAGAGGGCCGGAACAGGCGGGACAAGCATGGACCCCGACCCTTCGCGCCACCCCTAAGCGTTGATCCGCCTGGCATCAAAAAACCCACCAAATTAGTCGGTTTTAGGCTATACTCCCGCCTCAACCGACTTTTGGCCCTGTTCGATGCGCTTGACCACCAAAGGGCGTTATGCCGTTACCGCGATGATAGACTTGGCCATCCACCAGATGGACGGCCCGGTTACGCTGAAAAGCATCGCCGACAACCAGGGCATTTCGCTGGCCTTTTTGGAGCAGTTGTTCTCCAAACTGCGCCGCCACAACCTGGTGGTCGGCACGCGCGGGCCGGGCGGCGGCTATGTGCTGGCGCGCGGCGCCGATTCCATCAGCATGGCCGACATCGTGACGGCGGTGGACGAGCCGCTGGACATCACCCGGTGCGACGGCCGCCAGGACTGCCACCACGGCAAGCGATGCCTGTCGCACGACCTGTGGAGCGCGCTTAGCGAGCAACTGTATTCGTTCCTGAGCGGCATCCGCTTAAACGAACTGATGCGCCGCAGCGGCATTAAGCCAAAGTCGCCGGGCGCGCTCACGAGTCGCTCACGGCAGGTGCCGATGCCGGCGACGCCGAGCCCAAGCCGGCGCTGAACCGGTCTTAAGGACTCCACCATCAACCCGAAACCCTGAACCCCAACCACCCGCAAACGACCATGGCTACCACCGAAACCGAACTGGCGACTTTAGTGCAGCGCGAATACAAGGAAGGTTTTGTCACCGACATCGACGCCGACACGCTG
>JAPPQJ010000025.1 GCA_028817015.1 Gammaproteobacteria bacterium
AACGCGGCCTGTTCTACGAATTAGCCATCCGGCAGATGCAAGCGGAGTGACCGCCGCGGCGCTTGCAAGCCATGAAGCGCGCCGCCGGCGCGGTTGGCTTGCTAACGCATCATCAAGGGGGGGGCGTGGAGAAGGCGGTGGCGACAACCGGCGTCAGTCGTCTTCGCCGGCCTGCGCGGCGAAAATCGAGGTGTAGCCGCCCGACCAGTCCGGTGGAATCTGGCACGGGCGCGCGTCGTGGCAGGCCCATCTCGCCGGTTGCCCGCGCACCACCTGGCCGGCGTGCGTTGATGCGTCCGGGTGCGGGGTATAGGGCCGGGCGTCGGCGGCCGAGTAGCAGTTGAGCAGCAACGGGCGCGGCTGTGGCGACCGGCTTGGCGGCGAGCCGTGCAGCGCGCGGCAGTTGTGCGCTGTGATGAAGCCGGCCGGCCCGGTCAGATAGGCCGCCTGCGACAGGTTGAGTTCGGCCGCATCGCGGTCGCTTAAGGCGCCGGCCCAGACGCCGTCGGGCGCATACAAATCGTATAACGGCCCGTTGTGGCTGCCCGGCAGCACCGCCAGCGGGCCGTTGGTCATGTCGGTGTCGGCGAGGTAGCAGCCGATGGTCAGCACCTGGTAGTTGGTGTGCGGAAAGAACTGAATGTCCTGATGCCACGCCACCGCATCGCCCTCGTCGAACCACTTGAAGTTCAGTTTGGAATGGTGGAAGACGACATCCGGCCCGGCCAGGTCGGCGGCCACCTCGGCGATGATGCCGGCGGCAAAATCCCAATACGCCCGGTGCTGGTCGTCCGGGCGTTTCAGACGCCGAAGGGCCGGATTTTGGCGTGAATGACCGGGGCCTAAGTCGAACACTTCCCCGGATTCGGCCTCGGCGCCGCTGGCGTCGACGAACTGGCCGGTCACTTCGATGAGTTCGGCTAATGTCGATTCATCGACCAGGTTGTCGACGCCGACATAGCCGTGCTCGAAATAATGCTCGCGCTGCGCCTGGGTCAGCACGCGCGGCGGCTGCGACAGGATGGATTCGGGTGTCATGATGCCTCCTCAGCGGTGGGGTTCGTTGTCGGCCGGTTTTGCGGCAGCGTCCGATACGGCAGAGAGTGCGGCCGCGAGTTTTTTCGACTCTCGCGCGGGCATGGTATACGCATGTTCATGGCCGGGGAATGCGCCGTCGCGCACTTCCGCGGCGTAGCGGGCGAACGCTTGGGTGGCGACCTCGCCGACATTGCCGTAGCGTTTGGCGAATTTGGGCTTGAAGGCGTCGAACGCGCCAATCAGGTCGGCGCCGAGCAGCAACTGGCCGCAGCCGGCCGGGCCGGCGCCGATGCTGAAGGTGAAAATGTCCACCGCCCGGTCGACCGCTTCGCCGACTTCCGGCGGCACCGCCTCGATTTCCAGGCCGACCGCGCCGGCCTCCTCGATGGCGCGCGCGTTGTCGATGATTCGCATGGCATCGGTGGCGCTCGCGCCCTGGCGCTTGAAACCGCCGTAGGTGTTGACGAAATGCGGGCACATGCCGACATGGCTCATCACCGGCACGCCGCTGTCGGCGACCGCTTTGATGGTGTCGAACTGCTCGCGCCCGCCCTGCATTTTGACCGCTTCGGCGCCGCTTTCCTTGGCCAGGCGCAGGGCGTTGTGAACCGCAATCTCCGGGGTCGCGTAGGAACCGAACGGCATGGCGGCGATGCACAGCGTATTGGGGGCGCCGCGGCGCACCGCCTTGATGTGCTCGAGCATCGACTCCACGGTCATCGGCAGCGTGTTGGGGTGGCCGTAGGTAATCATGCCGAGGCTGTCGCCGACCGCGACCACATCCACGCCGCCGCGCTCGGCCCACTGCGCCATCAGGTAGTCGGTGACCGATGCCAGCACCACGCGCCGGCCGGCGCGCTTGCACTCGATCAGGTCGGGGATGGTGAGTTTGGTCCTGGTGTCGGGCATGGGATTATCCGCCGGGTGAGCGCGCCGCGCTTCATTGAAAGCCCAACAGTTTGGACGGCAGCCACAGCACGATTTGCGGGAACGCCATGACCACGGCCAGGATGATGATTTGCAGGGCGATAAACGGAATCACGCCGTGGAACATGTGCCGCAGGGTGATTTCCGGCGGGCTGATGCCGCGCAGGTAGAAAATCGCCGGGGCCATCGGCGGGGTCAGATAACTGGTCTGAATCATGATGAGGAACAACACGCAGAACCACACCGGGTCGAAGCCCATGCCGGTGACCAGCGGCACGAACACCGGGATGAAAATCAGCAGGATGGAAATCCAGTCGAGGAAGAATCCCATCACGAAAAAGATGGCCAGGAACACCACTAACATCGCCCATCGGCCGAGGTTGGCGCCTTCCAGCAATTGCTCGGTGACAGCCACGCCGCCGGAGCCGATGAAAACGCCGGAGAACATGCTGCCGGCGAGCAGAATGAGCATAATCATGCAGGTGACTTTGAGGGTTTTCAGCAGCGCCTGCTGCAATGTGGCCAGCGAGAAGGTGCGGTACAGCACGGTCAGCACCACCGCCCCCATGGCGCCCATGCCGGCCGCCTCGGTCGGCGCCGCCCAGCCGAGCATGATGGAGCCGAGGACGGTGAAAATCAGCGCCACCGGCGGCAGCAGCGCCACCGCCGTAATGCGCAGTTTGGCAAGCAGAACGGGGTCGTCCGGGGACGGCGGAATGCGCGGCCCGGCGGCCGGGTCGAGCAGGCAACGGCCGAGGATATACAGCAGGTACGCGGTCGCCATGAGCAGGCCGGGGAAGACCATGCCGACGAACAAATCGCCGACCGAGACATCGGCCACCGGCCCCAACACCACCACCACCACCGACGGCGGAATGATGGTGCCGAGCGAGCCGCCGGCGCAGATGGTGCCGGCAATCAAGCCCTTGTCGTAGGCGTATTTCATCATCACCGGAATGGCCAACAGGCCGACCACGGTTTCGGTGGCGCCGATGACGCCCGATGAGGCGGCGAAGATGACGCACATGACGATGGTGCCGAGCGCCAGGCCGCCGGGCAGCCGGCGCGTCCACAAGTGGATGGCCTCGAACAGGCGCTCGGCGACGCCGGAGCGCTCCAGCATCGCGCCCATGAAAATGAACAGCGGCACCGCCGCCAGCACGAAGTTGGAGGCGATGGACTCGACCTTCTGGATGAACTGGTAGATGACCGCACCCTCGAAGGTGACCAGGCCGAAGACCAGCGCCGTCCCCATCAGCGAAAACGCCACCGGAATGCCCATGAACACCGCCAGCAGCACCGCCGGGAACATCAGCAACGCGAAGTAGTCGCCCACGATTCAAGCGCCGGCGCGGCCGCCGAAGATGACCGGCAGGGATTTGCGCAACTCCACCAGCCCCTGCAAACACAGCAGCGCGAAACCGGCGAAGAACACCGCGCGAAACGGCCACACCACCGGATTCCACGCCGACTCGCCGGAGGTCTCGCCGATGAGATACGACTCCCAGGCGTAGGTCCACAACTTCAGCGACAGCCAGAACGCGGCGGGCAGCAGGAAAAACACCAGGCCGACGACATCGACCACGGCCCTGGTGCGCGCGGTGAAGCGGCTGTACAAGACATCGATGCGAATGTGGCCGCGCTCGCGCAGGGTGTAGGCCATGCCCAAAATGAAGTTGCTGCCGGTCGCCATATACCCCACCTCGTAGGCCCACAAGGTCGGGGCGTTCAGCAGGTAGCGCGAGAACACCTCATAGCAGGTGGTCAGCGCCAGCAACATCACCAGCCACGCGGCCGCAAGACCGGCGCGGCTGGTGATACGTTCGATGGCGGCGACCACCGGAAATCTCCCCGCCTCAGCGCATCATCTCTTGATGTTGCGGTAGCGGGCGGCGTTTTTCCACAGCGCTTCGTATTCCGACTGCTGCGCCCAGACCCTGCCGAACCAGTCGTTTTTGGCGGCCTGCGTTGCGGCCCATTCATCCGCCATCACCTTGGCCTGTTTTTGCACATCTTCGTCCAGTTCGATGATTTCGTTGCCGGCGTTTTGGTAGAACTCCAAGGCCCTGGCGTCCTCGTGGCCGACCTTCATCCAGAAATCCACGGTGGTCATTTTGGCCGCCAGTTCGACCAATTCCCGGTCGCGCGCCGACAGCGCATCCCAGGCCCGGCTGCCGATGATGCATTCAAACGGCGCGGATGGCTGGTGGATGCCGGGGATGACGACATATTTGGCGATTTTGTGAAAGCCGGGTGTCATGTTCTCATACAACGTGCCCCATTCGGTGGCGTCGATGGCGCCGCGCTCCAGCGAGGTGAACACTTCGCCGCCGGGCAAACTGACCGGCGCGGCGCCGAGGTTCTTCGAGATTTCCTGCCAGGCGCCGGCGGTGCGCAACTTCAGCCCCTTCAAGTCGTCGAGGGTGCGCACCGCCTTGCGCGAATGCAGGAACGCCTCGGCGGTGCGCATGCCGCACGGCAGGCCGACTACGCCGAATTTCTCGCGCCGCCACTGCCGCCAGATGTCGATGCCGCCGCCTTCGTAAATCCAGTGCAGCATGCGCTCCGAGTCCATGCTGCCGGCGAAGCCGCCGAACACCACCGCCGTGGTGTCCTTGCCCCAGTCGTAGCCCGGCCAGTGGTGGCCGACCTGGGCGATGCCGTTTCGCACCGTCTCGGTGACCTTGAATGATTCGCCTAAGGTGCCGGCCGGAAACACCTCGACGCGGATGCGCCCATCGGTGAGGCGTTCGACATGGCGGGCGAATCCTTTGGCGGCGATTTCATGCAGCGGGCCGCCGCTCCACGCGGAGGTCATCTTCCAGTTGTGTTCGGCATCCGCGGCCGCGGAGCCGGCCGCCAGCAGCAGCGCGGCGGCCGCAACCAACGGGATGCGGCGCGAGTGATTCAGCGTGTCGAGTTTCATTGCACTATTCCTCATGGTGGGTTTGCGGGTGTGCTTTGCGGCGCGCGGCGCGAGTCCGCGCGGGCAAAGCGTGGTTTGACGAGTCGTCCGCGGCGCGTTTTTGCGCGGCTTGTTTGCGGATATTGCGCGCTTCGGTCTCAGGGAACACCCAGATGCCGAACACCATCAGCGGCCCCAACAACAGCACGACCCATTTCTCGGCGCCGGCGCCGTGGCCCAGGTCGTAAAAAAACAGCGCCAGGCAGACCAGCAGGGCGGCGACTGACAACGCGGCCTTAAGCGCGGCGGGCATGGTTTCTTCCGGTCGATTGCCGGTTGGCCGCGGGTTTCGGGGGCGCGGTCATGATGGCGATGGCGGTTGCGCCGGCGGCGGGCCGGGCGGGTCGATGTCGCGCAACGCCGCGTCGATGTCGTTGCCGGTCAATTCCCAAGCGTTGCCGAATTCGGCCACCTGGCGGCGCATGAACGCTTCGCTTAAATGCAGCGCGCGCGCCGCGTCGCCGAGGTGGTCGGCCAACAGGGCCAGCGCCAGTTGGCGGGGCGCCGCCCCTTGATACGACCATTCAAAGCCGTTTTCGGAGAACCGCCGCACATCCAGCCGCTGCTCCAGCGGCCGGCCGTCAACCAGCACGACAATGCCGTCGATGGTGCGGTCGCCTTGGTAGTGCTTCATCGCTGTTCGGTGTCAGGTCAATGTTTTGGCGGGTTTGGGGCGATAATTGGCCGGTATTGGGCCGCCGTTCAGCGGTTTTCGGGCGGCGTTGGCATGCTTGCCGAGTTGCGCTGAATGGAATATAACTGATATATTATTTGAATATCAAGTGCATATTTGTTAAAATATCCAAAATTTGAGGCAACCGCATGTCAGCACCAGCGCCGCGCGCAAAGCGCACCATCGCCGAAATTCGGCAATCCAAGTTCAACGGGGAGAAACTCGTCTGCACCTCGGTGCCCGACTACACCTCGGCGAAATGGGCCGAACTGGCCGGCGTCGATGTGTGCGTAGTCGGCGACAGTTTGGCCATGGTGGCGCACGGCCACCGCTCGACCGTCCCCGCGACCATGGACATGATGGCGTTGCACGCCCAAGCGGTGCGCCGCGGCGCGCCCGCCACTTTCGTGCTGGGCTGCATGCCGTATCAGAGTTATCACAGTGTCGACCGGGCGCTGGCCAACGCCACGCGCTTTATGCAGGACGCGGACTGCGATGCGGTGAAACCGCAGGGCGGCAAGTCGCAAGCGCGCATACTGAAAGCGCTGGTGGATGCCGGCATCCCCACCGCCTCGCATATCGGGCTGACCCCGCACACCGTTGCCATGTCCGGCGGCTTCAAAGTGCAAGGCAAGACCGCCGAGGCCGCGCTCAAAATCCTCGGGGACGCGTTGGCCATTCAGGACGCCGGTTGCTTTATGCTGGAATTCGAGGCCGTACCCGCGCCCATGGCCGCGTTGATATCGAAGCAGTTGGAAATCCCCACCATCGGCATCGGCGCGGGCGCCGGCACTGATGGGCAAATCTTGTTGTGCCACGATTTGCTCGGCGTGTTCACCGATTTCAAACCGCGTTTCACCAAACGCTACGCCAACCTCAGCGAAGTCGCGGTCGGCGGTTTGCGCGAGTACGTGCGCGAAGTCAAAAGCGGCGCGTTCCCCGATGCGGCGCATAGTTACACGGCTGATGACGCGGAAGTTGAAAAATTTCGCGGCATGCTTGAACATCGCATCCAGCATTGAACCTGAACGCCACAGTGATGAAAGAGCCACGCGCCGCGGTTGTGCCGGCGCCCACCAGCGCGCCGCTGCCGGCCGCGCCGGCCGCGGATGGCGCGGCGGAGAGTTTGGCGGAGAAGGCGTACCGCTTAATCGAAGAGAAAATTGTCACCCTGGACCTCAAACCCGGTGCGATGCTGTCCGAGTTTGCGCTGTCCAGGATGCTCGGCATCGGGCGCACGCCGGTGCGCGAGGCGCTGCACCGCCTGGGGCGGGAGGGCCTGGTCACGGTGCTGCCGCGCCGCGGCATTTTGGTCGCCGGTCTGGATGTGCGCGAGCAGTTGCAGATGCTGGAAGTGCGGCGCGAAATCGAGCGCCTGATGGCGCGCAAATCGGCCGAGCGCGCGACCGATGAGGAACGCGAAGCGTTTCGCCGCCTGGCCGCCGACATGATGGCCTGCGCTGATGCCGGAGACGACATCGGTTTCATGCGCTTGGACCACCAGTTCAACAACCTACTGGTGCGCGCCTCGCGCAATGTGTTTTTGACCAAGTCGATTGCGCTGATGGCCGGGCTGTCGCGCCGTTTCTGGTTTATGCACAACCAGCGGCATTCCGACATCTGCACCACCGCGGCCCGCCACGCGGCGGTGGCCCGGGCCATCGCCAGGGCCGACAGCGACAGCGCGGCCAGGCATTCCGATAAACTGATGGACCACATCAAGTCCATCACCCTCAAAGCGCTCGACTGGTAGCGCGTGTCGCGGTATCGATGCGCGCCCGCCGGCTGAACGCGATTTTTTTAACCGAAGCGAAACCGGAATCCGAACCGCAACCCGCTTCCCCATACCCGGAGGTGAACCATGGAATTAGCCAACAGCCCGATGACCCGGCGTCAATTCGACTACCGCCAAATCTACCGTGAGCGCGTGGCCGCCTGGTATAACGGTTTCTTGCATGTGGCGTTGATTTACACCATCGGCTTAGGCGCGATGTATGTGTATGCCGCCCACATTCGCGACCCGCTGTGGTGGGAGTGGCTGACGCTGCCGGTGGTGTTTTTGCTCACCAACCTGTTCGAGTGGTTCATCCACGCGCAAGTCATGCATCGCCCGCGCAAGAACAAAGCCCTGCGCGCGATTTACACCCGCCACACGCTGATGCATCACCAATTCTTCACCGATACCGAAATGCGCTTCGCCGGCCCCCTCGACTGGCGCGTGACTTTCTTCCCGCCATATGCGCTCATCGTGTTCATCCTGATGTCGGCGCCGGCCGCGCTCATCGCCGGCTGGCTGATTTCGCCCAACACCGGCTGGCTGCTGATGTGCGCCACCACCGGCGTGTATCTCATCTACGAGTTCATGCATTTCTGCTGCCATGTCGACGAGAATTGGTTCGTGCGCCACTGCCCG
>JAPPQJ010000165.1 GCA_028817015.1 Gammaproteobacteria bacterium
TGAGCGCGCGGCTGTTTGACGCGGTCGCCCAACGCACCATCACCATCGAAGTGGGCCGGCGCTTCCCGTTGTCGGAGGTTGCAAAGGCGCATCGCGCGCTGGAATCCCGCCAGACCACGGCTTCGACTGTTTTAGTGCCGGACTGAACAGCAGGAGACTCCGTGCCGTGGAGGCAAAGCCCGGGCTTTTATGGAGAGTCAAGATGGAGCCTTGCCAAAAGCCGCCCGGCGAAGTTCCGCGGCATGAGCCGCAAGACCTTTTGTCTGCATCTGAAAGAGTGTGAGTTCAGGTTCAATCATCGGCATGAACGGGTGTATGAAGCCCTGCTGAAATCATGCCGAAAAACCAATTAAGTGACCTTGACCCTTCGTTGACAGAAAAGCCATTGGCCTCAGGTTTTTTCGGCATCCTTAGCGATGTCGCGCAAGATGTCGAGGGCTAAAGCCAGCACTTCCGGGTCCTTCGGGTCGTCGGTATACACCACATAGGCGGGGCGGCGTGCGGTCGGGGCACCGCGCACCAGGTGCAGTTCGCCGGCCGCCACCAGCGGGTCCACCATGCGCCGCGGGAAATATCCGGAGCCGCCGTTTTGCAGAATATACTGCAAGCCGAGCGCGCCGAGTCCGACCGACACGGCCGGCGTCTCCAAATCCGGGAACGCTTCGCTGTGGTCGGCGTGGAAGGTGTCGCCCCAGTCCACGAACACATAATCCTCGACCCAGTCCATCGACACATCGCGCGGTTCGCGGGACGCCATGACCAGGGTTTCCTCGAACAAATCCTCAATCACCAGGCCGGCGGCATGGCGCGGCTGATACATCACGCAGATGTCCAACAGACCGTCGGACAGTTGCCGCATCAGGCTGTTTGAGTAGTCGGCCTGCACCTGCAGCGCCACCGTCGGCGCCTGGCGCCGCATCCTCGGCATCCAGTCCAGGATGAGCCGCTCCCACAGACTGACCTGCGCGCCCAACGCCAGCACCGTGCGGTAGCCCTCGGGCAGCGCCAGTTGCTGCTGCGACTGCTGCCACAGGCGCTCGATGCCCTCGGCGTAGCGGCGCAAGCGCTGCCCGGCCGAGGTCAATTCGACGCCGGAATGCCCGCGCACAAACAGCGCCCGGCCAAAGCGATCCTCCATCGATTTAATCCGCCCGCTGATGGTGGACTGGGTGACATTGAGGTGGTCGGCGGCCTGGCTGAAACTGCCGCTGGCGGCGATCTCGAGAAAGGTGCGAATGTGGTCGATTTTCACGGCCGTTCCCCATCGGATTTGCCGATAAATCCTATCAAAAAAAACCGCTTTCCAAATGGAAATTTCGGTCGCAGAGTCGCCCCATGTTGACTACCCGCGCCCCGTTGCCCGAGCGTCCAGCCGCCGGGATTGCCCTGTGCATATTCGGGCTGTTTTTGTTCAGCGTCCAGGACCTGATCATTAAATTCTTCAGCGGCACTTACTCGGTGCTGCAGATCGTCTTCATCCGCGGCGTGGTGGCGGTGGTGCCGATCTTCATCGCTGTGTTGGTGACCAGCGGCTGGTCCGGCACCCGCACCGGCCAGGTCAAAATGTTGTTGGCCCGCGGGCTGCTGGGCTTCTTCTCCTACCTGACCTATTACATGGCGATTGCCGCATTGCCGCTGGTGGAGGTGGTCACCATCGTGTTTTCGGCGCCGATTCTGGTTACCGTGATGTCGGCGGTGGTGCTCAAGGAGCCGGTCGGCGCACGCCGGTGGTCAGCGCTGTTAGTCGGCTTCGCGGCCATCGTCCTGGTGGTCGGGCCAAACGGTGATTTCAGGCATCTGGCCACCGTTCTCGCGCTGCTGGCGGCCTTCACCTACGCCTGCCAGAACCTGCTGACGCGCGTCATCGGCGCCGGCGAACCGCCGTGGACCATCACCCTCTACACCATGTTCGCGTTCATTATCGGCAGTGCCGTGGCCAGCGTGCTGGTGGCCGGGTTCGGCGCGGCGCTGACCACGGAAAACCCCTCACTGCAGTTTCTGCTGCGCCCGTGGGTGGTGCCGCCGCTCGGCGACGGCTTGCTGATGGTGTTCGTCGGCCTGAACGCGGCGCTGGCCTTTTACTGCCTGGCGAAGGCCTACCGGGTGTCGCCGGTCAGCGTGGTCGCGCCCTTTGAATATACCTACATCATCTGGGCGGTGGTGTTCGGCTATTTGATCTGGGCGGAGATACCGAAAGCGACCAGCGCGGTCGGTGTACTGTTGCTGGTCGCCAGCGGCTTCTACATTTTTCGCCGCGAGTTGCGGTTGAGCGCCGCCGCCCATGGGCAGAGACAGAGGCGGAGACGCCGCAGGTTCCGCAGCGGCGGGTTGCCGACGGTGGATTCGGGCGGGGTGCGGCAGCCGGAGGCCGCTTTCAGTTTCACAACGGATAGCGAGGCGGATGCCGGCGAGGCGACCAACGCCGCCCGGGCAGCGCGTCGAATCGCCTGAGCGGTTGCGCCTCGACCCCGGATTTGCGGTGCCGGGACACGCAAATCAGCCAAACCATTCGAATCCGGCCAACGACTCCCCCCGCCGTTTTGTTAAAATATGCGGTTTGCAATCGCCCACACCGAAGGCCCACGCCCATGCACTCGCCGGCCCCCGGCTTTTTCGACAACCCCATGGTGGAAGCTACGGACATTCACTTCTCGTTCGGGCAGCGCCCCATCTACAGCGGCCTCAACATGGTCATCCCGCGCGGCAAGATCACCGTCATCCTGGGGCCGAGCGGCTGCGGCAAATCGACCTTCCTGAGCCTGGTCGGCGGACGCCTGCGCCCGGGCAGCGGCGGTCTGCTGTTCGACGGCGCGCCGATTCCGCCGCCGGGCAGCAACCGGCTGTTTGAGATGCGGCGCAAAATGGGCATGTTGTTCCAGAGCAGCGCGCTGCTGACCGATTTGTCGGTGTTCGATAATGTCGCCTTCCCGCTGCGCGAACAGACCGACTTGCCGGAGGAGTTGATTCGCATCGTGGTGTTGCTGAAACTGGAAATGGTCGGCCTGCGCGGCGCGCGCGACCTGATGCCGGCGGAATTGTCCGGCGGCATGCAGCGGCGGGTGGCGTTAGCCAGGGCCATCGCCCTCGACCCTGACATGGTCATGTATGACGAGCCGTTCGTCGGCCTCGACCCGATTTCCATGGGCGTCATCGTCAAACTGATTCGCGAGTTGAACGACGCCCTCGGCCTGACCTCCATCGTCGTGACCCACGATGTCAGCGAGGGCCGCGACATCGCCGACTACCTGTATCTGCTGGGCGACGGCAAAACCATCGGCCACGGCTCGCCGGAGGAAATGACCGACAGCGATTTACCGCAGGTCAAACAATTTATGGGCGGCCTGCCCGACGGCCCGGTCGGTTTTCACTACCCGGCCGCCGACTACTGGGCCGACCTCAGCCAACCGTCGCCGTGAAACTAATCGCCAGCCTGGGCGCCTGGGCGGTTGCGTTCGTGGCCCGGCTGGGCCAGTCTTTTCTGTTTCTGCTGCGCGCCTTGCTGGGCGCGGCCCGGGCGTTGCCGAGATTTTCGCTGGTGGTGGAGCAGTTATATGCGATTGGCGTGCTGACCCTCCTCATCATCGTCGTCTCCGGCCTGTTTGTGGGCATGGTGTTAGGCTTGCAGGGCTACTACCAGCTGGTTAATTTCAGCGCCGAATCCAGCCTCGGCCTGGTGGTGGCGCTGTTTTTAGTGCGCGAACTGGGGCCGGTGCTGGCGGCGCTGCTGTTCGCCGGGCGGGCCGGCTCGGCCCTGACCGCGGAAATCGGTCTGATGAAGGCCACCGACCAGTTGTCGGCGATGGAGATGATGGCGGTTGACCCGATGGCGCGGGTCATCGGCCCGCGTTTCATCGCCGGGCTGATCGCCATGCCGCTGCTGGCGGCGCTGCTCAGCGCGGTCGGTGTGTTAGGCGGCTACCTGATCGGCCACGGCCAGTTTGGCGTCGACTCCGGTGTATACTGGTCGTCCATGCAAAACGGCGTCGACCTGGTCGACGACGTGCTGAACGGCGTCATCAAGAGTCTGGTGTTCGGGTTTGTGATCACCTGGGTGGCGCTGTTCGAGGGCTACGCCGCACCGCCGACTTCGGAAGGCGTCAGCCGGGCCACCACACGCACCGTGGTCGCCTCATCGCTGGCGGTGCTGGGCGGCGACTATATTTTGACGGCATTAATGTTCGGGGGCTTGTAATGCAAAACAAGAGCATCGAGATCTGGGTCGGGATTTTCATCATCCTCGGGTTGGCGGCGCTGACCATGCTGGCGGTGCAGGTAAGCAACGCCGGCGGCGCGACAGGCGACACCTTTCGCATCAACGCGCATTTCGACAACATCGGCGGCCTGACCGAAAAGGCGCCGGTGATGATCGGCGGAGTTCGCGTCGGCCGGGTCGGCGAAATCGCCATCGACAAGGACAGTTACCGGGCAGTGGTGGGGATGGATATCGACGCTCGCTACGACAACCTGCCGGCCGACACCAGCGCGTCGATACTGACCGCCGGCTTGCTCGGCGCACAATTCGTCGGCTTGCAACCCGGCGCCGACGATTTCTACCTGGAAGCCGGCGACCGCCTGGAAATCACCCAGTCGGCGGTCCAGTTGGAATCGCTGATCAGCCAGTTCATGTTCAGCCAGCGCCAGCCGGAGGACAGCGAAGAGCAATGAATGCCAGTATGAATGTCGTGCCGAAACGAGCCGTCGCCGGCCTGCTGGTCGGCGTTTCCCTGTTCACCGCGCCGCCGCTGCCCGCGGCCGAAAAACCGCAGGCGCTGATCGAACAGACCGTGCAGGACTTGCTCGACCGGTTCACCGCCCGGCGCGAGGCGCTGGAAAGCGACCGGCGCGCGTTGTTTGCGTTAGTTGACCGGGTGGCGTCGCCGCTGTTCGATTTCGAGCGCATCTCCAAACTGGTGCTGGCGCAGAACTGGAGGCGGGCCAGCGCGCAGCAACGCGACGAGTTCCGGGACGAGTTCAGGAAACTGCTGATTGCCACCTACGCGACCGCGCTGCACAAATACTCCGGCGACCAGCGCATGGTGTTCAACGCCTCGAAAATCACCGAGCGCAAAGGGCGAAAATTCGCCGAAATTAAATCGGAAGTGATCCTCGCCGACGGCGCCGAGCCCATCGCGGTTGTCTACTCGCTGCTGCTCGACAAACAGGGCAACTGGAAAATCTACAACCTGACGGTCGGCAGCCTCAACATGATCGTCAACTACCGCAACACCTACGCCTCGTTGATCGGCGAACACGGCATGGACGGCGTGATCGAAAAGATGAAACGCTCGAACGCCGAGCATTTCTGATGCCAGCCGGCCTGAGCCGCGACCGCGGGCGCATCGCGCTGGCTGGCGATTTGACCAGCCGCACCGTGCCCGCGCTGTTCGCGCAAACCCCGCGCTTCGGCGCCGGTGCGGCGGATGCATCGGCACCGTTGCGCATCGACCTGCGCGCAGTCGGCGAAGTCGATAGCAGCGGGCTGGCCCTGTTGCTGCACTGGGCCAATACCGCCGCCGCCGGGTCTTCCGGCAAACTCACCTTCACCGGCGCGCCACCGCAGTTGTGCGAAATGGCAAAGATAACCGGCTTGGAAGCGCTGTTGAATCTGGCCGGCGGCGGGAGTTGACTTTCACCACCGCGCCGCTATACTTCCTTTGTACAATCTCAAGATAAGGTAGAAATCATGAGCAATCCGCAAACTGACACGATCTACAAATCGTATATTGATGCCTATCGCGCGGCGGCAATCCTCAAAAAACAGGATGTTGGTGTGGACACTGTGGTTCGCATTAAAAAGGCCCCTTACGGTGGCGGTTATGTTGTCCGATCTACTCCGGTTTTTCTTGAAACATCCTTTCCAATGCTCGGGAAGGGGATGTCAGGTGCCCCTGCTTGGGTCACCAACCGAAATCCCGACTACGGCGAAAAGAAGTAGTTGCGGATGAGCGCTTCCGAAAATAATCCGCCTGGACTGGCATCGCATGATGACCACCATGCGGATCGTGCCTCATCCGGACATGACTTGATTCCGGCCCATGATTTAATCGACTTGGAGCGGGCCCGCATAGACAACGCCAACCGCCAGATTGAGGCGGGAAGAGAACTGATTGCCGCAGGCGACCGCAATGAGCAGTGACAGTTTGAATTCCATACCAATCGGCTTGAGCGAGAAATAGAGTTGCGCCACACCCACCACAAAACTTATAAAACGGTCATCTATGCTGTCATGCTGGCATCTGTTGTGACCATATGGTTTTTGCTTTACAACACCTTCTACGGCGATGTCCAGCAAAAAGAATACGGCCTGACGATTATCAAATATTTAGCCGTCGGCCTGGCCGGCTACGGTGTCATCAGCGGCATCGCCGGCCTGTTCAAAAGGTTTCTGAAGCAGGACGAGGAATGATGGGCCCCGGCCCCAAGCGGGGCGGGGGACGGCGGTGAATGCGTGCCCGCCACCGCCCAAACCTCTCTCTCCCCTCCAGTTGCCATCCAGTACCACCCCATCCATCTTCGTCCCACCCATGATACAGGCATGGGGGGCCTTAATAATGCCCTTGATAATCGTGCGCCAATTGCGCCATAATCCCGGTTTGAGCTTGAGCAAGCGGTGCAACCATGCCAACTCCCGAAGACATACAGGGCTGGATTCAAGCCGGCCTGCCGGATGCCGAGGTTCGTGTGGACGGTGACGGGCGGCATTTTGAAGCCCTCATCGTGGCCGCCGGTTTCGCCGGCAAATCGCTGATCGCGCGCCATCAGATGGTATACGGCGCGCTCGGCGACCGGATGAAGGCGGAAATACACGCGCTTTCCATGAAGACCCTGACTCCCGAAGAGCGCCGGGCGCTTCAGCCGGAGTGATTTTTTTGATATTCAATCCATGTATCCCCATATGAGAGGCAACCCATGTCGGTCCAGGAACAACTGAAAGAAGTGATTGAAAGCAACGAGGTGGTCTTGTTCATGAAAGGCACGCCGGATTTTCCCCAGTGCGGATTCTCCGGACGCACCTCGCAAATCCTCAAAGCGTGCGACACCCGCTTTGCGTCGGTCGATGTGCTGGCCGACGATGCGGTGCGCCAGGGCATCAAGGAATACTCCAACTGGCCGACCGTGCCGCAGTTGTATGTGCGCGGGGAATTCATCGGCGGCTGCGACATCATGACCCAGTTGTATGAAAGCGGCGAGTTGCAGAAGATCCTGAATCCGGAACAGGCCCCGGCCTGATCGCGGCTCATCGCAATCCGGCCGGCCGGTTGCGCGCCTGCCCGCCGCTAATCACCGCCAACCGCGGCCCGGTATTTGCGCGCCACCCAGCGGTGGAAATGGTGGGTCGGTGCATCCATCACCGGCGAGAACACGCCGCCGCTGAAACCGGGCGACTGCCGCCCGCGTTGCATGCCCTCAACGGCGCTGATGTCTTCGCGAAAAACCCGCTCCCAGGCGGCCAGGTTGGACTGGCGGGCCGGCAGGTATCGATCCGCTTCGGCGCCGTCGCCGATATAGAACAATCGCACCTCTTCGCGGATTCGGTCAACCGCGAGCGGGCGGATGATCAGCGCGAAGAAATGGTTGATTTGGAATCCAAGCAGGAGATTGGGATAAAACACCGGGTATTCGGCGGTCGCGCGCTGTTCCACCGGCCAGTCAGGGAAGCCCGGCAACGGGGCCGCGCCGCCGAGGGCCGGACGGAAAGTGGCGGTGCCCTGGCCGGCGAAATCATCGGAAATGATCATGCCATAGTGATCTTCAAGCGGCGAATAGTCGTTCAATGACGGGTGGATCCAGGGCAGATGATAGGCCTCGCAGTAGTTTTCCACCGCCAGTTTCCAATTGCAGCCGGCTTCAAAGCAAAGACCGGCGTCCGATTGCGACGGCGACAGCGCGGCCCGGGCACAAGGGTCGGCGCCGATATACGGCCGGTAACGCGCAAGCAGCGGCGCCGCGTAGTCATCGAATGCGGGGGCCGCGGCGCTCAGGTCGATGAACAAAATCCCCATCCAGCAATGCGAGCGCACCGCCTTGAGGCCATGATCCCGGTGGCAGAACCCGCCCGCCTGGTGTACGCCGGCCCCGCCGATGTGCGGTGTCGCCTTGAGAGTGCCGCCGAGGTCGTAAGCCCAGGCGTGATACGGGCACACCAGCAGGCCGTTGGTCTGCCTGGCTTCATCCACCAGGCGCCTTCCGCGGTGGCTGCAGACGTTGTGAAAAACCGCCAAGCCGCCGTCTTGATTGCAGACGATGAGCAGCGGCAGCCCCATGAAGTCCACCGGCGTGACCCGACCGGCGGTGCTGTGGTCGGCACAGAAAGCCAGCGCCGTCCAGGTGGTGGCGAACAGGTGGTCGCGTTCAAAGCGATGAAATTCGCGCTCGGTGTACGCGATGTTGGGCAGGCCGCGGGCGGCGGCGATGGGGCGCTCCACCGCGGCCAGGTGGTGCGGGGAAATCGCTTGGCGCAAGGACTGAATCATGAAATCAGCAACCGCGATGGGGGTGGCAAACGCGGATGGTCGCATCCCGGCGCGCGGCCGACAAGGGGTTTGGCCGGAGCAAACGGACAAACAGCAACCGCCCGGCCCGATGAGAAACCCCGGAAAACCCGGTTTGGCGCCGCTTTCGTTGAACCGGCGGCGGCGGGGAAGCGCACTTAAACCGCTCTACCGGCGATCCATCCGTCACGGTTGCGTTTCCTGAGGGCCAAAATCACTTAATCGCGGTAGAATACGCATGAAGTATTGACTGCCCATATCAAATCGATATACTTCCCATCCTGGAATATCAGCAGTGAATCAGCAGTGAAATGGTGCCAGACGGCGAGCCCAGGCGCGTGATTGACCCGGACAGTTTGCGTAACTATGATGAACCGGGGGTCATCGGTGACCGCAACTTCCGCAAGGTCGCTCACCGGGGCGACTGGAAAGCCCGGCCTTGAACCTCAAAGCATGCGCATTCTCGACCGCCGAGCCAGCGAGATCTGTCCAATCCAGCCCAAATAGTGCCGACAAAACCCGATTAACTTATCATCTTTTCTCATCAGATCAGACAATGCGGGAATAGCTCAGTGGTAGAGCACAACCTTGCCAAGGTTGGGGTCGCGAGTTCGATCCTCGTTTCCCGCTCCAGATGATGCGCACTCGCCCGGGTCAGCCCGATTGCCGATGCAGTCGCGCTGACCCGGCAACCGCTTCCCAGGCATTGGCGTTCCCGGGCTCCACCGGTGCGGGATCTTCCCCCAAATTATTCCGACAACGCCCGCTCGAAATCGGCCAGCAGGTCGTCTTCGCCCTCGATTCCCAGCGCCACGCGCACCAGGCCGTCGCCGATTCCCAGTTCGCTTCGCTGCGCCGGGCTGAGGCCGACGTGCGAAGTTTCCGCGGGCAGGGTGACCAGAGTTTCCACACCGCCGAGGCTGACCGCCTCGGCGGCCAGTTCGAGGCGCTCGATCATGCGGTGAGCACCCGCCGCCCCGCCTTTGTGGTCGAAACTAAGCAACCCGCCGAAGCCGCTGAACAACGCCTGCGCGCGGGCCGCGGCAGGGTGGCCGGGCAGCCCCGGATAATGAACCGCGTCAACCGCCGGATGAGCGTCCAACCAGCGCGCCAGCGCCAGGGCATTGCGGTTGTGCCGTTCCATCCTGAGAGGCAGAGTTTTAATGCCGCGGTTGAGCAGGAAGCACGCATGCGGGTCCAGGGTGGCACCGAGGTGGTCCAGTTTTCGCTTGATCGTGTCGACCCGTTCGGCGCGCCCGGCGATTACCCCGGCGACCAAGTCGGAATGCCCGTTGAGGTATTTGGTGGCGCTGTGCAACACCAGGTCGAAGCCGGCCTCAATGGGGCGGAAATTGACCGGCGTGGCCAGGGTGTTGTCGATTAAGGTAACCAGGTCATGGGCGGCGGCGAACTGCACCACCGCCGGCAGGTCGCCGACTTCAAGCAGCGGATTGGTCATGCTTTCGACATAGAAAGCGCGGGTATTGGGCTTTAGTTTCCGCGCCCACTCGGCGGGTTGATGGAGATCCACGAAGTCAACCTCCATGCCGAAATCCGGCAACTCGGCGGCCATGAAGGTGTGGGTGCCGCCGTATAAACCGCGCTGCGCCAGCAGATGGCCGCCGCTCTTTAGCACGCTCAACACGGCGGTGGAAATGGCGCCCATGCCGCTGGCGGTCACCAGCGCACCCTCGCTTCCTTCCAGGGCGGCCAGCTTGGCGTGTAACGCCAGGTGATTGGGCGAGTTGTTAAGGCGCAGGTAGCGGATGTCGTGATAGCCGGCCTGGCCGTGGAATTCGTAGGTGGAGGTCTGGAAAATCGGCAGCGTGACCGCGCCGTCCACCCGCGGGCGCGGTTCTCCGGCGTGCACCGCCCGGGTCTCGAAGGATTGATTCGCGGTTTTTGGCATGGCGCGGCGGTGGTCAAAAGGCGCTTTGAACGGAGCCGATGGCCGCATGCTATCACGAATCCGGGCGCGGCAAGATCGCGTCTGTGCGAGCCAAAAATCAGGCAAAAAAAATGGCGTGGCAGGTGATGCCACGCCGAAACCACCATAAGGAGGATGGAGAAAATGTTCGGGCGCCCGCCGCAACTTCAGCCCGGGAGAGCGCCGCCTGTAATTGCCATGGCGATGGTAGGCGGAATACCAGCCTTTGTTTATGATAGTTTCTTATTATGATAGAGATAATAATAATTTATTACTGATGAAAAAATTAGCAAATTTTCCATATCTGGTGTCTGCCGGGAGGCGCATAACACTAATCGGCGAAACTGAGAGGAACCTCGCGGCGGCTGCATTCAGCCCCGTCCGGGCAGGCCAGGCAGCGCGGCGCCCGCCCCCCGGCAGGGGCACATGCGGGAAAAGGGCTGGCGCCGCTCGGGGACTTCAGATTCGCAGCCTTTTGACTATTTTCCCTTTGAGCAGGTGCTGGTCGATGATCTCGTCGATGTCTTCGCGATCGACATAGGTATACCAAACTCCCTCAGGATAGACGACCATGACCGGGCCTTCATCGCAGCGGTCGAGGCATCCGCAGCGATTGATCCTGACCATGCCGCGGCCGTGGCAATCAGCCGCTTTCATCCGCTGTTTTGCATACTCGCGGCACCCTTCGGAGTCGTTGTCGGCGCAGCAACGACGGCCGTCCTCGCGCCGGTTGACGCAGAAGAACACATGGCGCTGATAGTGCGGGTCGGGCATCGGGGCATTGTAGCACCGCCGACCAGTCCGGCTAAAGCAGCAACTCGACCCAGTGAACCACCGGCCGGTCGGCACCCGCCGCCAGGTGAATCTGGCAGCCGATGTTGGCGGTGCACAGCACCTCCGGGCCCTCGGCGGTGAGCGCGGCGTATTTGTTGCGCCGCAGTTGCGCGGAGATCGCCGGCTGCAGGAGCGAGTAGGTGCCGGCCGACCCGCAGCACAGATGCGAGTCGCGCACCGCGCACAACGAATGGCCGGCGCGCACCAGAACCGACTCGACCGCGCCGGTGATTCGCTGGCCGTGCTGCAGCGTGCAGGGGGCGTGGAACGCGACCTTTTGCGGCGCCACCGACGGGATGTAGCCGGCCGGCAGTTCGCGCCTGAGCAACTCGCACAAGTCAACGGTTTTGTCGCTGACCCGGCGCGCCTTGTCGCGGTATTCGGGGTCGTCTTCAAAAAGATGCGGATACTCCTTCACGGTGACCCCACAGCCGCTGGCGGTCATGACAATGGCCTCGACGCCCTGCTCCAGGTGCGGCAACCAGCGGTCGATTAAGCGGCGCGCGGCGGCCCTGCCCCGGGCTTCGCCGCAGGTGTGCAGCGCCACCCCGCCGCAGCACCCGGCGCCGCCGACTTCAAACAAGGTGATGCCGAGCCGCCCCAGCACATGGGCGGCGGCCAGGTTGGTGTTGGCCGCCAGCGCCGATTGCACGCAGCCGGCCAGCGCGATCATCCGCCGTTGCCCGTCGCCGGTGGGCAGCCCACCCAAGCCGAGCGCCGCCTGCCGCTCGGGCACCTGGGCCAGCAGTGGCGGCGCCATTCCCATTGCCTTTGCCGCGAGTTTGGCGCCGCGGCCGAGATGCAGCAGCGCGCCGAACAGACCGCGGTGGGTGATGATGCGGGTCAGAAGACGGCGGCGCAGCCGCTCGATGAAACCGCGCGGGCGCTTTTCATCAAGCGCACTCTGGCTGATTTCCAGCAGGCGGCTGTAGCGCACTCCCGACGGGCATGTGGTCTCGCAGTTGCGGCACAGCAGGCAGCGGTCGAGGTGCCGGCGCATCGCCGCGCCGTCGGCAGCGCCCTCGAGGAACTGTTTCATCTGGTAGATGCGCCCGCGCGGGCCGTCCAGTTCATCGCCGAGCAATTCATAGGTCGGGCAGGTGGCGTTGCAGAAACCGCAGTGCACGCAGTTGCGCAGGATGTCTTCAGCCTGGCGGCCCCCGGGCGTGTCCCGGAATTCAGCACTAAGCGAGGTTTGCATGTTACCAATCCCGATACAGGCGGCCCGGATTGAGAATCCCGGCCGGGTCGAAGGCGCGCTTTAGCCTGAGGTGCAACGCATGCAGCGGCGCGGCCAGCGGTTGGAAAATCGCGCTACGCCGGTCGCCGTGGCGAAAGCGGGTCACATGGCCACCGTGCCGGGCTACCAGCGCGCGCACCGCCTCGCCGTCCGCACCGCCGACCAGCCAGCGTTGCGCGCCGCCCCAGTCCACCAGTTGCGGCGCATCCAGCGCGCCCAACTCGGCGGCCGGAGGCGCCGACACGCGAAGCAACTCGCGCTGGTCCTGAAAAAACGGCAGTTCATGGTCGCGCAAGCGTTGCCAGAACTGGCCGCCGGCGACATCCTCCTCGCCGCCGACAGCCTCAGCGGCGCGCTTCACGCCCTCAGCGCCGCCGGACAGCCGGAGGCGCGTTTCACCGGCGTGCCACGCCGCCGCCGACAGCGGCAGCGGGCGCGCGGCCAGGCGGTTGAACAAGGCGATGGCGGCGGCGTGCTGGGGATGCTCCAGCACCAAGGTTTTTTCGACCGGAGGTTGCGGGATGATGCGCAGGGAGATTTCCAGCACCACGCCGAGCGCGCCCATCGCCCCGGCCATTAGCCGGGCAAGGTCGAACCCGGCGACGTTTTTCATCACCTCGCCGCCGAAGCGCATGATCTCCCCTTTGCCGTTGAGGATTTTGACCCCTAACACGAAATCGCGCACCGCGCCCGCATAGGGCCGGCGCGGCCCGGCCAGCCCGGCCGCCACCATCCCGCCGAGCGTGGCCGTTTCCCGGCCGAAGCGCGGCGGCTCAAAACCGAGCATCTGGTTTTCCTTTCCCAGCAACGCCTCGACCTCGGCCACGGTTGTGCCGGCGCGGGCGCTCAGCACCAGTTCGGCGGGGTCGTAGCGCACCACGCCCCGGTGCGCGGCGGTGTGCAGCGGCATACCGGTGGCCTCGCGCCCGTAGAAGGCCTTGCTGCCGCCGCCGATGATGTTCAGGGGCTGGGTGTTGCGGTGGGCCTCCTGCACAGCCTGCTGCAGGCGTTGTTCCGTGTGGTCGGGCACTGGATGCGGCTAAAACCGTTCGATGTCGGGGAACCGTGTCCGCCCGCGATGCACATGCATGGCGTTGTGCTCGGCGCAGCGCGCCAGGGTCGGGATGGCCTTGCCCGGGTTGAGCAGGCGCCCCGGGTCGAACGCCTCGCGCACGGCGTGAAACTGGGCGCGCTCGGCGGGGTGGAATTGCACGCACATCGAGCCGATTTTCTCGACCCCGACGCCGTGTTCGCCGGTGATGGTGCCGCCGACCTCAATGCACAGTTCCAGGATGCGGGCGCCCAGTTCCTCGGTGCGCTGCAATTCGCCGGGGCGGGCGGCGTCATAAAGAATCAGCGGATGCAGATTGCCGTCTCCGGCGTGGAACACATTGGCGACTCGCAGGCCGTATTCACCCGACAGGCGACCGATTTCGGTCAGCACGCGCCCTAAGTGGCGGCGCGGGATGGTGCCGTCAATGCAGTAGTAGTCCGGCGAAATGCGCCCGATGGCCGGGAACGCGCCCTTGCGCCCCGACCACAATCGCGCGCGCTCGACGGGGTCCGCAGCCACGCGGATGTGCGCGGCACCGTGGCGCCGCAGAATCTCCCGCACCTGGCCAACCTGTTCGCCGACATCCCCTTCGGCGCCGTCCAGTTCGCACAGCAAAATCGCCTCGGCATCGCGCGGATAACCGGCGCCGGCAAAGTCCTCGGCCGCGCGAATGGCCGGGTTGTCCATCATTTCGACGCCCGCCGGAATGATGCCGGCGGCGATGACCGAGGCCACGCTGTCGGCGGCGTTTTCCACCGCATTGAAAGCGCCGAGCAGCACGCTGGCCGACTCCGGGCAGGGCAGCAGTTTAACCGTAACCTCGACCACCACGGCCAACATGCCCTCGGAGCCGACCATCAACGCCAGCAAATCGAACCCGGCGCTGTCGAGAGCGGCGCCGCCGAGGGTGACCAGGTCGCCGTCTATGGTGGCGATTTTGAGGCCGGCGATATTGTGCACGGTCAACCCGTATTTAAGGCAGTGGACGCCGCCGGCGTTTTCCGCGACATTGCCGCCGATGCTGCAGGCGATTTGCGACGAAGGGTCGGGCGCGTAGAACAGGCCGAGGTGTTTCACCGCCTCGGAAATGGCCAGGTTGCGAACCCCCGGCTGCACCCGGGCCGTGCGGTTAATGGGGTCGATTTCCAGCACCTGGTTCATCTTCGCCAGGCTCAGCACGATGCCCTGCGCATGCGGCAGGGCGCCGCCGGACAGCCCGGTGCCGGCGCCGCGGCTGACCACCGGAACGCGCAGTTCACGGCACACCCGCAACGCCCGGCGGACTTGTTCGACCGTCTCGGGCAACACCACCAGCAGCGGCAACTGGCGATATGCGCTCAGGCCGTCGCATTCATAGGCGCGCAACGATTCAACCTGGTCGATGACCGAAGTGCGCGGCAGGAATTGTCTGAAATGCCGGCTAAGCGACTGGCGGTTCATGGTGGCATACCCGATGTCGTCAAATAACCGGGTTTCATTCTATTACAAAACCGCCGGCCCGGTGCGCCGGCCGACGGGGCGGCGCGATGAAAAGGCGGCTATGCGGGGTTATAATGGCGAACCCGGGCAGCCAAAGTGACCATGAACAACTCTCGCCATTACAGCCGACTCGACCACGCCATCATCGGCGTGTCCCGCGCCCTCCAAACGCTGGGCGCCAGGCCGCGCGCGGCCCGGGCTTTCCCGGCTGACGAAGCCGCGGACCAAGCCGCGGACACCGCGCTAAGCGAGCACGAGCGCCGGCGCGCGGGGCGTTATATGCGCGTCAATCATGTCGGCGAGATTTGCGCCCAGGCGCTGTATCACAGCCAGGCCCTGACCGCGCGCGACCGGCGAATCCGCGCGCGCATGGAGCGCGCCGCCGCCGAAGAAAACGACCACCTGGCGTGGTGCGAACAACGCCTGGAGGAATTGGGGGCGCACAAGAGTTATCTAAATCCGCTGTGGTATCTCGGCGCGTTCGGCGTCGGCGCCGCCGCCGGGCTGGCCGGCGACCGGTGGAATCTGGCCCTGGTCGCCGAAACCGAGCGCCAGGTGGTGGCCCATCTGGAGGGTCACTTGGGGAAGTTGCCCGACAACGACACACGCTCCCGCGCAGTGGTGGCGCGAATGAAAGAGGAAGAGAGAGGGCACGCCGAACAGGCGGTCCAGGACGGCGCCGCCGAATTGCCGCCACCGGCCAGGCGCCTGATGCGGCTGGCGGCGAGGGTGATGACTTCGACCGCCCACTGGGTTTGATTGGACGCCGGCTGGCGGCCGGCCCGCGGTTTGCGCCCCAGGGCAATTCCCGTAGCGTTGCAACTACGGCGCCCCATCAACCGCGGCGGGGCGTGAACGCGGGCGGCTGCGGGTAGCGGGACAGGATGTCGAAATCGGTCAGGTCGTGGTGGCCGCGGGTGTATTCCTCTCCGGCATCCCGGGGCGGGTTGTAGTCCCAACTGTGGCGGCGGCCGGTCGCCAGCGCCTCGAACAACACGCGGCGGCGGCGTTGCGAAGCGATGACCTCGCGCTTGACCTGCGCCGCGTCCCAGTGCGCGGCGGCTTCGCGCCGGAGCGCTTGCACGGTGTCGGCGCACTTTTCATCGCCGGCCAAGTTATTCAATTCATTCGGGTCGGCCCCCAAGTCGTACAGTAAATCGGGGTCGCTCGCGCAGGAAATGAATTTATGCGCGCCGCGGCGAATCATCAGCATCGGCTCGCTGGTGGCCTCGGCGAGGTATTCGCTGACCGCCACACCCGGGTCGTCCCGGTCATCGCCGTCGCACAACGCCATCAGGCTGCGCCCGTCCACGGCGTCCACCGGATCGGGCGCCGGGCGCCCGGCATTTTCGGCGGCGATGTCCAGCAGCGTCGGCAGGACATCCACCTGGGCAACCGGCTGAGCCACCCGCCTCGGCGCAAAACGCGCCGGCCTGGACACGATCATCGGGATGCGGTTCGACCATTCCAAGAACGACATCTTATACCACAGGCCGCGCTCGCCCAGCATGTCGCCGTGGTCGGAGGTGAACAAAACGGTGGTGGTGTCGGTCATGTCGCAGGCGCGCAGCGCGTCCAGCAACTTGCCCAGCCACTCGTCGATATACGAGATGTTGGCATAGTAAGCGCGCCGCGCGGTGATGATTTCCCGGTCGCTGAGGTCGACCGCGTCCACGGCGATGGCTTTTTCCAGCCGGGCGCTGTGGGCGTCCTGCTGATCCGCGCTCAGGCGCGGCACGGTCGGCAGCGGAATGTCCGCGCCTTCATACAAGTCCCAGTATTTTTGGCGGGCCGCATAGGGGTCGTGCGGGTGGATAAAACCGACCACCAGGCACAGCGGCCGCGGGTCGGCGCCGCGGGCGTGGTCGTAGATGGCCCGCAACGCCTGCGCGCCGACTTCGTCGTCGTAGGCCAACTGGTTGGTGATCGCCGCCACCCCCGCCTGTTTGACGCTGGACATGTTGTGATACCACTTGTCGATGCGCCGGCTCGGCTGCTCCCAGTCCGGCACCCAGGCGAAATCGGACGGGTAGATGTCGGTGGTCAGGCGCTCCTCGAACCCGTGCAGTTGATCGGCGCCGACAAAGTGCATCTTGCCGCACAGCGCGGTGCGGTAGCCGGCCAGGCGAAGGTAGTGGGCGAAGGTGGGCGTGGTCACCGGCAGCACCGCGGAGTTGTCATAGCCGCCGCAACGCGACACATTCTGGCCGCTCATGAAGGCGTATCTGGCCGGCGCGCACAACGGGCTGCTGCTGTAGGCGGCGTCGAACACCACGCCGCGCTCCGCCAGGCGGTCGATGACGGGAGTGGCGGCGGTCGGGTTGCCGTGGCAGGGAAGCGCCAGCGCGGACAGTTGGTCGGTCATCACAATCAGGATGTTGTCGGCCTTGCTTAATGCGCTCATCGCGCCTCCCTGCCCGGTTCAGCGGCCGGGTCAGCGCTGTGGCCAACAGCGGCCAGCGGCGGCAAATGACCGGCCAGCGCGATGACCGCGACGCTCAACAGGAGCATCGCGCCGGCCTGATGCGCGACCCCCAACAGCGCCGGAACGCGCAGCAGCAGCGTGGCGATGCCGAGCGCGATTTGAACCCCCACCAGCGCCAATATCCAGCAGCCCCAGTTGGCGGCCCGGGCGCGGATCAGGCGCCACGCGAAGACCGCCGCCGCGACCCCCGCCACCGCCGCCAGCCAGCGGTGGACGAATTGAATGGCAACGATGTTTTCGGTGAAGTTCAGCCACCATGGCCGCATCGCCAGCAGTTGCCCCGGGATCCACAGACCGTTCATTTTCGGCCAGGTATTGTAAGCGTAGCCGGCGCGGGTTCCGGCGACCAGCGCGCCGCTCAACATGGTGACCAGGATTAGCGCCACCGCCACCGTGCCGGCGCTCGTGATGGACGCCGACTGCGCGGGGCCGGGCGGCGCCGGCCGGGCAATGCCCACGACCACGCGCAACAGGTAAGCATAGATTGCCACCGCCAACATGAAGTGCAGCGCCAGGCGGTAGTGGCTGACCCGCGGGTCATCCACCAGACCGCTTTGCACCATATACCAGCCCAGCAAACCCTGCGCCCCGCCCAGAACGAACAGCGCCCACAAGCGCGCGCAAAGCGCGCCCCGCACCGTTCCGGCGGCCAGAAAAAAAACAAACGGCAGCAGAAACACCACGCCGATCACGCGCCCGAGCAGGCGGTGCGCATATTCCATCCAGAAGATAAACTTGAACCCGGCCAGGGTCATGTCGGGGTTGACCAGCTTGAACTCGGGGAATTGCCGGTATTGTTCAAACGCATGCCGCCACGCTGCGCCGTCCAGCGGCGGAATCACGCCGGCTAACGGCCGCCAGTCAACCATCGACAGGCCGGACCCGGTCAGGCGCACGGCGGCGCCGAGCACCACGGTCGAAAACACCAGCAGGCAGCACACCGACAGCCACACCACCACCGCCGCCGGGGTGGATGCCATGGCGCCCGCCCGGGGCATTGTCATTAGTCGCTCCAACGCTGGAACACCAGTGAACTGTTGGCGCCGCCAAACCCGAAACTGTTGCTCATCGCCACCTGCAAGTCGACTCCGTCCTGGCGTTCGGTAACGATGGGGTGGCCGGCGGCTTGCGGGTCGAGGTGTTCGATATTCGCCGAGGCGGCGATGAATCCGGATTCCATCATCAACAGAGTGTAAATGGCTTCGTTGACGCCGGCGGCGCCGAGGGCGTGCCCGCTCAGCGACTTGGTGGAGCCGACCCACGGTTTGGCGGCGCCGAACACCTCGCCGATGGCGTTTAGTTCGCACACATCGCCGACCGGCGTGCTGGTGCCGTGGGCGTTGATATACTGCACCGGCGCCTCGACCTTTTGCAGCGCCTGGCGCATGCAGCGCACCGCGCCTTCGCCGGACGGTTGCACCATGTCGTAGCCGTCCGAAGTGGCGCCATAGCCGACCAGTTCGGCGATGATCGGCGCACCGCGTTGTTGCGCGTGTTCGAGGGATTCCAACACCACCACCCCGGCGCCTCCGGAAATCACGAAGCCGTCCCGGTCGCGGTCGTATGGCCGCGAGGCGGCGGCCGGCGAATCGTTGAAATTGGACGACATCGCGCCCATGCCGTCGAACAACACCGACAGCGTCCAGTGCAATTCCTCGCCGCCGCCGGCGAACACCACATCCTGTTTGCCCAACTGAATCAACTCGGCACCGTGGCCGATGCAGTGCGCGCTGGTGGCGCACGCGGAGCTGATGGAATAGGAAATGCCCTTGATCTTCAGCGCCGTGCCGACGCAGGCGGTGATGGTGCTGGCCATGGTTTTGGTGACCATATACGGCCCCACCCGGCGGCTGCCGTGCCGGCGCAAAGTGTCGGCCGCCATGACGATGTTTTCCGGTGACGCGCCGCCGGTGCCCAGCAGTAACCCGGTTCGCTCGCTGGAAACCGTGTCTTCGGGCAACCGGGCGTGCTCGATGGCCTCGCCGATGGCGATGTAACTATAGGCGGCGGCGTCTCCCATGAAGCGGTAGAGTTTGCGCTGGATCATTGACCTGGCGTCGATGTTGACGGCCCCGTGCACGCAACTGCGCATGCCGAGATCGGCGTATTCGCGGCTGAACACGACGCCGGACCGGCCGTGGCGCAGCGCTTCGCGCACTTGGTCCTTGTTGTTTCCGAGACTGGATACGATACCGCAGCCGGTAATGACGACCCGCTTCATTTACACCTCAAAAGACACCTCAAAACACCCCGCAACTATCGCATAAAATTTCGCCGTTTTGCCGCTCCGGAAACGGCCTCAACGCTAAAAAGAGTCCGTGCTCTTGAACAGCCCGACCCGGAGGTCTTTGCAGGAATACACCAGTTGGCCGTCGGCGACCACGATGCCGTCGGCGATGCCCATGACCAGATTGCGCATGATGACGCGCTTGAAATCGATTTTGTAGCGGACTTGCTTGTTGTCCGGCGATATCTGCCCGACGAATTTAATTTCGCCGGCGCCGAGCGCGCGACCATACCCCAGCCCGCCGCGCCAGCCGAGGGAAAACCCGACCAGTTGCCACAGCGCATCCACGCCGAGACATCCCGGCATCACCGGGTCGCCCTCGAAATGGCATTTGAAAAACCACATGTCCGGCTCGATGTCGAGTTCCGCAACCACCACGCCCTTGCCGTACTCGCCGCCGTGGTCGTTGATTTCCAGGATGCGGTCGAACATCAGCATGTCCGGCAGCGGCAGTTGCGCGTTGCCCAGCCCGAACAGACGGCCATGCCCGCAGGCGAGCAGTTCCTCTTTATCGTAGTGGTCTTTTTGAGTGATCAAGAAAGTTTTCCCGAAGCGGTAACGGCAACGCGAATTCTAACTCAAACTGACCCGCAGGTTGCGGAATAAATCGCGCTATATCGCGATCAAATTCCGGGCGGCATCGATGAACAAGCCAAAAGAGCCGGCCTTGCGTTGGGCCGGCAAATAGGCGGGGCCAACATCCCTTAATCCAGCGGGCATGCATAAAATGTTGATTATCAATGCCAAATCAATACGCTTTCCATTCTCCAAACCACGGCGAAATTTCGACCTTAGGGTGCGTGCGCTCCCGCTTGATGGGAGCGCCGGGCGGACGGCGCATTGACCCGCTTCATCCGGGCTGCCGTCACCCGCGCTCCAGCCGATTTGTGCCGGCGCATGGTCGGCACAACGACCAGGGCGGGATGGTGAACGGCGAAGTCGGTGAATTCCGCTTCGCGCGCGGGGCAGCCGCCTTGGCGCTTGCGGGGTTGGTTGGAAGCCGCCGGGGAATTGCGCGGCATGAACCGGAAGCCTTGCGCCCGAACCTCAACGGGTATGCATTCAGGTTCGAGCGCCGACCCGACCGGGCCCATCAAATCCCGCTTAAGTCGCCCCGGCAAGAACCGATTGGGCGACCCCGCCCCGCATTTATTCCGCCCGATGCCTATTGACATTCAAAATAAGATATTTTATCGTCCGTTCCCAGTGTGTCTGCCATCCATATGGCAGTCTCGAAAATCATCGGCAGCTTTTGACAAACCTTTTTGACAAACCTGTCACATCCGTGCCCGAAACAGGCCAGCGTGTTGTTCTGTTGCAGGCGCAAAATCTTTCTCATGACAACTGCGAGGTAATCACCAATGGCAAAAAAGAAGAGGTCAACTTCTACGAAGCGCAAGACGGCCGCCAAAAAGGCGGCCAAGAGGAAAGTGTCAAAGAAAAAAGTCGGTAAGAAAAGGCTTTCCAGGAAGAAGGCGTCCAAGAAAAAGGTGACCAAGAAAAAAGCGGGCAAGAAAAAAGCCTCCAAGAAAAGAGCGACCAAAAAGAAATCCAGAAAGAAAAAGACCTCCAAGAAAAAGGCGGCCAAAAAGAAGTCCGGCAAGAAAAAAGCCTCCAAGAAAAAGGCGGCCAAAAAGAAATCCGGCAAGAAAAAAGCCTCCAGGAAAAAGGCGGCCAAAAAGAAGTCCGGCAAGAAAAAAGCCTCCAGGAAAAAGGCGGCCAAAAAGAAATCCGGCAAGAAAAAAGCCTCCAGGAAAAAGGTGACCAAAAAGAAATCCGGCAAGAAAAAAGCCTCCAAGAAAAAGGCGGCCAAAAAGAAGTCCGGCAGGAAAAAAACCCGGAAAAAAAGGTCCAAAAAAGCGGGAGCAAGCATCCCGTTGCCCGTGTAAAGCAAGCCGGGGCAACCGCTGAACCAAAACCCTGCAAAGGCTTCGCGCCTTTGCAGGGTTTTATCTTTACACCCCTGTCATGCCGCATGTACGTGCAAGAGCACAAAGAAACAAGGATGCGAAGACGGCCGGGCCCGGCAGTTGCGGTGGGTCAAACAAACCTCGGCTGACTTCGGCTGACCGGGCGGCCGCCCTAACCGCCGATATAGGACATTTCCACCTTCTGGGACATCTTCCCGCCACCTGACCGAAGCCGAAGCGAGCGCCTGTCCACAGAATATTGGTCCCGCCGACCCCGCCAGATTGCGCTGATTCGCTCGGCCAGTTCCGCTTCGCCGGCCCCCGATTTCAACGGCGCTCGCAGGTTGAAACCGGAACTCGCAAACAGGCAGGTATACACCTCGCCCACCGCCGACAAACGCGCCCGGGCGCAACTGCCGCAAAACGGTTGGCTAATCGACGAAATGACCCCGATTTCACCGCCGCCGTCCGCATATCGCCAGCGCTTCGCCACTTCGCCGGGATAGTTCGCATCGAGCGGCTGCAGCGGATAGACCGGGTCGATGAGGTCAATGATTTCCCTGGCGGTGAACACCTGGTCGAGCGACCAGTGATTGTGGTTGCCGGTGTCCATGAATTCAATGAAGCGCAGAATTGCCCCGCTGCCGCGGAAGTGCCCGGCCATCGGGATGATTTCGCTGACATTGACGCCTTTTTGCACCACCATGTTGATTTTCACCGAATCGAAACCGGCGCCTAAAGTGTGGCCGATGCCGCGCAGAATATCCGCCAGGGGCGAGTTGATGCGGTTGATGTTGCGGTAGATTTGCTCGTCGAGGGCGTCGAGGCTGATGTTCACGCGGCGGATGCCGGCGCGGCGCAACGCATGCGCGCGCGACTCGGTCAGCAGCGAGGCGTTGGTGGTGAGCGCCAGGTCGTCCAGCGCGTCGATGCCGGCCAGCCTCGCAACCAGTTGTTCGAGGTTGTGGCGCAGCAGCGGCTCACCGCCGGTCAGCCGCACTTTGCGCACGCCGAGGCGTACGAACGCCCGCACCACGGTCTCGATTTCCTCAAAACTCAGCAGGCGATTCTTGGGCAGAAAGCGGTGGTCGCGCCCGAACACATCGCGCGGCATGCAGTACTCGCAGCGGAAGTTGCAGCGGTCGGTCACCGACACGCGCAGGTCGCGCAGCGCACGGCCGCGCCGGTCGGAAAGGTTCGCCGCGTGGTTCATGTTCGGGTCGGGAAATGCCGTGGAATTAATGGAGATAAGCCATGGTTGGCGCGCAACCGGGTGCGGCACCGCCGCTATCCCCCCTGAATGGACGGCCAGACGGAGACCACATCGCCGTCCTGCAGAGGCGCATCGCGTTCATCCGGCGGCACGAACTCGCCGTTTCGCATGACCACCCGCACCGCATCGCGGGGCAGGCGGTAGCGGTCGATGAGTTGGTGCGGCGTGACCGCGGCCGGCGCGTCGATTTCCAGCGCGTTGCCGTCGGCCTGGGGCGGCAGGTATTCCATCAGCCCGGAAAACAGTTTCAGGGTGATTTTCATCCGCCCCCCTTGTGCAGATAGCGTTTATAGCGGCGCATGAAATCCTCGAAGTCATCGGCGCTGAAGTTGAAGAATTCCAGTTTGACTTTTGTGACCGGCAGGGTGATGGCGGCTAACGTGCGGCGGGTTTCCGGATGCAGGGTCAGTTCAACCCGGCGGCCGGTCTCGGCGGCGTCATGCAGGTGATAGACACGCTCGGACCGCTTGTCGATTCGATACGGCGCCACCGCCGACGGCAGGCTGCTCAGTAATTCCGCGTGGGAGAACCCCATCTCGGCCTCGCGGACAAAATCGGCCGCGCCGGCGCTCACCCGCCGGCCACCGGCGGCCAAACCGCCAGCGCATCGCCCTCCCTAAGCGGCTTGTCGCGGTCGGCTTCGGCCAGATACACGCCGTTGACCAGCACCAGGTGAACCTGCGAGCGCGGCACCGAGAAACGGTCGATTAACTGGTTGGGCGTGACCGCGTCACCCACTTCCAGCGTGACCGAATTCTTGCTCGCGGCCGCAGGCAGGTATTCCATCAGGGTGGCGAACAGTTTGAATGTGATTTGCACCGCCGCTCAATTGCCCTGGGCCGCGGCCAGATAGGCTTCCATTAGTTGCAGCGGGTTGCTGAGCAGGCGCGCCTTCCATTTGCCGAGGCGGAAGCGCCCTTGAATCAACCCGCGGATGATGCCGATGTGCTGGGTCAGGCCGAGGCTGTTGGCGCCGACCAGCCGGTCTTCCTCGAAGCACAGGCGCAGGTAGCGGAACCGCCGTTCATCGGCCAGTTCGCAACTGTCGCCGCCGTCGACTCCCCGCCACAGGCCATATGAAGCCGAAATCAGACCGATGGTGTCGAGCACATTCATCGCCACCGCGCCCTGATGCCGCACCGAACCGGCCCGGTGCATGTTGTGCGCGGCGATTCGGGCGTGGTCAACCGCGGTCGGCTGAATGGCCTGGACAGTGTATTCGCCGGTGGAAAAATCCTCCCCGCAGGCGACATCGCCGGCGGCGAGGATATTCGCGTTGGACGAAGTCATGAACTCATCGACCAACACCGCGCCGTCCTGCAATGCGATGCCGTCGCCGCCGAGGAAACCGGCGTTGGCGCGCACCCCGGTCGCGCAGATGACCAGTTCGGCGTCGTGCGCCGTCTCGCCGCCGCCACCGCGCACATGCACTTTGAGGCGCCCGCTGTCCGGCTCAATGGCCGACACTTCGGCGCCGGTTATTACCGTGACGCCTTTGCCTTCGCACCATTTCTGCAGCAGCGTGCCGCAGGTCTGGTCCAACATGCGCGGCACCATGCGGTCGCCCATCTCAATGACGGTCAATTGCGCGCCGGCCGCGACTAACGCCTCCAGGATGATGCTGCCGATGAAGCCCGCGCCGATGAGAACCACCGGCGCGCCCGGCTTGATTCCGGCGGCAATTTTGCGGGCGTCTTCCAGCGTCCAGCAACTGCTGACGCGCGCGTGGTCGATGCCGGGAATCGGC
>JAPPQJ010000084.1:0-3562 GCA_028817015.1 Gammaproteobacteria bacterium
GGATGCGGTTGGAGCCGCCGGAGCCGAGCGCGGTGAGCGCGCCGCGGTCGGCGACGATACTCGGCGCCATCATCGACGCCATACGCCGGCTCGGCCGCCATTTGTGAAAGCCGCGCGGGTTGACATCCGCCTCGCCCAACATGTTGTTGAGCATGAAGCCGTCGATCAGTCGGCCGCAGCCCTCGCCGTTGGATGCGCTAAGCGATGCGATGTTGCGCGCGGCGTCGATGACGCTTATATGCGTGGTGCCGCGGCGCGCATGCGCGCGGGCTTGCACGCGGCGGTATTGCTCCAGTAGCCGCGCATCGATCATCGCCTCAAAGAGCTCGCCGCCGCCATCGCGCAACCGGCAAGTCGAGCGTTGCGCGTCGACCAATGCGCCCACGGCCGCGGCGTTGCCGAATTCAAAACCGCGCTTGCCTAAATCGACCGCTTTTAGAAATTCCAAACCGAAAGCGACCAACAAGCCGCCGGCCGCCGGCGCCGGGTTGGTGGTTAAGCGCCGGCCGCGGTAGTGGATGACAAGCGGCGCGCGGCGGTGGACGCGGTAGTTCTTCAAGTCGTCGCGGGTCAAGTAGCCGCCGCCATCGCTGCAGGCATCGACGATGCGCGCACCGAGGTCGCCTTCGTAGAACAGCGCTTCGCCCTCCGCGGCCAGCGCCTCCAGCGCATCGGCCAACGGCGCGTTGCGAAACACATCGCCGGGCTGCAGCAGTTTGCCCGGCCGCGTGGCGCTGGCGTAAAACGGCAGCGCCGACTCGGAGCGGAAAATCGGCTCGAGCAACTCCAGCAGGTAGGATTGAAAGCGGTTGACATGCACCCCGCCGCGCGCCAACTCCACCGCCGGGCGCACCAGCTCGGCCATCGGCAGCGTGCCGAGGTCGCGGTGAACGGCGAACAGGCCGCGCACCGCGCCCGGCACCGCGCACGCACCCAGGCCGATGTGAAACACCTGGCGGGCGGCGCCGAAATCGACCGTGACCGGATAGAAATCGCTGTCGTCCGGCCGCGGTTGTGCGCCGGGCGTGTAGGTGAAAAAGTCGAACACGCGGGTGCGCCCGCCGCGCTCGCGCGCTATTAGATACCCGCCGCCGCCGAGCGAAACCAGCGCCGGCTCAGCGACGCAGGCGGCGAAAAACCCGCCGATGGCGGCGTCGAAGGCGTTGCCGCCGGCGCGCAGGATGTCGGCGGCGGCCCCGGCGCTCAGGCGGTGGCCGGCCGCGACGGCTCCTTTCATGCAGGTCGATTGCGGGAATGCGGGGCGGAAAGTGTAACCGATAAGGGCGGCGCGGGCTGGCGAATAGAAACGGCAATTTGATATAAATCGGGCCCGGAATCGTCGATGCCATACCTCTGTCAAAGTCAACCGAAGTGCCAAAGCAGTGACTCTGAACTTTTGTTGCGCATCGAAATCATGGTAAATTCATAGTACTCGTAATCGGACAAAGCCGTGCTGTGAGAATTCTGCTTGCAACTGCCGTGTTTTTGTTGCTTGCAGCCTGCGGGGGTGGCGGCGGGGGCGGCGGCGGGCCGGCGACCACCAGCCCGACGACCACCAGCGCGACAACTCCCACACCGCCGACAAAACCACCCATGCCGGATGGTGGCGACGGACCCGCCCCACAGCCACCCGCGCCACCGCCGCCCGCGCCACAGCCACCCACGCCACCGCAGCTGTCAACGCCGGCAATGCCGACGATCATCCCGACACCGGCAATACCGACGGTCCCCCCGACGCCGGCAATATCGACGGTCCTCCCCCTGCCGACCACCTTTATGCGCACCGCCGCCGACCCGGCCGGCTTCACTTTCACCTATTCCACGGACAACTCAGCGTTCAGGGCGGCCAAGGCGGCCTACGAATCCAGCCGGGAATACACCGTCGCCGTCACCACCCGGGGCGGCCGCCGCATCCTGGACCGCCACCTCGACCGAATCAACGCGGCCGCCGCCTACGCCCGGGGCGCAACCGGGGCCGGCGAGACCGTGGTCATCGCCGACAGCGGCTTCTACTCCCAGCACCGCGAATTCAGCGGCGCCGGCAAGTTCACCCTCGGCGCCTCCTTCGGGGCGCCATGCACCGACGCAGAAATCCGCTCGGGCCGATGCTCCAACCTTGAGCACGGCACTTCCACCGCCGGCGTCGCCGCCGCCCGCCGCGCCCCCGAGAATATCCGCACAGTCAACATGCACGGCGTCGCCTTTGACGCCAACATCATCGGCCTGCGGTTGCGACTCCGCGCCAGCCAGGGGCCGGTCCGCATCACCGGCCCACCGGCCCTCACCGACGCCGGTGACCGGTCAACTGTCGAGTTCTACGAACGTCTGATCTACCGCCCCGCCGCCGGCGGCAGCGGCTATGACCGCAACAACCCGTGGGGCTTCGTCATCAACATGAGTTTCAGTGTCATGCACGGCATCGATTCCTACACCCGCGCCCAGGTGCGCGAATTCCGCGACCGCACCGCCGCCCTGTTCGCCCAGGCCCACCGCCCGGCCGCCGACCGCACCATTTTGGTCTGGGCGGCCGGCAACTATCAGGGCCGTCGCTACAGTGCGCGCCCCGGCGAAAGCCAGGGCGACCCGGTGGACGCCACCTCGCCGCCACTGGAAAACGCCTTAGGCGTGCATTTCGACCTGCCGCATACGCTGGCCGTGGTTGCGGTGCGCCAGGACGGCCACATCGCCAGATTTTCCAACTACTGCGGCACCGCCAAAGCCTTCTGCATCGCCGCCCCCGGCGTCGACCTGATCTCCCCGTATCGCGGCTCCGGCACCATCAACTACCTGGGCATCCCCACCTACTCCACCCAATCCTACCGCACCTTCAGCGGCACCTCCGCCGCCGCCCCGGTGGTCACCGGCGCATTGGCCGTTATGCGCTCATTTTTCAAAAACCCCGACGGCTCCTACGCCCTCGGCAACACCGAACTGGTCACCCGCCTGCTGGCCACCGCCGACCGCACCGATAGAAGCGCCACCGGCGGCCCGGATTATTCCAACAGCGACATCTACGGCCATGGCCTTCTGGACCTGGACGCGGCCACGCGGCCGGTGGGGATGTTGATGGCCTCGACCGCGGACGGCGGGCGGACGCCGGTTGAATCGACTTCGTTGGACATCACCGGCGGCGCGTTTGGCGGCCAGGTGTCGCGCGCGCTGCGCGATGTGCCGCTGGCGCTGTTCGATGAACTGGATTCGCCGTTTTTCTTCAGCGCCGACCGCCTGGTCAACGAGGACGCACAGCGGGAAGACCAATTGGCCGCCTCAGACGCGGCCACAGCCGCCGACCGGATGCTGCTGCGCGCCGGAAGCGGTGACTCCCACTGGTGGTTCGCGCCTAAATATAACAGCGGCCAGGCGTTAGGCGGACTCGGCGGCCTCGCGGCGGGGGACGGTGGATTGGCCGGCCTCGGCGATGCGCTGGCCGGCGACGGCCCTGATGCGCGCGGCGCGGGCGGCTCCGCGTTCCTGGCGCCGCACACCTTCGCCGCGCCGTATTTTTCATTGGTGCGGCACGGCTTCGGCGCCGGGTTTTCGGCCTTGGCGCCCAACCGCGGGC
>JAPPQJ010000084.1:4187-22482 GCA_028817015.1 Gammaproteobacteria bacterium
GGACGCCGCCACTCGCGCATTCACCTGGCTGCGGTTTCAGAAGTCGTTTTAGCGCCGCAATCAGTCGCATCCCGCATCCCCTCTTAGCGGGAGAAAGAAAGGTTCCCGTTGTCATCCACCCCCGGGTCACCTCAATCCCAAACCTCGGTGCTCAAATACCGCTCGCCGGTGTCCGGCAGAATCGCCAGCAGGGTTTTGCCCCGGTAGTCCGGCCGGGCCGCGACTTCGAGCATGCCGTGCGCGGCCGCGCCGCAGGAAATGCCGGCGAAGATGCCTTCTCGGCGGGCCAGGTCGCGGGTGGCGGCGTAGGCCTGTTCGGTGGTGATGGGGATCACTTCGTCGTAGGCGTTCCGGTCGAGGGTGTCGGGGATAAAGCCGGGGGCGGTGCCCATGATTTTGTGCTTGCAGGCGATGCCGCGGCTTAAAATCGGCGAATCGGCCGGCTCGGTGGCGATGATGCGAATCGCCGGGTGTCTGGCGCGCAGGTGGATGCCCAGCCCGGTGACCGTGCCGCCGGTGCCGGTGGTCAGCACCACCGCGGCCAGGTCGGCACCGAAGTCGGCCCAGATTTCATCGGCGGTAGCCCGGTGGGAGGCGGGGTTGGACGGATTGTAGTGCTGGCCGACGAAGAAGTAGCCGTGTTCCTTCTCCAGGCGCCGCGCTTCCTCGATGGCGCCGACCGTTCCCTTGTCGGCCGGGGTCAGAATCACCTCGCCGCCGTAGGCGCGCAGGATTTGTTTGCGCTCCTCGCTCATGTCCTCGGCCATGACGAACACCGCGCGGTAGCCCTTGACCGCCGCCACCAGGCCTAAGCCGATGCCGGTATTGCCGGAAGTCGGCTCGATGATCACATCTCCCGGCTTGAGTGCGCCGCTGGCCTCGGCGTCTTCGATCATGCGCAGTGCCGGGCGGTCTTTGACCGAGCCGCCGGGGTTGAAGGACTCCAACTTGACCCACAATTCGCAGTTCAAATCGCGGCCGAGGCGGCGCAGTTTGACTGCCGGCGTGCCGCCGATGGTGTCGAGGATGCTGTCGTATTTCATGGCTTTCGGCGCATGGCTCGTATCGTTTCGCTGTCGGGTGATAGTAGCAGACCGGCCCGGCGCCCGTGCCGGTGACGAATGCTCAGCGCTGGCAGCCCGGGCAGTAAAAGGTCGAGCGCTGGCCGATGACCATGCGGCGAATGGTGCGCCCGCAGCGGGTGCAGGCCCGGCCGGCGCGCCCATACACTTTCAGTTCCTGTTCAAAGTAGCCGGGCAGCCCGTCGGCGGCGGCGAAATCGCGGATGGTGGAGCCGCCGTGGCCGATGGCGGCGCTCAAGGTGGTGCGCACCGCGTCGGCCAGAAGTTGATAGCGCGCGCCGGAGATGCGGTGGCAGCCGCGCCGCGGATGGATGGCGGCCGCGAACAGCGCCTCCGAGGCGTAGATGTTGCCGACCCCGACCACCACCCGGCTGTCCATCAGGAAACTCTTGACCGCCAGGTGCCGCCCGGCGGCGGCGCGGCGCAGACATTGACCGTCAAACTCCTCCCCCAACGGCTCGACGCCTAACCCGCGAATGCGCGGGTGGCGCATCGGGTCGCCGGCGCACCACAGCAGGCAGCCGAAACGCCGCGGGTCGCGGTATCTGACCATGCGCCCGCGCTCGGTGACCAGGTCGTAGTGGTCGTGAACCCGGGCGGGGACGGCGGCGGGCAGCACCCGGAACGAGCCGGTCATGCCGAGGTGCATCACCAAAGCGCCGCGGTCCAAGTGGAGCAACAGGTATTTGCCGCGCCGCTGCATGGCGGTGACCGTGCACCCGCGCACCCGCGTTTCGAGGCCGGCGGCGATGGGCCAGCGCAGGCGCCGTTCGCGCACCACCAGTTTGGCGATGCGCGCGCCTAACAGATGCGGGCGAATACCGCGCAAGGTGGTTTCCACTTCGGGCAGTTCGGGCATGGTCGGCTATCGGGAAAAAGAGAAAGGCAAAGGCAAAACGGATACAATCGGCGCTCCAAAACTCGCGATGTTAACCGCAATGACCGGCAAAATGCCCGCCCCCGCCCAGGTAACCAACCGGCGAAACCGCGGCCGATTCACCGTGGAAGCCGGGGAAACCATCCTCGATGCGGCCTTGCGAGACCAGCGCATCTTTCCCTACGGCTGCCGCAGCGGCGTGTGCGGGGCGTGCAAATCCACCCTGGTCGAAGGCCGGGTGGAGTATGGCGACTATGAGCAATCGGCGCTGACCGACGCCGAAATCGCGCAAGGCAAACTGCTGCTGTGCCAGGCGGTGCCGCTGGAAGATGTGGTCATCGATGTCGATGAGATTCGCTCCGGGGAGGACATCCGCATCAAGGTGCTGCCGTGCCGGGTGGAGAAACTCACCCGCCTGGCCGACGATGTGATGCAGGTTTTCCTGCGCCTGCCCAAATCCCAGGATTTCAATTACATCCCCGGCCAGTATATCGACATCCTGCTGAAAGACGGCCAGCGGCGCAGTTTCTCCATCGCCAACCTGCCGCAACAGTCCGCCGACCAGGGGTTGGAACTGCATATCCGCCATGTGCCGGACGGCCACTTTACGCCCAGGGTGTTTGCCGCCCTGCGGGAGCGCGATTTGCTGCGCTTCGAGGGCCCGTTCGGCGCCTATTTTCTGCAGTCGGAGGCGGAGCGGCCGGTCATCATGATCGCCGGCGGCACCGGGTTTGCGCCGATCAAGGCGCTGGTGCAGCAGGCCCTCGACACCGACCCGGCGCGCGCCATCCACCTGTTCTGGGGGGCCCGCGACGAGCGGGATTTATACTTGGACCAATTGGCCCAAACCTGGGCGCGCGCGCATCCGAATTTTCAGTATACGCCGGTGCTGTCCGAGTCGGATTCCGGGCACTGGCGCGGCGCGCGCGGCTGGGTGCATGAAACCGTCCTCGCTGGTTACGCGCGTTTCGACGACCACGATGTCTATGCCAGCGGCCCGCCGGTGATGATCGAGGCGGTGCGCGACGCACTGATCGCCAAAGGCATGCGCGCCGAGCGATTTTTCTTCGATTCTTTCACCTACGCGCCGCGCGAGTAACGAGCGGAGTAACGGCGCCCCCTCAGCGCACCGCCGGCATCACCCCCGCCTCGCCCCCTTCCAGAGGCGGCGCATCCGGGGCCGGCAGAGGCTCGGCGTCGCCCGGTGGTGGTGGCGTGAGCGCCGCCAGGCCCTGGCGGTAGCAGCGCAACGCGGCGTCCTTGTCGCCCATGTCCTCGAGCAACGAGCCCAGTTCGGCGCGCGCCGGTTCGGGGGCGCCTTCGGAAATCGCCCGCATGAACAACCCCCGGGCCTTCTCGAACTGCCGGGCGCGGCGGTATAGCCGGGCTAAAGTCAGGGTCAGGTCGGGATGGTGGCCGTATTTTTTGGCCCACGACTCGGCCAATTTAATCTGGTCATCGACGAACGAGGTGTCGGCCCGGCCATACAAGCCGGCGAGTTTCGCATCCCAGCGGCGGTTAAGCGCCTTGCGCAGGGTTTTTTCCGCCAGGGTGTGCTCACCGGCCGCGATGAGTTGGGCGCAATAACCGGCGGTCACCGCGGGGTCTTTCTGCACCGCCCCCGGCAGGGATTTGAAACGCTGCGCCGGGCGGCCGCGTGGCGGCGCGCCCGCAGAGCCCAGATAGCGCACATAGGCCTCGCGCTTGCGTTCGGCCAGTTGCTCGGGCGGGAAGGCTTTAAGCCGCGCCAGGGCCGGCATCAGCATCGCCAGCGCCTGCCAGTCCTGCTGGTCGCGGTAGATGTCGGCCAGCAATCGCGCCGCCGGCACGCTGCGCGGCGCCACCGGCCTGAGTTTCTCCAGCACTTCGCGCGCCGCGGGGATTTCACCGGCCTGGCAATGCAGCCGGGCGCGCGTCAGGCTAATCGCCAGGCGCTGCTTTGGATGCCGCTCCAGGGCTTCGTCCAGGTAACGGTCGCGGCGGCGCAGGTGGCCCTGCTGCTGCGCCGAGTACGCGGCGCCGAGGTAATTCAGAAGCGGCAGTTGATTGTATTGGAGTTTGCTCAGCAGTTGCCGTTCCGCCTCCGGCCAGTCGCCTTCGATCAAACCGGCGTAGCCCTGCACGGTGTGAAACTGGGCGCTGGCCCGGCCGCGTTGTTCGCGCCACCGGCGCAGCCGCCCGGGGGCGCGCAACACGCCGGCGAGAAAATTAAACAACAGATACAGCGCGGCGAATCCCGCCACCACAGCCATCACGAACAACGCCAGCGGCATGCGCACCACATAAGGCGCGCGCGCCAGCACCACATAGCCGGGGTCTTGCGCCGTCAGCAGCACGAAACCGACCGCCGCCCCCAGGGTGATGATGGTGGTTACGATTAGTTTCACGGCTTGTGTGCCTCAGCGCGGGCGCGGCGACCTCAGCCCCCGCCCGCCTCGCGCAACGCCCGCAATGACCGCGAAATGTCGGGCAACTCGACCTCGGGCGTCACCGCCGCCCATCGCGAAAGTTGCGCCAGCCAGGCGCGCACAGCGGCCGACTCGGCGTCGAAATTGTCCGTCACCCAGGCGGCCGCCGCCGCCGTGCGCTCGGCATAGACGCCGCCCTCGCCGTGCATAAACGCCAGTTGCGACGACTCCAGAATCAACCGCGTCCTGGCGTAGATCATGGCGCGCATCTCGGCGGAGAGAATCGGGCGCGGCGGCCCGGCTTCGCGGGTTTCGACCTGCACCATCGCGCCCAGGTCGGCGAGCAAGTTCCTGCCAGCCGCCAGCCAGCCGTCGGCCTGTTGGGGTGGAGACTGGGCCGCTTGCGGAGCAGCGGGGCGCGGCGGCGGCACCGCCCCGGCACCGATGCCGACTAACGCATCGCCGGCCAGCGGCAACTGGCCCGCCGCGCGCGACAACGCCGCCAGCGCATGCAATGTGCCGGCCACATCCACGGTCGCCGCCTGGTCGAGGGCGACGATCTCGTCGGCGATGAGGCCGCGCACCGGCGCCAACGCCGGGTCGGGAATGTCCCGCAGGCGGTTGTCGGCGAGGGACAGCGCGCGGCGCGCCAGTTGCACATCGCCGGCCAGTTGCAGGCGCTGATTGGCGATCACCAGCAAATGCTCGACCTCGGCCAAGCGCCAGGTGTCGGCGTCGCGCTTCCCGGCCGCATCGGCGCGCAACGAGGCGACCGAGTCGGCCAATCCCCGCACCTCGCTCAGCATCGCCTGTTCGCGGTCCGCGGCGGCGGCCTGTCGCTCGCTCAACTCGCCGCGCCATTGCCGCAGGCGCGCATCGAAAGCCGCCTCGGAGCCATCGAGTCGAGTTTCCAGTCGACCGACCCGGGCGCCAACATCAGCCTGGGCCGCCAGGCGCTGCTCCATGGCGTCGAGACGCTGCTGCTGGCCGCCGTCATCAGCCGTCCCGTCGATGTAGGGCTTTATTTCGCTTTGATAGACCAGGTATGCGCTGGCCGCAAGCGCCACCAGAGCGATGGCCAGCGCCCGCCGCCCGCCGCCGGAGTTGGCGGGGGCGGGGGTTGCCGCTGTGGGCCGGCGTCTTCTTCTTCTGGATTTCGGTGGGCGCCCGGATGCGGGCCGGGATGGGGTTTCAGTCACCGTTGCCTCATCATAAAAAAGCCAATGGAAAAATCAATGGGCACAACAAAGCGCTCATGTCAGCGCCGATATTATCACCGATCACCTTACCGCCCTAACGCCGCGCGCCACGCGATGATCGCCTCGACCACCGCCTGATCGTTGGGTTGTGCGGCGGCCGCGATGGCGGCGCGGATGCCGTGCGCCCGGCAGTAGTCGGCGACCCGCGCGCTGTAGGCGAAAACCGGGGTGGCATTCAGCAGACCGCGGTGGCGCGCGCCGAGTAACCCGGTCAGCGCATCCAGCACCGCGGCGCTGCTGATCACCACCGCGTCTATTTGCCCGGCGCGCCAGCGCTCGATGAGCGGCGCAACCGGGCGTTCGGTGATTCGGCGGCGGTAACTTTCGATGTGGCGCACCGTGGCACCGCGCGCCCGCAACCCCTCGGCCAGCGTCTCGCGCCCCGACTGGCCGCGGAAAATCAGCACGCGCTTGCCGGCTGCCTGGAAGTCGCGCAATGCGTCCAGCAGGCCTTCGCTGTCGATGCGCGCACCGGGCACAAAATCCACCGCGATGGCGGCCTGCGCGCAGTGCGCCGCGGTTTTCGGGCCGACCGCGGCGACCCGCGTGGAATGGGGAATCCGCAACCGCCGGCGCGCCAGTTGCCCGGCCACGCTGTCAACCGCGTGAACGCTGACGAAGATCGCCAGATCGACCTCTGCCAGTGCGCAAAGCGCCGCCTGCAATGCCGGAGCGTCGGCCGGCGGCCTGATGTCGATGACCGGGAAAGCCACCGTCTCACCGCCGTGTTGTTGGATCAGGGAGGCGAGGGATGCGCCGCCGCTCGGCCGCGTAACCAGCACGCGCACGCCGGCCAGGGCCGCATCCCGCCGGGCGCGCTTACACACCGGCTAAGATGTCGGCGGCGCCGCGCGCCAGCAGGTCTTCGGCCACACTGTGACCAACCGCCACCGCATCGGCGCGGCGGCCGGTTTTTTCGCTGCGCAGCAGTTGCGAGCCGTCCAGTTTGCCGACCAGCCCGCGCACCGTGATCCGGCTTTCGCGCAACTGCGCGTAGGCGGCCAGCGGCAGGTGGCAGTCGCCGCCGAGGCGGGCGACAACCGCGCGTTCGGCGGCCACGCACACCGCCGAGTCGGGATGGTTGACGGCTTTTACCAGATCGAGCGCGCTGCTGTGGTCGGCCCGGCATTGGATGCCGATGGCGCCCTGCCCGGCCGCCGGCAGGCAGATTTCCGGGGCCAAGTATTCGCTGATGCGGTGTTCGAGGCGCAGCCGTTTCAGCCCGGCCACCGCCAGCACGATGGCGTCGTATTGGCCGCTGTCCAGTTTGGCGAGGCGCGTGTTGACATTGCCGCGCAGGTTGACGATGCGCAGGTGTGGGTGGCGCGCGCGCAGTTGACACTGGCGCCGCAGACTGCAAGTGCCGACCACGGCGCCGCGCGGCAGTCGCTCGAGAGCGTCGAAACGGTTGGCCACTAACGCATCGCGGGCATCTTCGCGCGCACACACCGCCACCAGGCCGAGGCCGTCGGTTGCGGTGACGGTCATGTCCTTGACCGAATGCACCGCCACATCCGTCGCCCCGCGCAGCAGCGACTGCTCCAGTTCCTTAAGGAACAGCCCCTTGCCGCCCATCGCCGCCAGCGGCAGGTCGGGGTTCTGGTCGCCGGTCGAGAGAATCTCGTGCAGCGCCACCTCCAGCCCCCGGTGGCGGTCCAGCAGGCGCTCGCGCACGTGCCGGGCCTGCCACAGGGCAAGCGGGCTGTTGCGCGTGCCGATGCGAAGCCGGGTCATGCGGTTCGGGTCAGCCGGATTAGCCGGACTTCATTTTCAGGCGCAATGCCTTGATGCCGGCCCGCCCCAACTGCTCATCCGCTTTGACCATCGCCTGGTAGGTCGGGAACGGCCCGAGGCGCACCCGGTAGAAATCGCCGCGCCCCTGGATGGTGACCTTCTGAATGGACGATACGATGCCCCTCAACGCCAAGTTCGCTTTGAGGCGGTCGGCATCCGGCATATTTCGGAAGGAGCCGGCCTGCAACATGAACCGGCTGGCGCGCGCCGCCGCGGCCGGCTCAGTGCCGGGGCCGGGCTTCGGCTGTGACTCGGTGCCCGTTTCGGTGGCGGCGGCGGGCCCGGTGTCGGCCGGCGGCGCGACCACTTCAATTTCCGGCAGCACCGTGAAGAAGGTGAAGTCGGTGGCCGGTTTGTCCCGGCTCGGTTGGGCGTCAACTTGCCCGGCGGGCGGGGCGGGCGGGGGTGAATCGCTGTCCTTGAACATCTGGCGAATGCCGGCGCCCACGCCGCCGCTACCGGTGCTGGCGCCGTGCCACAGCAGAGTCGCCAGCGAGCCGATGACCATGCCGGCCAACAGCATGCCGATGCCCGACCAACTGCCGCCGGTGTGGCCGGGCCTTGATTTGGACGGTTTGCGGCGCGCCTGAGCCATCACATTGCCATCACATTGCCGTTACATTTTGTCCGGCGCGCCGACTCCGAGCAGGTCCAGCCCGTTGGCGAGCACCTGGCGCACCGAGTCGATCAGCCCCAGCCGGGCGTTGCGCAGGCCCGCTTCGCTGGACAGGAACGGGTGGGCGTTGTAGTAGGCGTGGAAGTCGTGGGCCAAATCGCGCAAATAATAAGCCACCAGGTGCGGCTCAAAACCGCCGGCCGCCTGCTCGACCACTTCGGGGAAACGCGACAAGGTCTGCATCAACTCGAACTCTCCGGACTCGGTCAACCGTTGATAATCGGGCGCAGCGGCATCGGCGTCGGGCAGTCCCTTGTCCCGCAACTGGCGGAACACGCTGCAAATGCGGGCATGGGCATACTGGATATAATAAACCGGATTGTCGGCCGATTGCGTCCTGGCCAGGTCGAGATCGAAGTCCATGTGCTGGTCGTTTTTGCGCGACACATAGAAAAACCGCGCGGCGTCAACGCCGACCTCCTCGCGCAATTCCTGCAGGGTCACAAACTCGCCGGTGCGGGTGGACATCTGAACTTTCTCCCGGCCGCGATACAGTGTGGCGAACTGCACCAGCCGCATTTGCAGGCGTTTGCGCTCAAAGCCGAGGGCCTCGAAGGCCGCGGCCACGCGCCCGGCATAGCCGTGATGGTCGGCGCCCAACACATCCAGGATGAGGTCGAAACCGCGCTCGCCCTTGTTGAAGTGATAGGCGATGTCGGCGGCGAAATAGGTGTGGGAGCCGTCGGCGCGCAACACCGCCCGGTCTTTTTGGTCGCCGAAATCGGTGGCCCGGAACCAGGTGGCGCCGTCTTTCTCGTAGATATGGCCGCGTTCCGCCAGCGCGGCGATGGCGCGCTCAATGTCGCCGCCCTCCACCAGCGTGCGCTCCGAGAACCAGTGGTCGAAGCGCACCCCGAACCGTAACAGGTCGTCCCGGATCCGCTCAACCAGCGTCGCGCAGGCGTGATCGAACAACGCCCGGTAAGTTTCCCCAAGCGCGCATTTGCACCTGGCGATCAGCGCATCGATGCGCGCCTCGCCGTCTTCGGGCAAATTAGCGAATAACCGGCCGGCGGTGTCGGCATCGGCCCCCAGAGCGTCGCCGTGTTGGCGGTGCAAATCGGCGGCCAGACCGCGGACATACTCGCCCTGATAGCCGTTGGCCGGGAAGGCGTCGCCGAGCCCGCCGGGAGTGGCCCCGCATTGCTCCAGATAACGCAGCCAGACGCTCAGCGCCAGGATGTCCATCTGCCGGCCGGCGTCGTTGATGTAGTATTCGCGCCGCACCCGGTAGCCGGCCGCGCTTAGCAGGCGGGCCACGGCGTCTCCGTAGGCGGCACCTCGGCCGTGGCCGACATGTAGCGGCCCGGTGGGGTTGGCCGAGACGAATTCCACCAGCACCGCGCGCCCGCGGCCGATGGCGCTGTTGCCATAGGTCGTGCCGGCCGCGCGGATTTCGCCGATGACCTCGCGCCAGGCGGTGCGCGAGACGAAAAAGTTGATGAAGCCGGGGCCGGCGATTTCCACTTTCTCCACACAGTCCGAGGCCGGCAGCGCGCCGATTAAGTCCGCGGCCAATTTGCGCGGGTCGGCGGCGGCCGCCTTGCCTAACAACAGCGCCAGGTTGGAGGCGAAATCACCGTGGCGGGGATTGCGCGTGCGCTGCAGTTGAACCAGCCCCGCCGCATTCCGTTGCAATGCTCCCCGCCGGTGCAACTCAGCGACCGCTTGCGCCAGCAGGCGCTCGAGATGGTGTTTCATGGATGGGCGGCGGGAGATTGGGATGAATCGGGCGGGATTAAGGGGCTGATTTTACCTTGTGCGAAGCCGCCGGGCACAGCCCCTGCGGCGGGCGGCCGGATGGCAGCGGCGATTTTGTGATTTTTCTTTCTTGAATAGAATTGATAATTATTCTTATTCGTGTTAAGATGGCATTCCTTTAACCTGAACGGGCTATCTAAAATGTCATCCTTCATCCAGCGATTCTTTGCCGTCCCCGGCACAGCGGCCCTGCTCGCCGCTGCATTCTGCCTCAACGCCTCGGCGACCGACCTGGATGTGCCGGACGGTCCGGTCGGCGACGCCGACTGCCTGCTGTATCTCGGGCTGATGCGCGGCCACCTGATGGTGGGCCATGAACTCTTCAACCAGGGCGAGCACGACGCGGCGCAGACCCACTCCAAGCATCCGGGCGATGAACTTTACGCCGTGCTGCTGAAATCCTTCGAGGAGCGCGGTGCGCGCGGCTTCGCCGATGAGCTGTCGGCGCACGCGGCGGCCGTGGAGAGCGGCGGTGCTGAACAAGTGCGCGCCGCGTATGCCGATGTGATGGACGCCATCCGCCGCCACGAGCAATCAGTGACCGCAACCCCGGCGTTGGTTGCCGAGGTAGTGGTCGGCCTGTTGCGCGTGGCCGCGGACGAGTACGCCATCGGCATCGTCGACGGCCGTCTGGAAAATGCGCATGAGTATCAGGACGCCTACGGCTTCACCCGGGTCGCGCTGGAATGGGCCGGGCAGGTCGACCGCGCAGCGTTCGGGCGCGTCACTGAGCGGTTGTTGGCCATCGACGACATGTGGCCGGCATTGGTGCCGCCGAATCGCGTGCCGCAGTCGGCCAGCCGCCTGTACGGCACGGCTGCGGAGGTCGAGATTCTGACCCTGCGCCTGGCCGGCCGCTAACGGCGATTGCCGCGCTGTTTTGAGTGCAAACTATTCCCATTCGCAATGGACTCCCTTTTCCCTTATCATTCCGAGGCTAAACCGATGAAACCGAAACCATCCATGCGCGCGATTTTTTCCGCCATTCTGCTGACCGCGGCTTTGACCGCGGGCGCGACCGCCGCGGCCAATGCCGCCGACCGCGAGGTCAATGTGTACTCGTATCGCCAGCCGTTCCTGATTGAGCCGATGTTCGACGCTTTCACCGCCGAGACCGGCATCAAAGTCAACGCCGTGTATGCCAAGACCGGCATGTTGGAGCGCCTGCAAAACGAAGGCCGCAACAGCCCGGCCGACCTGGTGTTCACCGTGGACATCGGCCGTCTGTCCGACATCCAAAACGCCGGCCTCACTCAACCGGTCGAGTCCGCGGCCATCAACCGCGGCATTCCCGCCGGCATGCGCGATCCGCACGGCCACTGGTTCGGCCTGACCGCGCGCGCGCGCATCATCGTCACATCCAAAGCGCGGGTGCGGCCGGGCGAGATCGGCAGTTACGAAGACCTCGCCGACGCGAAGTGGAAAGGCCGCGTCTGCACACGGTCGGGGAAGCATCCGTACAATGTCGCGCTGTTTGCGTCGATGATGCACAGCCACGGCGACGCCGCGGCGCAAGAGTGGCTGGCCGGCTTGAAGTCGAACTTGGCGCGCAGGCCGCAGGGCAACGACCGCGCGCAGGCCCGCGCGATCGCCGAAGGCGTGTGCGATGTCGGCGTCATCAACCACTACTATCTGTACCAGATGGCGACCAGCGACAAGCAAAAAGCGTGGTTCGAGGCGATCGATGTGGTGTTCCCGAATCAGGCCGACCGCGGCACGCATATGAACATCAGCGGCATGGCCATGACCCGCCACGCGCCGAACCCCGACGAAGCACTGGCGTTGATGGAGTTCCTGGCCGGCGACCGGGCGCAGGAAATGTACGCCGAGGTCAACGGCGAATACCCGGTCAACCCGCGCATCGGCGTCAGCGGTTATTTAGAATCGCTCGGCGACTTCAAGCGCGACACCCTCGACCTGGCGCGCGTAGCCGCCAACCGCGGCGCGGCGTCGAAGATGGCCGACCGCGTCGGTTATAACGATTGACCCGCCGACCGCGCCCGCCTTGACGCATCAGACTCCAGACACCGTCGAGGCGAGACTGCCGGCACCGCGCCGGGGGCGATTCAGGGCGTCCCCGGCCGGTGCCGGCGCATGGCCGGCCGGCGCGCTGGCGGTGGCCGCGCTGTGCCTGTTGCCGGTGGCCGCGGTGCTGTGGCTGGCGTTGTTCCCCAGTGAAAACATCTGGCCGCACCTCATCGCCACCACGCTGCCGGGGTACATCGGCAACACGCTGATTCTGCTGGCCGGCGTCGGCGCCTCCACGCTGCTGACCGGCGTCGCCACCGCCCGTTTGGTCACCGCCTGCGAGTTCCCGCTGCGCAAACAGTTGGAGTGGCTGCTGCTGCTGCCGCTGGCGATTCCGGGCTATGTCATCGCCTACTTATACACCGACCTGCTCGAGTTCGCCGGCCCGGTGCAGCACGCACTGCGCGCGGTGTTCAACTGGCGGCTGGCAAGCGACTACTGGTTCCCCGAGGTGCGCAGCATGGGCGGTGCCGTCATGCTGCTCGGCGTGGTGCTGTATCCGTATGTTTATCTCCTCGCGCGCGCGTCGTTTCTGGAGCAGTCCGGTTATCTGCCCGATGTCAGCCGCCTGATGGGGCGCGGCCCGGTGGCGACTTTTTTCCATGTGGAGTTGCCGATTGCGCGCCCGGCCATCGCTGTCGGCGTGGCCCTGGCGATGATGGAAACGCTGAACGATTTCGGCACCGTGGATTTTTTCTCGGTGCAAACGCTCACCGCCGGGCTGTACGATGTGTGGCTGAACATGGGCAATTTAGGCGGCGGCGCGCAAATCGGCGCCACCATGTTGGCCTTCGCGGTGCTTCTGATTTCGCTGGAATATGTCGGGCGGCGGCGGCGCAGGTTCTACCAGAGCGCCTCGCGTTTTGGCGGCCGGCCGCGGCGGCGGTTGCGCGGGCGCGCCGCGTGGGCCGCGTTGGGCGTGTGCGCGGCGCCGGTGCTGTTCGGTTTCGTCATCCCCGCGCTGTTGTTGGTCAGCCACGCGGCCGGCCATTTCGAGGCCGCCTGGACGCCGCGATTCCGCTCTTACGCGCTGAACAGTTTATGGGTGTCGGGCGCGGCGTCGCTGAGCGCCGTGGCGTTGGCCGTCGTGGTCGGCTATGCGCGCCGCTTGCGCCGCAGTGCCGCCATGGCGGCCGCCTCGCGCATCGCTTCGCTCGGCTATGCGGTGCCGGGCGCGGTGTTGGCGGTCGGCGTTCTCATTCCGCTGGCCGCTTTCGACAACGCGGCGGACGCTTTCCTGCGCGCGCATTTTGGGGTCACGAGCGGCCTGATTCTCAGCGGCACTTCATTTGCGATTATCGTCACTTATGTGATCCGCTTCCTGGCCGTGTCCATCGGCGCGGTCGAAGCCAGTTTCGGCAAGGTCTCCGAGTCGATGGATATGGCCGCCCGAACCCTCGGCCATGGCGCCCTGCAAACCCTGCGCAGATTCCACCTGCCCCTGATCAAAAGCGGCGTGCTGACCGCCGCCCTGATCGTGTTCGTGGACTGCATGAAAGAGTTGCCGGCCACGCTCATCCTGCGCCCGTTCAACTTTGAAACCCTGGCCACCCATGTCTATCACTTCGCCTCAGACGAGATGATCGAACAAAGCGCCCTCGGTGCGCTGTTCATCGTCGCCGCCGGCCTGGTCCCGGTGATCATACTGAGCCGCACCATCGAATCCGCCGGCCGCCTTGACCCGGCCAACCCCGCCCCGCCCGCCGATGCCCGCGCTCCTTGAAGTGCGCGGTATCTCGTGCCGGTATGAGCGGCGCGCGGCGGTGGTCGACACCTCCTTTACCCTTGAACAGGGCATGGTCGCTTCGTTGCTGGGCCCGAGCGGCTGCGGGAAAACCACGGTATTGCGGGCCATCGCCGGCTTCCAGGCGCTCGACGCCGGCAGTATTCACCTGAGCGGGCACTGCATCGCCGACCGGCGCGGCGGGCTGCCGCCGGAGCGGCGCAAACTCAGCATGGTGTTCCAGGACCACGCGCTGTTTCCGCACCTGAGCGTGGAAAAAAATGTCGCCGCCGGTCTGTTTGCCCGCGCCGCCGCCGAAACCCGGGACATCGTGCAGTCGATACTGGAAAAAGTCGGCCTGGCCGGCATGAACCACAGATACCCGCATGAACTGTCCGGCGGCCAGCAGCAGCGCGTGGCGCTGGCCAGGGCGCTGGCGCCCAGCCCGCAACTGCTGCTAATGGACGAGCCGTTCTCCAACCTCGACCCCGATCTCAGGGAAAAACTGCGCCAGGAAGTATACGGCCTGCTCCAGGACATCGGCGCCACCTGCCTGCTGGTGACTCACGACCAGCAGGATGCGTTTACCTTCGGCGAGCGGGTCGGGGTGATGCGCGACGGGGCCATCGAGCAGTGGGACACCGCCTACCGCGTGTATCACGAACCGGCCACCCGCTTTGTCGCCGACTTCATCGGCGAGGGCGTGTTCATAGACGGCGTGGTGTCGGCCGGCAACCGCATCGACACCGAACTCGCCTCCCTGCGCGGCGCCGCCGGCCACCCGCCGGGAACCCGCGTCAAGGTACTCATTCGGCCCGACGACATCATCCACGACGACAACAGCCCGCGCTGTGCCACCATCACCCAACGCGCCTTTCGCGGGGAAAATTACCTGTATACGCTGGCGCTGCCAAGCGGCGCCGAGATCCTGTCGCTGGTGCCGTCCCACCACAACCACGCGGTCGGCGAAGACCTCGGCATCGTGCTGGACATCGACCACCTGGTGGTGTTTCCGGCGTGACCCGGGTCAACAAGCGTCAGCCGGTTGGTATTGCGCCCCGCGGCGGGCGCTTCCAGGGTTGCTTTAGAGCGCGGTTTTCCCTGATGCCGAGGCACAGCGCTTGCGCCGGGCCGTGGCATGGAGCGGAACTGAACAAGCCGCGCGCTCAATACACCGGGTCATACATGATCGCCTGAATCGACTCGCGCACATCGCCCGGGCGCGGCTGCCCGGTCAATCCGGCGTCCCAGGCGTGGGCGGCGACCGAGGTGGCGATGTCCAGCGACACTTCGCGGATTTTATCCAGCGGCGGATACAGCGAGCCGCGCCGCAAGTCATCCGCGCTAACCCCTGCGGCCAGCGCGCGCGCCGCTTCCAGGAACACGCTGTCGGGGATGGTCGCGGCCCGGCAGGCGATCATCCCCAGGCCGACGCCGGGGAAGATGTAGGCGTTGTTGCCCTGGCCGGGGTGCAGCGTCGCGCCGCCATATTCAACCGGGGCAAACGGACTGCCGCTGGCGAAGATGGCGCGGCCCCGGCTCCATTCATACGCCTGCCTTGCTGAGCACTCGGCGCGCGCAGTGGGGTTGGACAGCGCGAACACCGCGGGGCGCGCGTTGATGCTCGCCATCTTTCCGATGAGGCCGCGGGTGAAGGTCGCGGGCGCGCCGGTGGCGCCGATGAGGACATGCGGGCGGTGCGCGTCCAACGCGGCGTCGATGCTGTGCGCCGGCAAATCATGCGCGAACGGCCGGGTGAACGGCGCGAGGTCATCGCGCGCGCCGCGCACCAACCCGCCGCTGTTGAAGAACCACAGCCGCCGGCGCGCCTCCGCTTCACCGACGCCATGGTCGACCAGCGCGCGCGCCAACATTGAACCGATGCCGACCGCGGCCGAGCCGGCGCCGAGAAAGACAAACCGCAAATCGGCGAAGTCAACGCCGGAGATGCGCGTGGAGGCGTATACCCCGGCCAGCACCACCGCGGCCGTGCCTTGAATGTCGTCGTTGAAGCAGAACGCGCTTGCCTGGTATTGGTCCAGCAATGCAAAGGCGTTGGCGGCGGCGAAATCCTCGAACTGAATCAACACCCCCGGCCACGCATCCTGCGCCGCGCGCATGAACTCATCGAACAGGGAAAAGTACTCGCCGCCGCGCAACCTGCGCGCCGGCGTGCCGAGATACATCGGGTCGGCCAGCAATTCTTCGTTGTCGGTGCCGACATCGAACATCACCGGCAGGCACTGGCGCGGCTGAATGCCGGCGCAGGCGCAATACAAACTCAACTTGCCAATCGGGATTCCCATGCCGCTCGCGCCCAGGTCGCCAAGACCGAGAATGCGCTCGCCGTCGGTGACCACGATGATGCGGATGTCCCGGTGCGGCCAGTTGTCGAGGATGTCGCGGATTTCGCCGCGGTCGGCGGCGCTGACATAAAAGCCCTTCTCGGTGCGGAAGATGTTGGCGAATTCCCTGCACGCCTGGCCCACGGTCGGGGTGTATATCAGCGGCATAATCTCCTCGATGTTGTCGATGACCAGGCGGTAGAACAAACGCTCGTTGCGCTCCTGCAGCGCCGACAGGAAGATGTATTTCTCGATGTCGCTGTGCTTGCGCCGCATGTTGGTCAGCACGCGCTTCAACTGACTTCGCATGCTGCCGGCGCGGGCCGGGAGGAGGCCGCGCAAACGGTAACGCTCGCGCTCTTCAACGGTGAACGCCGTGGACTTGGTGCGCGCGGCGTCGCGCAGGAGGCCGACGCCGGTGGGCGTTTTCATGGCCGGCGGCGGTCGATGCCCGCGATTTTGTCGAAGTAAGCGGATTTCATCGCCGCCTCGAACTGCGCGTTGTCGGCGTAGTCGAAACCGAACACCCGCGGCCACAGCGCGGCCGGCTCCATGCACAGGTAGAAGAACACCCGTCCATGCCACGCTTGCAGCGCGCCGTATACCGCCCGGAACAAATCCAGCTTCACCGCCTCCGGATACGAATATTTTCCGGCCGTCTCGGTAAGCGGCATTTGCAGAATTTTGCTGGTGAGCGCGCGGCGGCGGATGGTCTTCATCACCGCTTTGCTGTAAGTCAATGTGCCAATCGACACGAGCGCCACTTGCTCGGGAGCGAAAGCGTCGGTCAGGCGCGCGGCGATGGCCTGGTATTCGCGCCTCCAGTTCGCGTAATGAACAACGGGGTGAAAATGAAACCCGACCAGGCCGCCGCGCGCGGCGATGCGCCGGGCGGCGTCGATGCGCGCATCCAAACCGGCGCAGCCGTGCTCCTCGTGGTCGATGACGGTTTGCGTGTTCAGCGACCAGGTGCAAATGACATTGACCGGCACCTCGCTGCGCAGCAGGTGGTTGATGTTCTTCGACTTGGTTTTCAGTTCCAGGATGACATTGGGATGGCGGCGGGCGAACGCGCACAACGCATCCAGCACGCCGTTGTGGTTGCCCCACATCAGCGAGTCGGACGACTGCCCGGTGCCGATGTGGTAGGTCTGGTTCGGGTCGAGCGGCAACCGCTCCAACTTGGCGGCGAAGTCCCGGTCGAACACCACTTCATCGCCGTGATAGAACGACTGCACGCTGCAATAACTGCAGTCGAAGCCGCATTTTTCCACCGCATCCAGCGTGAGCAAATTGCAACACCGCGTGCGCACCGACGCCACCGGGCAACGCCCCAATCCCAACTGCTTGCGCGTTTTCGTTTTAATCGCCGGCTTGCTCGCGCGCGGTTTGTCGGCGCGGGTGAAGGCGTCGTATCTATTGGGCGCGGCGCGCAGCGTCTCGTGCATCTCGCGCAACGCGGCCAGAGCGCGCTTCTTGCCGCCGCCGCCGTGATGTTCGCGCCACTGCGCCAACGCCTCCGACAGCGGCGCTTCCTTCCACCGCACGCGCTCCAGCGCCATCGCGCTCACCTGCCGCAACTCCTGCTGCGTGAGTTGCCATTCGCCGGCCACGCGGGCGATGAGTTGCCGGTCGGCGGCGGGCAGAAAACGATAATCGGTATGCGGCGCGATGCGCTGAAACTTGCGCGCGTAGTCGCGCTGGGTCGGTGCGGCGGACATGGCGCGATTTTAGCACTTCGCCCCGGGGATTTTGTGACAGCCGCCGAGTGCCTCCGCCGCCACGCCCGCGCTCCGTTAAGCGGGCGTCCTGGAAGTGTCCGGGCGGCGGCGCAATCAGAACCGCAACCGCCCTTCGATGGCGACGGCGTTGTCGGTGGCGTTGGCGTCGAGGTGGCGGGCGAACAGGTCGAGGTCGAGATACCGGGCGGCGGCCCATCGCACGCCGAGGCGATAGTCGCGGCTCGACTCGCCGAATCGCAGCGCGCTATACGGCGTCAGCCGGCCACCGCCCGCCGCCGGCAGGCCATAGCCGACTTCGCGTCCAGGCGCGCCCGCAGGTCGGCGGGCGTCCGGCCGGCGCGCAGGCCGTCCCACAACGCTTGCGGGTCGGCAGTGGCGTCGCCATAACTCGGCGCAATCATCACGGCCAGGCCCTGCCCATCCGCGCCGGACTCGACGCGCATCAAGCCGCCGATGCCCCAAGCGCGATGGTCGCCGGTGTGGCCGAGCAACGCGCGGGCGTTGCCTTCCAGGGTCAAGCCGACGGCCGGCGCGCGAAACTTCAATGCGCCGCCGAGTTCCAAGCCGGTGCCGGTGCGGCCGTCGCCGCCGTCGTGGCGG
>JAPPQJ010000084.1:22492-24459 GCA_028817015.1 Gammaproteobacteria bacterium
AAACGCCGGCGTGAGTCGGCCGTCGGAGAATCGCTGCGGATAATTCCACGCCAATGCAACGCGCAAACGATTGGCGTCGACATCCAAGTCGTTGTCGATTCCGGCGACTGATGTGTCGCCGTCGCCTTCGACTTCCGACTCGGCGATGAATGCATCGGCGCGCAAACTTAACTCGCGGCCGTTTTGTTCCAACAATCGTCGAGAGCCGCCGGCCGCGATGCCGGTCATGTTCACATCGTTTCTCGACGCTTCATCGCCGTCCGGTTTGACTTCCACTTCGCCGCTGCCGTAAGTCACGCTCGCCCACGCGCTGCCGCCGTTTGCCAGGCGCCAGTTCAGATACGGACTAACCGCGGTCAAGTCCAGTTCGTAGTCGCCTTTTTCCGTTGCGCCGTTGGTGACTTGGGTGTATTCACTGTCGGAATCGCTGTAAGACACCATCAACCCGGCGCGCAGATTCTCACGCACTCGGCCATCAACGCCGAAGTGGAAGCCTGACACCGAGCCGTCCCAGTCGTCGTCGCCGTCCTCGCCGCTAAAATCGCGGTAGTCACCGCCGCCCCAAAAGGCGAGGCCCGCGCCGCCGCCATGGTCGCCGTGCGATGCCGCCAGCGGCAAGGCGAATTCCAAGCCGCGCAACAATTCCCTGGCGTCGACATCAGCGGCGTTGCCATCGACACCGGCCAACGACTGCGCATGGGCGGCGGCGAGACTCGGAAAACCGCTCAATCTGAAACTCGCCGAGTCGCCACCACGGATGTTTCCAACACGCCCGGCAATCGCATTCATTTGCTGACCGACCACCGCCCGCGTCACCTCCGGCAGGAGCAACTCCTGTTGCGCCGCCGCCGGCGTGGTGGCGGTGGATGCGATGGCAACGGTCGCAGCGGCCGGGCTGCCGAGCGTGGCGTCGCCGCCGATGACGCTGTTCAAGGTGACGGTCACGCTGTCGTCACCGCCGCCGGCGCCGCCGCCGGCGAACACATTCTCCGCAACCCGCACTTCAATCACGCCGCTGGTGCGCCCGGCGGCGATGGTCAGCGGGCTGGCCGGGCTGGCGGTGATGCCGCCGGACACGGCCGCACCATCCACGCTCAACGCGGCGGTATAAGCCACCCGCACCTCCGCCGCATTGGCCGCACCTAAGGTCACCGTGAACCGCGCCGTCTCGCCGGCGCGGACTTGGGCGGTGTCGGCGGCCAGGGTGACGGCCGGGTCTGAGGCGGCGATGGTGGTGGTGGCGGAGGCGGTGGTGATATCGGTGGCGCCGGCGTTGCTTAAGGTGACGGTGAGGGTTTCCGCGCCCTCGCTCACCGCATCGTCGGTGATGTTGAAGACCAGGGTCTGGCTGCCGGCGGCGGTGAACGACAAGGTGCCGTCGGTGTCGGCGCCGGTGACGGTGTAGTCGGTGCTCAACACGCCGCCGCTGACCGCCCAGTCCACGGTGCGGGCGGCGGTGCCGTCGTAGGTGATGGTGAAAGTGGCCATACCGCCCTCGGCGACCGATGCGTTGTCCACGCTGATGGCGACGGTGGGCCGCTGGGCGACGGTGAGGGTGACGTAGGCATCGCTGCTGCGGACGCTGCCGGCGGTGTTGCGGTAGGTGGCGCGGAAGCGGAAGTAGAGCTCGGTGCCGCCCGCGACATCCGGGATGGTGGCGGTGACGGAAAGGCCGCCGTTGACGGTTCGGGGGACGCCGGCGTAGAGGGGTTGCCGGAGGAAACCCAGCCGTTGCTGGGGTGGGCTTGCGCTTGCTGCCAAGCGTATCGCCAACCGCAACCGGATACGACCCAGCAACCCTGCAGGGCGGTGGGGATGCCGACGTTGCTGATGGTGACTCTTTCGCCGACGAAGACCTCGCGGTCGGGGCCGATGCCGATGTTGCCGACTTGCGCGCGGGCGTCAGGCGCGGCGGCGAGGGCGACAGCGGCTAACGCGGCGAGGAATGCGCCGCTAATTAATCTCCG
>JAPPQJ010000014.1 GCA_028817015.1 Gammaproteobacteria bacterium
CAATCCACGCTTCGTCTTTGTAGTAGGTCGGGATGGCGTAGTGATTCCACAACAACACGCGGTCGAGCGCGCGGGTGGCGGTTTGCAATTCTTCCAAATGTTTGGCGGCGACGATTTGTTCGATAATCTCATCGACCACCGGGTTCTTGATGCCGCTGTAGTTGCCGCCGCGGATGTCGGCCGATGCCGAGCCGAAGAAACCGCGCAGTTCGGTGCCCGGCGGCGGGAAGAAGTTCAAGCCGCCGACCCACAAGTCGAAGTCGTAGCCGCGAATGCGCTCGCTCCACTGCGACGTGTCAACTAACCGAATCGATGCGTCGATGCCGGTTTTTTTCAGCGCCTCGACATACGGCAACGCCAGCCGCTGCGACTCCGGGTAACCGGTCATCAGTTCCAGTTGAAACTGCGCGCCGGTTGCGGCGGAGACCAGTTTGCCGCCCTGCAATTCCCAGCCGGCCTGCTTGAACAACGCCAGCGCGCGGCGGCGGTTGCGGCGGTCGCGGCCGCTGCCGTCGGTGGCCGGCGGGCGAAAGGCGTCGGTCAGCGCCGCCGCCGGCAAGTATTCGGTTTGCCCGGCAAACGCCGCCAGTACCGCCTTCTCCGCGACGCTCGGCTCGCCGCTTGCGCCATAATCCGAGTTGGGGAAGTAACTGGCGATGCGTTTGTAGTGGCCGTATAACAAGGTGCGCTGGATGGCTTCGAAGTCGTATAAAGTCATCAACGCCTCGCGCACGCGAATGTCGCGGAACTTGTCGCGCTTCAAGTTGAAGAAGTAGCCGCCCATGCCGCGCGGGCTTTTGTTCGGCACGCTTTGTTTTTGAATCGCGCCGGATTCGATTTCCGGCAAGTCGTATTCGGTCGTCCACCGCTTGGCGCTGGACTCGCTGCGGAAGTCCAGTTCGCCGGCTTTGAAGGCTTCGAATTCCACGGTCAAATCGCGGTAATACTCGTAGCGGATTTCGTCGATGTTGTTGAGGCCGCGCTTAATCGGCAAATCGCGCGCCCAATAGTCTTCCACGCGCGCGTAGGTGATGGAGCGGCCGGGGTCCAAATCGGCGATGCGATACGGCCCGCTGGACAGCGGCGGGTCGAGCGTCGATTCGGTGACATCTTTGTCCTGCCAATAGTGCACCGGCAACGGCAGCATGCCGGCCACGGTGATTATCGGCTTCATGCTGCCGGTGGTGGCGAAGGTGAATTTCAGGCGTTTGTCGGACAGCGCCTCGGCGCCGGTCACATCTTCATAGACCGATTGAACGAACACCCGGCCGTGCTGCTTGACGGTGTCCAGCGCATGCACGAAGTCGGCCGCGACAATCGGCGCGCCGTCGTGATACACCGCTTCGTCGCGCAAGGTGAAGATCGCCCAACTTTTATCCGCTGGATACTCCACCGACTCGGCGATGAGGCCGTATAACCCGTCGATTTCATCCGCGGAACTGGTCATCAAGGCGTCGTAGACCACGCCGATGCTGGACGGCCATTCGCCCTTTTGCACATAGAAATTCAGCGTGTCGAACGAGCCGAAATCGCTGACCACGATTTTGCCGCCTTTCGGCGCATCGGGGTTGGCGTACGGGAAATGCTCCATCCCGGCGGCGAAATCATCGCTGTATAGCGCCTCGCCAAACTCGGCAATCGCCCATTTCTTAACCACGCCGGTGTCGGCTTGCAGCGTGGGGGTCAACACAGCGACAGACGCCGCCGCCAGCAGCGCGGCTAAGGTTGCGCCGGCCATTTTGCGCGGCACAGCGTGATGCGAGTCGGGAGTCATTTGGTTGTCGGCAAGGGGTGACAAGTGGCGTTGGCCGGCAATTATAACCGATAACCGCGTTGGTGCATGCGCTGAGGGCTGCGGCCCCGGCGCGCCGCGGCAATCTGCTACCATCCCCGCCACTATGACCCCGACAGACGCGCCGCCCGACATTGCCGGCCGCCTGCTGCGCTGGTATGACCGCCACGGGCGCAAATCGCTGCCGTGGCGGTGCGCCCGCGACCCGTATCCCATCTGGGTGGCGGAGATCATGCTGCAGCAAACCCAGGTCGGCACGGTGACCCCCTACTACCGCCGCTTCATGGCCCGCTTCCCCGACCTGGCTGCGCTGGCGTGCTGCGATGCGGATGAGTTGCTGCACTACTGGTCGGGGCTCGGCTACTACGCCCGCGCCCGCAACCTGCACGCCGCCGCCCGGCAAATCGCCGACCTTCACGGCGGCCGATTCCCGGCGCGCTTCGACCAGGTGCTGGCGCTGCCCGGCATCGGCCGCTCCACCGCCGGGGCCATACTGGCCTTCGCGTTCGGCCAGCGCCACCCGATTTTGGACGGCAATGTCAAGCGCGTGCTAAGCCGCTACTGCGCGGTCAAAGGCCATCCCGGAGCCGCCCGGGTGCAGGCGCGACTGTGGCAAATCGCCGACCGGTTGACTCCCGAAAAGCGGGTCGCCGACTATACTCAGGCGTTGATGGACTTGGGCGCGACCGTGTGCGTGCATGCCCGGCCGCTGTGTACAATCTGCCCGCTGGCGGCCGACTGCCGCGCTTGTCAAATGGGCAAACCGGCGGCTTTCCCTGAACCCAAGCCGAAGCCGGCGAGCGCCCGGCCGCGCAAGGCGGTGACCATGCTGATCGTGCGCAACCGCGGCGCGGAATTGTTGTTGGTGAAGCGCCCGCCGAGCGGAATCTGGGGCGGGCTGTGGTCGCTGCCCGAATATGAACACCGCGCCCGCCCCGCCCCAGCGCAGCCGACACCGGCACAGCGGCGGCGCATCGAGGAATGGTGCGAACGGCGATTGGGCGTGGCCGTAAAGACCGGCAAACCGCTGCCGATAATGACTCATTCGTTTACCCATTTCGACCTCGACATCCTGCCGCTGCCCGCCCGGTGCACCGCCGGCGGCGGGTCGGTCATGGACGCGCAACAATATCTCTGGTATAACCCGTCATCCCCCGCACAGGTCGGCGTACCGGCCGCGGTCAAGCGTATTTTAGGACGGTTGAATGAGTCGTAAGGTGCACTGCGTCAAATTAGGCAAACAAGCCGAGGGGCTGGATTTTGCCCCGTGGCCGGGCGAACTCGGCCGGCGGTTGTTTGAGAATGTCTCGAAGGAAGCGTGGCAGGACTGGTTGCGCCAGCAGACCATCCTCATCAACGAATACAAACTCAATCCGCTGCAAGCCGAGCACAAAAAATATCTCGCCGAGCAGATGGAGGCGTGGTTTTTCGGCGACGGAATCGTGATGCCGGATGAGTGGAAGTCGCCGGACAAGTAGACCGCCACCGAACCGCCCTCACCGCCCCGAGGCTATAATGACCGCCATGAAAGCACGGCTCTCCCTGCCGCTGTTCCTGGTCGGCGCCCTGTTCCCCTGGGGCGCCTGGGCTGAGCGCGCGGCGCTGCCGATGCCGGGCCCCATTTCGCTGTCCTCAATCCCGGTATGCCACGACTTCGGCTGCAAGCGCCGGGCCACGGTGGCCCTGTCGGCCGGCGAATGGCAGAGCGTGGCCGGCTGGTTCCTGCCGGCAGCCGCCACGCCCGCCGAAGAGCGCGAACAGATTAAGCGGGCGGTCGGCTGGATGGAAGTCCTGATTGGCCGGCACACGCCGACCCACAAGGACCTGGCCTTTGATTTGCCGGCGAACGCCGACCGCAAGGAGATTTTCCCCGGCCAGCTGGACTGCATAGACGAGGCGGTCAACACCACCACTTATCTGAAGTTGTTTGCGATGAATGGCCTGCTGGGCCACCATGTGGTCATGGAAGCGGCCTACCGCAGGGCGCTGTTCGACCAGCACTGGGCCGGGCAGATTCGGGAAAAAATCAGCGGCAAACGCTTCACGGTCGATTCGTGGTTCCAGCCGAACGGTTATCTGCCGGTGGTGCAGACCAGGGAGCAGTGGAGCGACATTAACCCGCTGACTGCGGTGGTGGACAATTCCCCGGACCGGGAAGGCGAGAAAATCAAACGCTCATTCTGGCACCGCTTTTTGCGCGGCCAATAGCGCGGCGGCGGGCGGGGGCTGAGCCGGTGGCCAATGTGGTGGTGGGCATGTCGGGCGGGGTCGACTCGTCGGTGGCGGCCGCCAGGCTGGTCGAAGAGGGCAACCGGGTCACCGGCCTGTATATGAAGAACTGGGAGGAGGACGACCACGACGACTACTGCGCCGCCGCCGAAGATTTGGCCGACGCCGAGGCGGTCTGCCGGCAACTGGGCATCGAACTTCGCACCGTCAACTTCTCCCACGAATACTGGACGCGGGTGTTTCAGGTGTTCCTCGCCGAATACCGCAGCGGGCGCACGCCCAACCCGGATGTGGTGTGCAACAAGGAAATCAAGTTCAAGGAATTCCTCGACTGGGCGGTGCGCCTCGGCGCCGACTGCATCGCCACCGGCCATTACGCGAGATGCGAGCGGCAACGGCGCGGTTATGTGCTGCGCAAAGGGCGCGACCCCGGCAAAGACCAGAGTTATTTCCTGCACACGCTGAATCAAAACGCATTGCGCCTGTCGCGTTTTCCGCTCGGCGAAATGAAAAAAAAACAAGTGCGGCAGCGGGCGCGCGACTTGGGGCTGGCCACCCACGACAAAAAAGACAGCACCGGCATCTGCTTCATCGGCGAGCGGCGCTTCGACGATTTTCTCAGCCGTTATTTGCCGCCGCAGCGGGGCCGCATCCAAACTCTGCAAGGGGAAACCGTGGGCGCCCACCGCGGCGCGTTTTACTACACCATTGGCCAGCGCCACGGCCTGGGGCTGGGCGGGCCTGGGGAGGCGTGGTATGTGGCCGGCAAGGATGTCGCGCGCAACATCGTCTATGCGGTGCAGGGGCACGACCATCCGGCGCTGATGAAGCGCGTGGTGCTGGCCGAGAACCTGCACTGGGTGGCCGAATCCCCGCCGCCCGCGCCGGTTCGCTGCACCGCCAAGACCCGCTACCGGCAACACGACCAGGACTGCGTCATCGCCTCTATCGGGCCGCGCGTTTCGCGCATCGAGTTTGACCGCCCGCAGCGCGCGGTCACTCCGGGGCAGTCGGTGGTGTTCTACCAACAGGACATCTGCATCGGCGGCGGCGTGATTCGGGCCACATCGGGCTGAGCGAATCGAGCGCAGCCGCCGTGTCGTGGCATGCCGCCTGTGCTATGATGAACCGCTTCACACACCCGGCTCCGACCGCCTCAACTTGGCAAACGCTTCGCTCCCCCTAAGCGCGCTCACCGCGCTGTCTCCGCTGGACGGGCGCTATCACCGAAGAAGCGCCCGCCTGAGACCGTATTTCAGTGAATTCGCCCTGCTGCGCGCGCGCCTCGAGGTGGAAGTGCAGTGGCTCATCCACCTGTCCGAGACAGCCGCCGTCGAAGAATTGCCGGCCTTCCCCGCCGCCGAGAGACACTTCCTGGGCGAATTGGTGGCCGGGTTTGCGCCGCAACACGCGGAGCGCATCAAGGCCATCGAAGCCACCACCAACCACGATGTCAAGGCGGTCGAATATTTCCTCAAGGAAGCGGTGCAGGAGCGCAAGACGCTGGCCGCGGCCCGCGAGTTCATCCATTTCGCCTGCACCTCCGAGGACATCAACAACCTCGCCTATGCGCTGCTGATTAAGCGCGCCCGGGAGGAAGTCATCGCCCCGCAGATGCGCGCGTTGGCCGAGCGGATGGGCGACCTGGCAAACCAATACGCCGGCCAGCCGATGCTCGCCCGCACCCACGGCCAGCCGGCCAGCCCCACCACCGTGGGCAAGGAATTGGCCAACTTCACCGCCCGCCTTGAGCGCGCCTGCAGCGACTTCGAGGCGTTGCCGGTCATGGGCAAATTGAACGGCGCCACCGGCAACTTCAACGCCCATCTGGCCGCCTACCCGAAACTGGACTGGCCGGCCATCGCCTCGGCCTTCGTGTCTCGATTGGGGCTGGTCTATCAACCGCTGACCTCGCAGATCGAGCCGCACGATTACATCGCCGCGCTGTGCCACGGTTTGTGCCGCTTCAACAGCGTGGTCATCGACCTCGACCGCGATTTGTGGGGGTATATTTCGCTCAAATATTTTCAACAAAAAGCGGTTGCCGGAGAAGTCGGGTCGAGCGCCATGCCGCACAAGATCAACCCGATAGACTTCGAGAATTCGGAAGGCAATTTAGGCGTGTGCAACGCCCTGCTACAGCATTTCGCCGCCACGCTGCCCATCAGCCGGTGGCAGCGCGACCTGACCGACTCCACCGTGCTGCGCAACCTCGGCGTCGCCGTCGGCCACGGCGTGATAGCCGTCGACTCGACCCTTCGCGGGCTGTCCAAACTGGAATTGAACGCGCCGCAACTGCACCGCGACCTGGACCAGAACTGGGAAGTGCTGGCCGAGGCGATTCAAACGGTGATGCGCCGCTACGGCGTCCAGCAGCCGTATGAAAAACTGGCCACGCTGACCCGCGGCGCCGACGGCATCGACCGCGGCACCCTGCAAGCCTTTATCGAAACTCTGGAAATTCCCGACCACGCCAAACGACGCCTGCTGGCGATGACTCCGGCCACCTATACCGGGCGCGCGTCGCAAGCCGCAACCGGGCGGTAACCGGCCCGCGCGCCCGACGCGCAACTACGATGTATGCCACGCTGCGCCCAATCCTGTTCCAGTTGGAGGCGGAAACCGCCCACGATGCGGTTCTCGGCGCGCTGGGGCAAGCATCCCGCAACAAAGCCGCGACCGCGCTGCTGGAGCGGTTCAACCGCCGCCGCATCCCCTCGTTGCCGCTTGAGGTCATGGGCATCCGGTTCCCCCATCCGGTCGGCCTGGCGGCCGGGCTGGACAAGCAGGGCAACGCCTGCGGCGCGCTGCACGCCCTCGGCTTCGGCTGGCTGGAGCTGGGCACCGTCACGCCACTGCCCCAGCCCGGCAACCCCAGGCCGCGAATGTTTCGCCTGGCCGAACACGGCGCGCTCATCAACCGCCTGGGCTTCAACAGCGACGGGCTTGAGCGGTTCTGCCGCAATGTCGCGCGTTGCGATGCGCGCATCATCAAGGGCGTCAACATCGGCAAGAACGCCGCGACGGCGCTCGAGAAGTCGGCGGACGACTACCTCGCCTGCCTGGATGCGGTGCACCGCCACGCCGATTATGTGGCCGTCAACATCTCTTCCCCGAACACCCGCGACCTGCGCGATTTGCAGCGCGCCCAGGCGCTCAACCCGCTGCTTAGCGGCCTCGACCGCCGGCGCATGCAACTGGCCGATGCCGGCGGGCGGCGCGTGCCGTTAGTGCTGAAAATCTCCCCGGATGCGGACCGCGCCACGCTCGACGACATCGCGTCCCTGGCGCGCAAACACCGCATCGACGGCATCGCCGCGACCAACACCACGCGGTCGCGGGCGGCGCTCGAGGGGCATGCGTCGGCCGCCGAGCCGGGCGGCTTAAGCGGGCCGCCGCTGGCGGAGGCGGCCACCGAAACCGTTGCCGCGCTGTTCCGCAACCTGCAGGGCGAGATTCCCATCATCGGCATCGGCGGCATCGACTCGGCCGAGCGTGCGCTGGAAAAGTTTCAGGCCGGCGCCGACCTGGTGCAGATTTACACCGGCTTCATCTACCACGGTCCGCGCTTGATTCGGGAAATCACCGAGCGCCTGCGCATCGAGGCCGGCGCCCGGCCGATGCGCGATTTTCTCGATGAACTGCGCACCGGGCGTGACCGATGACAGCGATGCGCTTCAACCGCGTGTTTGAATTCCGCTACGGCGTGGTCGAAAAACTGACCCCGCTGGTGCGCCGCGTGGTGGCCCGCAACCCCGGCCCGTTCACCTTCCACGGCACCGCCACCTTCATCATCGGCAACCGCGAAGTGGCGGTCATCGACCCCGGGCCGGCGCTGCCTGAGCACATCGATGCGATGATCGACGGCCTGGCCGGGGAGTCGGTCAGCCACATCATCGCCACCCACACCCACGCCGACCACTCGCCGGGCTGCCGGTTGCTGCAGGAAAAAACCGGCGCGCCGACTTACGGTTTCGGCCCGCATCCCGCCGCATCGGATGGCGCGGCGGGCGCATCGGACGGCGCCGACCGCGACTTCGCCCCCGACCACCGCCTCGGCGACGGCGGCGTCATTGCCGCGTTGGACTGGCACCTGTGCGCCATCCACACCCCCGGCCATTGCGCCAATCACATCTGCCTGGCGCTGCCGGAGGAAAACACGCTGTTTTGCGGCGATCAACTCATGGCGTGGTCAACCACGGTGGTCATGCCGCCGGATGGCGATGTCGCCGACTATCTGGCCAGCCTCGAACGACTGAAGAATCGGCCGGAGACCATTTACCGGCCCACCCACGGCGCCGCCATCCACAACCCGCGCGAACACATCGACCAGGTCACCGCCCACCGCCTGGCGCGAATCGAGCAGGTGTTCCATGCGGTGGCCGCAGGCGTTGGCGACATCCGCGCCATGCGCGCGCGCATCTACGCCGGCCTCGACCCGGCCCTGCACACCGGCGCGGAGCGCTCCATCCTCGGCTCGTTGCGCTTTCTTATCGCACAGGGGCGCGTGGCGGCGGAGAATGCGAAGGAAGCGGATGCCGGGGCGGTGTTTCGCCCGGCCGGGTGACGCCCGCCGCCGTTGCCGCCGTGGCTGTTGTCATGTCAAATTCGCCGATAGCGGGGCGGTTGATTTTCCCTCTCCCTTTATCCCTCTCCCCAAGGGATGGAAACACTTCGGCCACCCTCATCTCCCTTCGGGAGAGGCAGCGCGACGAATCGCAACTCCAAGTTTCCATCTGACGGAAAAAAAAATTTTCTTTATAAAGCCCCCGCCCGCATCCCGGCATGGATAAGAATCTGTTAATCGCCTTGGCGGCCACCGTGCTGTCGTTTTGCACGCTGTATGCCCCCCAGCCCATTCTGCCGCTGCTGAGCGCCGAGTTCGACGTCAGCGCCGCCGACAGCGCGCTGTTAGTCACCTTCACGCTGGCGCCGCTCGGCCTGGCGCCCATCGCCTACGGCTACTTCCTGCAGGCCATCCCGGCGCGCACCATGCTGCGCCTTGCGGTGCTGCTGTTGATCATCGACCAACTGGCGTTCTTTGCCGCCACCGCGTTCTGGCATCTGCTGGCATTGCGCTTCATCCAGGGGCTGCTGCTGCCGGCCATCTTCACCGCGTTGATGACCTACTGCGCGACCATGGCGCCGCCCGGCGGCGTGCGCCGGGCCATGGGCCTGTATATCGGTGCCACCGTGCTCGGCGGATTCTTGAGCCGCGTCATGAGCGGCGCGTTAGTGGAATGGGTCGGATGGCAGTGGATGTTCGTGGTCATGGGGCTGGCGTTAGTGCCGGTGTGGGTCCTGCTGCGCCACACCGACCCGGACGCCGAAATTAACTTCTCGCGCCTCGACCTGCGCAGCATCCGGCGGGTGTTGGCCAACCCGCTGTACCGCCACTGCTATTTGGTGCTGTTCACCGCCTTCCTGGTGTTCTCCGGGATGCTCAACCTCCTGCCGTTTCGCAGCAGCGACATCGACCCGTCCATCGGCCCGTTCGGCATCTCATTAGCGTATACCGGCTACCTGATATGCGTCCCCATCGCCATCTTCTCGGAGCGCCTGACCCGCGTCTTCGGCAGCGTGCGCCGCGCCGTGCTGACCGGCCTCGGCATCAACTGCATCGGCCTGGCCGCCTACCTGCTGCCCGCCATCCCGGTGCTGTTCGCCACCATGTTCATCTTCGCCGCCGGCATGTTCTCCATCCACGCCGCCCTGTCCGGCCTGGTCAACGAGCGCGCCACCGAGCACAAGGGCGTGGTCAACGGCCTGTATGTGTCGGTCTATTACATCAGCGGCGCGCTCGGCTCGTGGCTGCCGGGTTATGTGTATCAGTGGTCGGGGTGGGGGACTTTCCTGCTGTTGTCCACGTTGCTGCTGGGGGTTTCGGCGGTGTTTGCGGGGAAAATCCGGGCCTGACCAGGTAGAATCACGCCACCGCCGCCATATCCATGTCGCCTTGGTTGTTAGTAATGTCTTGCTTTCGATGATTCTGTTGGGTAATCTGTTGCACAAATAAACGAAAGAGGTAAAAAGCCATGAGTGAATTTAAAGACGCGGGAAAGAATGTTGGACACGCTACGGTCAGAATCAGCAAACGTATTATCCAGCTCTTCTCTGAAGGCCTCTATTCTAGTCCTAACAAAGCTGTTGAAGAACTGGTTTGCAACGCTTTTGATGCAAATGCTCAAAATGTTCACGTGGTTATCCCTGATAATTTACATGCAGAGAATGCGACAATTTCTGTTATCGATGATGGCGAAAGCATGGGTATTTCTGGATTACAGGAACATTGGATTCTCGGAAAGAGCACCCGAAGAGACAGATCCTCGACTTCAAGTAGCCGTAAGCCCATAGGAAAATTTGGAATCGGTAAGCTCGCGACCTACATTCTGGCTAATTGCCTGACCCATGTCTGCAAATTAAATGGGGAAATCCATGCTGTAACAATGGACTATGATAAGGAATTGTCAGGAAAGAGCGAAGAAATTTTCGAGGAGAAAAATGTGAATCTTCCCATCCGAAACTTGAGGCCCGATGAAGCAGAAAGGATTATAGATAATTGGCGTATGGACGCCGGGGCAGACATCAAGAATATCAAACTGTTTGGCGGTGATTCTACATCCTCTTGGACAGTTGCGATTATGTCTGACCTTAAAGATGCGGGCAAGAATGTCCAACTCGGCCGCCTGCGGTGGGTATTGCGGACAGCAATGCCATTGCGCGACGACTTTAAATTATATTTGAATGGAGAATTGTTGTCTCCTTCAAAAATTAATATCCCCCGCATTAAAAAATGGGTTATAGGAAAGGATATTACCGAAGAGAAAACGCCAGCATTGGATAAAGATGATTTTTGGGCGTCAAAAGGACAGTCGAAAAATCAACTCTGCAGCCTCAACCACAAAATTTTGGACAAGGTAACGGGTTACGTGGAACTGTATGAAGACGAATTGTCAGGCGGTAAATCTGACAGGGTGGAACGTAGCAACGGATTTTTTGTCTACGTTCGAGACAGAATGATTAATGCCGATGATCCGGGATTTGGCGTGGAAAGACACGTGTTGCGACACGGGACATTTTCCCGAATGAGGGTAGTGGTTCACATCGACAGTTTGGATGATGATTTGCGATCTTCCCGAGAAATGTTGTACGAAGGGAAGCGTTATACGATAGCCAAGAACCTCATGCGTATATTATTTAATGTGGCAAGGGTTGAGTTGGATAATCACAACAGGCAGTTCTTACCTGAAAAACAATTGTCCGCCCGAATTGCGGATACCGCACCAAGTTTGACGAGAAAGCCGCTTTTTTCGGCGGTCAAGAGAGCAATTAAAGGCGGCTATTCCCTCGAATATGTGAGTCTACCTGTTTGCCCTGACGATGCAAGCAAAGATAAGGCGATTACGGCATTTAAGAACAAAATTGATTCGGATGAAGATCTAATCAGCGAAGTCGTTATAGAGGATGACATAGCAAACGACAAAAGTTGGGCTCGTTATAATGTGGAGAACGGAGTTTTAACAATCAATCTCTCTCATCCATTTGTTGCTTTCGCACAAGACATGCTACAAAGCGCTAATGCACTGATCCTTGAAATGATCATAGTTGGAGAGATTCTGCATGAATCTTACCTGTATTACAGTGGGTTCGACCATGATCAAGTAAAGGATATTATTGACAACAAAGACGAACTTTTGCGTTCTTTTGTTAGGGCGTCTGGGCGTAGTACCGCTGCTATGGTTTCTCTTCAACTCAAGGAAACAAAAAATGACCCGAAGGGTCTTGAGCGGGCCATGGTTGCCTCGTTCGAAAAGATGGGATTTGAAAACGTAACACACCTTGGTGGATCAAACCAACCTGACGGTATCGCTGATGCCTGGCTTCCTGCTATAAAAGATGGATCTTCACGACGCTATAGAGTCGGCTTGGAAGCCAAGAGTGGCAGAAAGAAAATAGACGCCAACAGAATCAGTGTCTCCGCTATCGAAAGGCACATGAATGAATATGAGTGCAACCACCATTTGATTGTTGGGAACGAGTTTCCACTGCCATCCCAAGATAAAGATTCTGCTATTGTGAAAGAGATTCGCACTTTTATGGGTAAATCAGAAAAAACAATCACTCTCATAACAATTGATGATTTTGCCAAATTGGTAAGAATTGTTCCTGCCAAACGCATTGGTCTTGGCAAATTGCGAGATTTTTTCAAAAGATGTAAAACTCATGACGAGTCTCGTCGTTGGGTTGATGACGTTGCCAAAGAACCTATGCCCGACATGCATCATAAGGAGATTCTGGAAGCAATATGGAAATTAGGAAACGCTCGTCCGACGGAGACTGTTGATTATGGTACTCTCTCAAATGAGTTGTCGCACCTGAATCCTGAAATTACACTCACTAAGAAAGAAGTCAAGGACGCTTGTGTGGCCTTACAAAATCTATCTCAAGGCGGTGTTTATGCAAGACAAGGTGCAGTGGAAATTAATCAACATCCAGACTTAATTCTTGCTAAAATAAGGCAAGACATCGACAACTACCCCAAGGGGGAGAAGAAGGTAATCCGCATATGACTGAGAAACTAGCAACTCTTCCTATACACCCTTTCCCCGCCCGGATGGCTTCCTCATTAGTCTGGGAGTATCTCCCCGACTCTGAACAGCCGTTGAAAATACTCGATCCTATGATGGGATCGGGAACCACTATAGTCAGCGCACGCACCAAGGGGCATATTGGGTTAGGGTTTGATATTGACCCTTTGGCACGACTCATTGCCGAAGTATGGTGTACCACCGTAGATGTTGAGATGGTTCGCCACAGAGCCTCCGTCGTTCTTGAAAGAGCCAGAAAAAGGAGTGAGGCAATTCATACTAAAAATGCTTACCCTGCAAAAACAGATAAACAATTGCATGACTTCATAGATTACTGGTTTGATAGTGCCAGCAGGGTGCAACTCTGGTCTCTGGCCACATCAATTTCAAGGGTTAGAGATGTGACACAGCGTAATGTTCTGTGGTGCGCTTTTTCTCGTCTTATTGTCACAAAGAAGGTGGGAGCATCATTGGCGATGGATGTATCCCATAGCAGGCCACATAAGAAATACACAGTTTCGCCAATTAAGCCTTTTGACAAGTTCCTGTCATCGGTCGAATACATTGCAAGAAGAATACCTTTCAACCAGGAATCTGATCTGCAACACCCGGCCTCTATAATTGGAGATTCCGATGCGAGAGAACTGAGCGTCAGATCGAGGAGTATTGATTTAATCATCACATCTCCACCTTACCTGAATGCTATTGACTATTTGCGTGGACATAAACTGACCTTGGTATGGATGGGCTATTCACTCTCACAAATCCGGAATTTGCGTTCAGGAAGTATCGGGTCCGAGATTTCTCGAGAACCCTTTTCATCAGATGTGAGTAACGCAATGAAAAATTCAGGGGATGTGAAATTACTATCTTCTCGCCACCAAGGAATTTTGGTGAACTATCTGAATGATATGCGAAAAGCAATTCTAGAAATGAAGCGAGTTATAAAACCCAATGGTCGAGTTGTGCTTGTCATAGGGAATTCTTCAATTCGAAATGTATTTATTGATAACTCCAAATCCCTTGAATATCTGTGCAAGAAAGCCGGCTTTCTTCTTGTAAAGAAACAGATTCGCAACCTTCCCGAAAGACATCGATATTTGCCCTCGCCTTCCTACAAGACTTCGGGAACAAAGATGCAGAAGAGGATGAAAGAAGAGGTCATTTTGGTATTTAAGTCTCTTCGGTAAATCGTTAAATCGATGATAGACAAACCACACCCTCAAAGGGGCATATTTAATAATAGAAGACTTAGGTGGAGCCCGAAATCTTGAGAATCTGTTAATATCAAGGGGCAATCACCGCATTGCATAAATCACCTCCTCATTCGTAATCCGAATCGCTTCCTGTTCCACTTCGTAAGCTTCGGTGCGTTTGGCGTTGGCTTCGAGAGCGAGGCGGCTGATTTTGTTTTGCTTTTTCGCATCTTTCAGCAGTGGAACGGGGATTTTTGCGACATGGGTATCGTCTATTTCGTCCACGACTGAGCCGTAGGTGAAACGGGTGATGAGTTCGTGGCCGTAATCACTTTGCAGGAAAACGTAGAGGTAGCCGGCAACCTCCGGGGTTGCGGGGACAACGCGGATGATGTGTTCATTGGCGGTCCAACCCGCCCAATGTTTCGGGACAATGGTGACTTTGCCGATGGTCCCGCTACGAGTAATCATCACCATATTTTCATTGAGCGCCAGTTCGCGTTCAATGCGTTCCCGGTGGTGTTTGCGGGAGAGGTATTTTTTGTTGATCGGATCGATTTCGTGTATTTGTTTGCCGCCAAAAGAGGGAACGCCACCCTGCCCTTCCTGCACATAAACACGCGGGAAACGACCGGGGAGAATAATGCGCCGGCTGATTCTGTCATCACCGACGGTGGTCATCTCGGCGGCTTCTTTTTTCATACGCCGTAGAATCGAGTTGGCGATGGGCACATGATAGGATGCGTCCAACCGTCCGGCGTAATCGGAAAAGTTGACGGTCCAGTTGCGCAAGTCGGTGGACTTGTCAAAATAAGCCGGGCGCAATTTGGCCAGGGGCGGCAGATTCAGTGCCTCACAAAAAAGTTGCTCTGCGGTGTCAAGCAGGGAATTCGCCCGGTCGCGCAAGGCATAGGAGCGGATGACTAATTCGTGTATCCGCTTTTTCAGCGCAGCCGGTGGATTGGGAATCGGAACGGATTCGAGATGATCAGGTTCAATGTGTGAGATAACCGCGCCATACTCGCTGCTTTGGACAAGCGCTTTTCCGGTTTCGGTTCTCAAGTAGGCGTAAAGGTAGCCGGTGTCTTGCTCTTTTTTGCATATGATTCGAATTATATCGTCACTGATGGTTTGTCCGCTGATGATATCCGAAACGAGCCGGCAATTTCCGACTGTCCCTGAGCGGGTCATGAGTATCTGCCCCTTTTTTGCTTTAAGGGTGTCAAAATTTGTGTCGCACAGCCGGGACAGATACCCCTTGGGCTTTGGATTCACCTCCTCAATTTGAGAAGGAAGAATTAAGGGGTATTCTGATTTCTTAACCATGATGCGTTTGAATCGAGGCGGATAGAAACTGGAAGCAATTCCATTTTCCCCGGTTATATACCCGATGGGCCATTTGCACCGATTCAATTTCTGCCGCGCATGCCAGCCGCCGGTATTGTAAAATCCCCCGTCCAGCCGCAGGCCGTGCGCAAGCACATCGGTAAGAGAGACCGAACGCCAGCGCAATTCGTCTTTCGGCAATTTAATGGCCGACGCGGCGGTCACCACGACAAGCCCTCCTTTTCCCGCCACCGCTTGAAGGAATCCACTACATCGCCGGTCTGATCATCGGAAATTTTCTCCCGCGATTCGACCGTGACGGCTCCCGCCAAATCGGAGGCCCCGCCGGGTGCAATTTCCCCCACGACGGGCCGTAAAATTTCACTTCCATCCGCATCCCGCTTGAACTGGGGATTGCCCCGCTTGTCATGACCGATGTGGTCCACCATCGTCATGAAAATCGGATAGTCGGCCATGTTTCGCGTTTTTTCTTCCCGGCGAATCTGCTCAGCGGTTTTCTTTTGCAGGATGAGCACGGAGGTTTGGGTGCCGTTTCTCGGCTGGAAGGTATCCACATGAAGGTCGATGCTGGCAATGATGCGCATTTTTTCCGTAAGCCACTGGCGAATGAAACCGAGCCCGGGCGCGCCGAGAATGGAATCAGGCAGCACGATGCCCATGCGCCCGCCGGGTTTGAGCAGTTGCAGGCAACGCTCAATAAAAAGTTGCTCCGGCGGAGCGGATGACCTAAGCCGGTCGCTTTTTGTCCAGTGGCCGTCCTGGTTTCGCCAGATGTGACCCAGTTCATACTGTTCCAGAATGCCCGATTCGCTGATTGGAATTCTGCTGCCGAAAGGCGGGTTGGTGACAACCACATCAAACAGCCCGAGGCAGTCTGAATTGCGCAGGGCGGATGCCGGGATATCCAGAGAGCGAGTCAGGTTCTCACGAAATTCGGCGTCCCATGCATGGGGCGGCAGAAGAGAATTGGTGCGGAAGATGTTGCCGCTGCCGTCATTGTTCATCACCATGTTCATTTTGGTGGCTTTGGCAAGGTCGGGGTTGATATCGAATCCGAAAAAGTTCGTTTGTGCGATGTCCGCAATGCGATTTTGGAAGTTGCGGTTTTGAGCAACGCTCCAATGTTGTTTTTTCACGCCGTTTTCTTCCTCGTATAAGGACTGCACCTGGTCAATAACCTGGTTCATCGCAACCACCAGGAAACCTCCGGTCCCGCAGGCGGGGTCGGTGACTTTGTCATCGAAAGTCGGCGCCAGCATTTGCACGGTCATGCGCATGACATTCCGCGGGGTGAAAAATTCCCCCCGGTCGCCGCGCAGATTGGCGCCCACGAGTTCTTCATATGCCTTGCCTTTAATATCGATATTCGTATCGAGTAGCGAGTATTTCTGAATTTCGCTGACCACATGGGCGAGGCTGCGCGCATGCAGGTCGATGGCGTCATTTTTCTCGAAGATATGAGCGTGTTTTTTCTTGACGCCCTCAAATATGGCCGCAATACGGTTTTTGACGGTGAGTTGCCCGTCTGGATTGGAGCGCTCGCCTGAGGTGGCGTAAAACTCAAGCGGTTTTCCGATGTTTTTTTCATCCTCAATTTTGCAGAAAATCACTTTCAGCAGTTCAAAGAAAGCGGGTTGTTTTTGCATGCCGTCCGTGACATAGATGTGGTTATGGCAGGCCTTGAAGACAAAAAGCAGGTTGTCTTCAACGGCGTTTTTCAGCGTTTGGCGCTGGGGGCGGTCGATGTCTTCCACCCGGCCATCGGCGGAGGGAATGTCGTTGAATTCAGCAAACTCAACCGCCCCCGTATCACCGAAAACTTTCCTGAGAACCTCCTTGTGCCTGCCGTTTGTCCACATGCCCCATTCGCAGTTGGCGCAGGACGACATATAGGATTTGAGTTGCCCCACGCCGTCTTTGCGGTCGCCGGGTCCCACCGTTTCTTTTTTGCATTCAATAATCAGTTGAATGTTTTCCTGGGAGCGCGCGGCGCCGGCGGAAAAAATCACGATATCAGCGCGCCGCTTGCTGGAGCCGATGCGAATGCCGAACTCAACCGCTATCCGTTCGACGGCATATTTATGCTCGTTGACCAGGCGCTTCTCGATGTTCTGCCGAACATACTCCTCCGGCGTGTCATTGCGAAACTTGCCGTCGATGTAGTCGCATATTTTGCCTTCGGGGATGACGATGATATTGGGCATTTTTCCACCGGGTGTTCCGTGTTCATCTACTGCCGCCCCGCAAGGCGTGGATATTTCCCCGAGCCTCCGGGGTAGTGGCGATGGTAGCAGTTATAAAAAACGCCCGCAACCGCAACCGCGCGTATAAGCCCATTCCATTCTATTGTCATGTCAAATCCGCTGACGGCGGGGGCGGTTGATTTTCCCTCTCCCAAAGGGAGACGGAAACGCCCCGGTCGCCTCCTCCCCTTCTCCCTCCGGGATAGGGCGGCGTAAGAAAGAAAAAGACACCGGATTCCGGCCGGGGGCGGGAGTGGCGGAGAAAGCGCTCGGCGGATTCTTAAGCCGCGTGGCCAGCGGCGCATCAGTCGAAGCGCCCGGCGTCGAAAGACCGCCATCAATGAGCCGCCGGTAAATGGCTTCGACATCGCACCGCGCCACCTCCGCAGAAAATGGGAAATCGCATTGCTTTTGGCCGCTCCCGCGGATATTATTCGGAATCTTTTTTAAGGCCTTAAGGTGGCCCGCCGGCGCGTGGCCATTTGCGATTTAATCGGGAGAACCGTGGTGCGGCGCAACCTGGTGGCGGGAAACTGGAAAATGAATGGCAGCCGGGCCATGGCCGCGGCTTGGTGCGCTGATGTTGCGGGCAATATCGGGCCGGCCGGCGCCGGCGAGGTGGCGGTCTGCCCGCCGCACATTCTGATTGCGGCGGTGGTCGGCGCATTGGCCGGCAGTTCGGTCAGGGTCGGCGCGCAGGATGTGGATGTCAACGACAACGGCGCGTTCACCGGCCAGACCTCGGCGCGCCTGATCGCCGACAGCGGCTGCCGCTATGTTATCGTCGGCCACTCGGAGCGCCGCGCAGGGTATGGCGAGAGCGATCAACTGGTGGCACGCAAGGCCGGTGCGGCGCTGGCTTTTGGCCTGCGCCCGATTATCTGCGTCGGCGAAACCCGGGCGCAGCGCGAAGCCGGCGACACTGAGGCGGTGGTCGGGCGGCAACTGGCCGCGCTGCTGGCGGGCATTGTACCGGAGGCGTGGCCCGAGGTGGTGATCGCCTATGAGCCGGTGTGGGCCATCGGCACCGGACTGACCGCCGCGCCCGATCAGGCTCAGCAGGTGCACCGCTTCATCCGCCAGCGCCTGGCCGCGCGCGACGCGCGCATCGCCGCTCAATGCCGCATACTATACGGCGGCAGCATGAAGCCGGACAACGCCGCGCAACTGATCGATCAGCCGGACATAGACGGCGGGCTGGTCGGCGGCGCGTCGCTGGACGCCGGCGACTTTCTGGCCATCTGCGCCGCCGCCGGGTCATAGCCGGGCGGCCGGGTGATGGGTTTTGGTTTTACCGGAGAATCGGATTAAATGTTCACCAACATCTTACTCGTGATACACCTGCTGGTTGCGGTCGCCATCGTCACCTTAGTGCTGTTGCAACGCGGCAAGGGCGCGGACATGGGCGCGGCGTTCGGCGGCGGCTCCTCCGAATCGCTGTTCGGGGCGCGCGGCTCGGCCAATTTCCTGAGCCGCGCCACCGCCGCCCTGGTCACGGTGTTTTTCCTCTCCAGTTTGACGCTGGCGTATATCTACACCCGCCAGGGCGGCGAAGCGGGCAGCGTAATCGGTGAGGGCTCGGTTATCGAATCGCAATCGGATTTGGATTCGGTTGCGCCGCTCGTCGACCCGCCGCCCGCGCCCGACGGGGAAACCGAACCGCAGCCGGAAAGCCAATCGACCGGCCCCTCCGACGTTCCGGCAGTGCCCGAATAGCCGGCATCCGACAACTCATGCCGAAGTGGTGGAACTGGTAGACACGCTGTCTTGAGGGGGCAGTGGAGAGATCCGTGCGGGTTCGAGTCCCGCCTTCGGCACCAATCGCCTGTTCGCCGCCGTTCGCCCTTGTGCGCGGCATCGCGCGGCGCGCGCCGTCGGCTGGTCAGCCGCTTCGATGGGCAAATGAATCGCGGCGAAAACTGTACAACGCCGCCGGGTCCACCGCGATATCCACCACCGCCGGTTTGCCGCAAGCCAGCGCCGCCTCGACCGCGCCGGCGATGTCGGCGGCGCGTTCAACGCTGAAACCGGCCGCGCCATAGGCTTCCGCCACGCGGTCAAACGGCGGGCTGTGAATGTCGGCGCCGATGTAACGCGCGCCGAAGAAGTCGCGCTGATAGGCCTTCTCCGCGCCCCAGCAGCGGTTGTTCATCACCAGCGTGACCGTGTTGATGCCGTGCGACACGGCGGTGCTTAACTCCGACAGCGTCATGCCGAAACCGCCGTCGCCGATGAGGCTGACCACCGGGCGTTCGGGGCGCGCCAGTTTGACGCCCAGGCCGCAGGCGAACGAGAAACCGACCAGGCCGAAGTCCAGCGGCGTAAACAGGCACGGCGGCTGCCGGTAATTCAGCGCATCGGTGGCCTGCAGGCACAGCGTTCCGGCGTCCAGGGTGATGGCGACATTTGGCGGCAGCACGCGGCGCAATGTTCTGAACAGGCCGGCGGGCTGAATCGGGTGCGCGTTGCCGGGGTCGGCGTCCCGGTCTTGCAGATACGCTGCGCGCGCGCGCCGGTATTGCTCGACCCAGGCGCGCGCTTCATCGCGTATCCGCAAACCGGCGCAGCGCTCGCGCAACTGCCGGGCCGCGGTCGGCGCATCGGCCCAGATGCCGACCGCCACCGGAAAGTGGCGGCCAATCGCGGTTGGCTCCAACTCCACCTGGATGATCTTCGCCAGCGGGTTGAGGTGCTCATAGGAATAGAAGGTGGAATTGAAGCCGAGGCGCGTGCCCAATGCCAAGATGACATCCGCTTCCCGGACGCATTGCGATGCCACCGGATTGCCGCGCGGCCCCATCTGCCCGGCGTTTAAGTCGTGACCGAACGGAATGGCGTCGCCGTGCCCCGGCGCGGTCGCCACCGGCGCCTGCAGGGTTTCGGCGAGGGCCAGCACCGGTGGATGCCCGGCGCTGTTCTTGATGCCGCCGCCGGCCACGATCACCGGGCGCACCGCCGCGCACAGCAATTCGGCGGCGGCGGCAATGGCGGAGTCGGCCCCGGCCGGCGCCTGGTGTATGCGGTACTGTTGCGGCGATTGGAAATCCGTATCCGCAAACTCGGCGCCGGCGGCCAGCAAGTCGCGCGGCAGGTTGATGTGCACCGGCCCGCGGCGCGGGGTCATGGCCAGCCGGAAGGCCTCGCGGAACATTTCCGGGATGCGCCCGGGGCGGGTCACGGTCAGGGTCTTCTTGGACACCGGGCCGAACAGCGACTGCTGGTCCACCTCCTGAAACGCGCCCCGGTATACATGCTCCAAGGACAGCGAGCCGGCAATCGACACCAGCGGCGAAAACGCCGCCGCCGCCTGCGCCAGGCCGGTGACCAGATTGGTCGCGCCGGGGCCGTTCTGGCCGGCGAGGATGACCCCGGCGCGCCCCGAGGCGCGCGCGTAGCCATCGGCCATGTGGGCCCCGGTGCGCTCGTCTCGCACGCCGATGAAGTCGATGTCGTCGGCGTCATACAAGGCATCGAACATCTCCATCGCCGCCGAGCCGATCAACCCGAACAGATGCCGGACTTTTTCGGCGCGCAACGCTTCCACCGCCGCCTGGCCGCCGGACAATCGTGATCGTTTCACGCGCCGACTTCCCGGCGTCGGGCCGCGTGCCGGCTGAGAAAACTTTGCAGTGGAACGGTGAATTGGTGCGCCGCTTCGACCAACCCCAGATGTTGCAAGCCGGGCACGATGCGCAGTTGTGCGCCGGCGATTTCGGCGGCGATGGCGCGCGCCATGGCCGGCGTACTGCCGCTGTCGTTTTCGCAGGTCATGACCAACGCCGGGCAGGTGAGCGGCGGCTGCGGGTCGATCAGTTCAAGCACCCCGGCGGCGAGCACGCAGCGGCACTGCGCGTAAATCTCCAGGTCGTTGGCCAACAGCCGGCGGCGCGTCTGCTCGATGGAGTCGGGATGCGCGGCGCGAAACTCAGGCGTAAACCACCGCGCCAGGGTGCTGTCCAGTGTGGCTGCGATGCCGTCCTGTGCGGTGCGCGCGGCGCGCTCCTCCGCCTGGCGTTGCGCGGCGGGGCTGCGGGCGTGCGGCGAGTTGAAGATGGCCAATGCGGAGACCCGCCCGGGATGGTCGATGGCGAAACGGCGGACAATCATGCCACCCAGCGAGAACCCAACCAGCGCACCGACGCCGATGCCGAGCGCATCAAGCAGATCGCGCAACTGCACGGACCACAACGCCAGCGAAGGCTCGGCCGGCGGCGCGGCGCTGTCGCCGTGGCCGAACAAATCGTAGGTTAATACCCGGTAGTCGCACTGCAAGGCGGCGCGGTGGTCGCGCCACATATGCCGGTCCAGCCCCAGGCCGTGAATCAGCACGACCACCGGCGCGCCACCCCGGCCGCTGCACTCATAAACGGTTCCGCCCGGCGTCTTGCTCAAGTCAATCGAGGATGAAGGCCCGAATGAAAATCCGGGCATAGTGGTCAAGCAACAGGAAGGCGAACAGCGCGCTTAAATAGAAAATCGAGTAGCCGAAGGTTTTCATCGCGTGCTGGTCGCCGTCGGCGCGGTACAGTTTGACCGCATGATAGACGAAGCCCAGCCCGAGGGCAAGCGCGCCGGCCAGGTAGATGAGGCCGCTCATCATCACCACGAACGGCATCAGGGTCACCACCAGCAGCAAAATCGCATACAGCAGGATGTGCAGTTTGGTGAAGGCGATGCCGTAGGCCACCGGCAGCATCGGCACGCCGACCCGGGCGTAGTCGTCGACGCGCTTAATGGCCAGCGCCCAGAAATGCGGCGGCGTCCAGACGAACACGATCAGGAACAGGAGCAGCGCTTCGGCGTGAATCTCGCCGGTGACCGCGGTCCAGCCCAGCACCGGCGGGGCCGCCCCGGCCGCGCCGCCGAGCACGATGTTCTGCGGCGTCGAGCGCTTCAGGAACATGCTGTAAATGACCGCGTAGCCGATCATCGAGGCGAAGGTCAAAGCCGCGGTCAGGGCGTTGACGAAGGCTAACAACACCGCCATCGACAGCGCCGCCAATAGCAGCGCAAAGACCACCGCCTGGCGGCCGCTGATGCGGCCCTGTGGCAATGGCCGGTTGCGGGTGCGCGCCATGCGCGCGTCTATTTCCTCGTCCACCCAGTGATTGAGCGCGGCCCCGGCCGAGGCCGCCAGGCCGATGCCGGCCAGCCCCCAGAACACCGCCTGAAACGGCATCCAGCCATCGGTGGACAGGAACATGCCGACCAGCGCGGTGAACAAAATCAGCAGCACCACCCTGGGCTTGCACAACGCCAAGTATTCGCGCCACGGTAGCGCGGGGTGCGCCGCATCCGGCATGGCGCGCCCGGTCATGACCCGATTCCGGCGGCGCGCAACGCCCGGGCCAGGGAGCGCCTCTCAGGGTCGGTCAGGCACCTGCCGATCTCGACCCACTGGCCAGCGTGCCCGAGGATCAGGCGACACGGATACCAGCGACCCCCAGGGTGGGATTGGCGGTCGCAGATTTTGACCTGCGTTCGGCGTCTGGGCAGTTGCCAGACTCGGTTCGCGCCCTTTTGCAGATGGCGGATTTCCACGACCTCGTCTCCGACCAGCACTTTCTCGGTATAGGAGCGGTGCAACATAACCCACAACCCCACCCCCAAGGCCAAGATTTCGGCCAGGGTGAACGGCACGATCATCCACAACCCAAGCGCGGCAAAACGAATGGCGATGGCCGCAGCGACCACCACCAGCGACGCGAACACCCACCGCCAACTGCCGTCATTGCAGGCGCTGTTGGGGCGGATGATGAACTCGGCGGCGGACATGAGATGGGATGGCGGCGACGGTGCGGTCAATGGTAGCAAATCCGCGGCGGATAGTGCCACCACTGCATGATGCCGCCGCATCCTGGACTCTGGTCCCGCGTTTCCCTCTCCCTTTGGGAGAGGGATAAAGGGAGAGGGAAAATCAACCGGCCGGGCGGAGGGTGGGAGCCGCAGCCCCCGGTTGACCAGCCGCGGGTTGGCCGGCGGAGTTGGCATGGCGACGGCGACTTTCCTGGGCCGCCCTCTCCCCAGCCCTCTCCCAAAGGGAGAGGGGGTGGGGGGCAACCGGAAACCGCGGCGCAGGTTATCCGGCGGCGCGGGCAGTTTCCACCCAGGCCTCGAACTGCGCGCGGTTGGCGTCAATCCATTCTCCGACATGGCGGTTGATGTCGCGGTCGGAGTCCTCGCCGTCGCGGACTTTGTTGTTCTGCGCCGAGACATCGTTGATGTCGATTTTCATCAACTCGAACAACTTCCTGGCGGCCGGATTTTTGTTGAGGAAATCGGCGTTGGCGACCACCTGCAAACTGTTCACGGCGAAGCCCAGGTTCTTGCCCTGGAACATGGTGTTGTCGGTGCGGTTGTCGGGCAGCGACGAATACGGCACTTCCAGCCACTCCACATTGTCGCCCGGCACTAACACGCCGCTGACCCAATACGGCGTCCAGGTGTAATACACAATCGGCTCGCCGCGCTGATGGCGGGCTAAGGTGTCGGCGATGATGGCGGCATACGCGCCCTGGTCGTGGTTCACGGTGTCGCGCAGGCCGTATTCGGTGAGTTGATGCTCAATGACGCGCTCGCAGCCCCAGCCCGGCACGCAACCGGCCATGTTGGCTTTGCCGTCGCCGTCGGTGTCAAAGCGTTTGGCGATGGCGGGGTCTTTGAGGTCGCCTAAGTTGGTGATGCCGGAGTCGTAACTCGCCTTGTCAACCAGGTAGCCCTGCAGCGCCCCTTCAACCAGCGAGCCGACGCGCAGCAGCGAGGAGCCGCCGCCGGATTCGTCGTAGAACGCCTGATGCAGCGGGTTCCAGTGCACGGCGCTGAAATCGCCGTCGCCGGCGCCGACCGCCAAATGCATGGTCTGGTATTCCACTTCCTGCGGCTCGGCGACCGCG